>URAD01000001.1 GCA_900545745.1 uncultured Collinsella sp.
GAGTTCTCCGACGAGGCGGCGATCGCGGCGCTGCTCGGCGAGGGGCCCGGCGAGACGAGGCTGTTCTACTGCGACCCGCGCCGCAGCGACCAGAAGGGCGCCTGCGAGCGCAACCACGTCGAGATCAGGAAGCTGCTGCCCAAGGGCGCCGGAATCAGGTTCGACCGGCTCGCCCCGGCGGACCTGGCGCTGGCCATGTCGCACGCGAACTCCGAGCCCCGCGGCGCGCTCGGCTTCTCGACGCCCGCCCGCGCCTTCAGGGCGATGCTCGGGGAGGACGCGGCGGCGCTGCTGGACGCCTACGGCGTGGGGGACGTGGCGCTCGGCGAACTCGACCTGACGCCGGGCCTCATCGAGAGGGCGCGCGCAGAGAGGGGCGATGCCCCGCTGGCCTAGCCTAAGGGCGAAAACGGAATAGACGGACCGACCGTCCGGCTGAGTCTGGGAAGAGGTGCCGGGCGGCGGGCGGAGCATGGCCACCGGACCCATCGAAACACATCTCCACCGTTCCTTCAACTGGGAAAACGGCGCCCCCGGACCCCAGGAGGGGCCGCGGGGGCGTTCGGCTAACTGCGGGAATGGCCTATTTGCTCAATGTGTTCGGCTGAGATCGGAAATCAACCGTAGATACATCTCCATAGCCCTCTACAAAAACCTGTACCTTTTTGTGCAACAAAAAAAGCCGCTCAACCAGCGGCTTTTCTTATTTTGGTAAGAAAAAAGGCGACCGCCCTTTGACGACGGTCGCCTTTATTAATTGTTGTGTTGCTTGCCTTAGGCGCGGGTCTTGATCTCCTCGAGAACCTTGGCAACAAACTCGTCAACGCTCATCTGAACGGTCTCGTTGGAGCGATCGCGGACGGAAATGTTGCCGGCCTCGACCTCCTTCTCGCCCAGAATGAGCATGTAGGGCACGCGGTCGATGCTGCGGGCCTCGCGAATCTTGTAGCCGATCTTCTCGTCGCGGTCGTCGCAAACCACGCGAATGCCGGCTTCCTCCAGCTTGGTGCACACCTCGTGGGCGTAGTCGCGGCTCTTCTCGGAAACCGGAAGTGCCTTGACCTGCACGGGAGCCAGCCAGGTGGGGAACTTGCCCGCAAAGTGCTCAATCAGAATACCGATGAAGCGCTCGATGGAGCCAAAGCACACGCGGTGCAGCATGATGGGGCGCTTCTTGGTGCCGTCGGCGTCCACGTACTCCAGGTCAAAGTTGAGCGGCATCTGGAAGTCGAGCTGTACGGTACCGCACTGCCAGGTGCGGCCGAGCGAGTCCTCCAGGTGGAAGTCGATCTTGGGGCCGTAGAAGGCGCCATCGCCCTCGTTGACCTCGTAGTCCATGCCCAGCTTCTCCAGAGCGGTGCGCAGGCCCTCCTCGGCACGCGCCCAATCCTCGTCCGAACCCATGGAGTCCTCGGGGCGGGTGGAAAGCTCAACGTGGTACTTAAAGCCAAACTTCTGGTACACGGAGTCGATGAGGTTGACCACGCCCGCGATCTCGTCGGTCAGCTGGTCGGGACGCACAAACAGGTGGGCGTCGTCCTGGTTAAAGCAGCGCACGCGGAACAGGCCGTGCAGGGCGCCGCGAAGCTCGTGGCGGTGGACCAGGCCAATCTCGCCGGCGCGGATGGGCAGCTCGCGATAGGAGTGCGGCTTGGAGGCATACACCAGCACGCCGCCCGGGCAGTTCATGGGCTTAATGCAGTACTCTTCGTCGTCAATGACGGTGGAGTACATGTTGTCCTTGTAGTGGTCCCAGTGGCCCGAGGTCTTCCACAGCTGCTTGTTCATGATGAGCGGCGTGGAGATCTCCACGTAGCCGGCCTTGTGGTGGATCTCGCGCCAGTAATCCAGCAGCGTGTTCTTAAGGATCATGCCGTTGGGCAGGAAGAACGGGAAGCCGGGGGCCTCGTCGCGCATCATAAAGAGGTCCATCTCGCGGCCGATCTTGCGGTGGTCGCGCTTCTTGGCCTCCTCCAGCATGTGCATGTGCTCGTCGAGCTCTTCCTTGGTGGCAAAGGCGACGCCGTTGATGCGGGTGAGCATCTTGTTGTCCTTGTCGCCCTTCCAATATGCGCCCGAGACGCCGGTGAGCTTAAAGGCCTTGAGCGCCTTGGTATAGCAGATGTGGGGGCCGACGCACATGTCGATGTAGTCGCCCTGCTGGTAGAAGGTGATGCGGGCGTCGTCGTCCAGGTCGCCGATGTGCTCGACCTTGTACTTCTCGCCGCGCTCCTCCATAAGGGCGATGGCCTCGGCGCGGGACTTCTCGTACACCGAAAACTTGAGGTTCTCCTTGACGATCTTTTTCATCTCGGCCTCGATCGCGGGGAAGTCGTCCTCGCTGATCTTGACGCCCTCGGGCAGGTCGACGTCGTAGTAGAAGCCGTTGTCGGTCGCGGGGCCGTACGCAAAGTCGGCCTCGGGGTACAGGCGCTTGATGGCCTGCGCCATGATGTGCGCGGCGGAGTGGCGGATGACATGCGTGACCTCGTCCTGCGGGAGCTCGGCCACCGAACCGTCATTGTAGAGTGCCTTCATGGGTATGTTTTCTCCTCTCGGATGCCTGATGCAAGTGCGTGCGATGCGCTCGGCCTTTTTGACTTGCATCATTATAGGCAGGTTGCCTTGGTATACAAGCGCCCGCCGCACCTTAATGGCACGGCGGGCGATTTTCTACGCATGCTTCATCGTGTGGGGCGGGGCTGCGTGGCGCGCGTGGCTTGCGGCGTGCCCGGGACTTGCGGCCGGCCCGGCGATGGATGCGTTACTGGATGCGAGTTCGGCAGTAGGGGCAGACCTTCCAGTGCGCATCGAGCGGGCGATGGCAGCTGGGGCACACGTTGCGAACCTGGGTGTCGCACACCGGGCAGACGACGAAGTCCTTCTCGATGGGCGCGCCGCACTGCGGGCAGGTGCCGTACTGGGCAAGCTGGCGCTCGCGCAGGGCCATGTCCAGCTCCTGCTCCTCACGGTCGGACGCGTAGGAGTGCGGGCGCAGGACCAGGTAGGCAATGAGGCCCACAAACGGGATGAGGGCGATGATGCCCCATGCCACGTAGGCGCTGGCGCCGCGGCGGCGAGCATCGATGAACACATAGACGACCGACAGCACATACAGGGCGATGATAAAGCCAACGAAGGCATAGACGACGCCCATAAGCTGCGGCGACATGAGCTCGGAGATGTACTTGGACATTACGGGTACCTTTCGGAATATTAACAGTACGGTCAAGTTTACCACGGGGTTTGTTTATATGGGACCACGGCTAGGCGCGGGGCTGACGCGGACACAAACATCTCAATCCGTAACAACTAGGACCGAAATCCGGTCCTAACTGTTACAGAACGAGACAAACGGAGGGGCCGCCTGACAAACGTCTCGATCTGTAACAACTGGGACCAAATTTCCCCTCTTACTGTTACAGATCGAGACAAACCTCTGACACCAGGAGCGGCAGACGAGGTCGCCGATGGTCCTGTGTCTCCCCTCGCCTGCCGTTGGCGGGTGTTGCGGGGCTGTTCGCCGCATTGCCGCCGCACTGGGGGTGTGTAGACCGTAGGATGGTCTTATTGACGGCCTGTCAACTTGTCTGGGAGGCACCGTGGCAGAAACGTTTGATATCGCAATTGTGGGCGCGGGCATTACCGGGTGCGCCGTCGCGCGGCAGCTCGCGCGGTTTGACCTGACCATTTGCGTGGTCGAGGCAGCCAACGATATTGCGCTGGGCGCGTCGAAGGCCAACGGCGGCCTGGTGCACGCCGGTTACGATCCGGCACCGGGCACGGTTAAGGCGCAGGTCAACGCCCGTGGCTGCGAGTTGTACGGTAAGTGGGCGCAGGAGCTGGGCTTTCTGTTCTGCCGCACCGGGTCGATGGTGCTGGGATTTGACGATGAGGACCGCGCGCAACTGGAGAAACTACGGTGCAACGGTCATGTCAACGGTGTGCCCGAGCTGTCGATCATCGGACCCGACCGCATCCACGAATTAGAGCCGCGCGCCAGTGCCGATGCAACGTGCGCGTTGTGGTGCCCCTCGACTGGGTTTGTCGACCCGTTTGAGGTTGCCATCGCCGCGCTGGAGAACGCCGTGGCCAACGGGGTGACGCTTATGCGGTCTGCGCCGGTGGAGGCAATTGAAGTTGCCGACTCGGATAACGGAACCGCGCGCTTTACGCTGGCGACCCCCGCTGGCAACGTGCGCTGCCGCTATCTGATCAACGCAGCGGGCAACGGCGCCGCCGACATCTCGCATATGGCGGGCGCCGAGGAGTTCCAGATGGTCTGGCGCCAGGGCAACATCGTGGTGCTGGACAAGGAGCCGCGCACACTCATGCCGCTCTACCCCGTGCCGACGCCGGTGTCGAAGGGCGTCATCGTCACGGGCACCGTACACGGGAACACCGTGATCACCGCGACCGCCGCCGTGCGCGAGCCGGGCGACACGCAGACCTATGCAAGCGATGTGAACGCGCTCCTGACGGGAGCGCGAAAGCTGGTTCCCGATCTGGACACGCGCCGCGTGGTGCGCGCATTTGCCGGCGGGCGTCCGGTCATTCAGGGGACGAACGACTTCTTTATTGGGCAGTCGGCCGTGGTGCCAGGCCTGTTCCAGGCGGCGGGCATTCAGTCGCCCGGCGTGGCGAGCGCGCCGGCCATTGCCGAGCGCATGGAGCAGATACTGCGCGACGCCGGCGTGGCCCTGCGCGAACGAGACGATTGGGACCCGATTCGCCGTGCGCCGGACGACTTTGACCGCGCGCCGCTTGCGCGCAAGGAAGAGCTCATTGAGTCAGACCCCTCGTGGGGGCAGATTGTCTGCCGCTGCGAGACGGTGCCCGAGGCCGAGATCGTGGCCGCGATCCGACGCCGCCCGGGCGCGGTTTCGGTCGAGGGCGTCAAGCGCCGCTGTCGCGCCGGCATGGGTCGGTGCCAGAGCGGCTTTTGCCAGAGCCGCGTGGTGGCGATTCTGGCCCGCGAGCTGGGCTGCGACCCCAGCGAGGAGCTTTTGGAAGATGCCGGTTCTTGGCTGGTTGAGGGACCGCTGAAGGGGGTGCGCTAGGATGGCAGCGTTTGATATGCACGACGAACGCGCAGAGGCCGGAACCGCAGCGTCGGTGGCAACGCAGGCCTTCGACGTGGTCGTTATCGGAGGCGGCCCCGCCGGCATGGCGGCCGCGCTTGCCGCGCACAAGGCCGGCGCGCACGTGGCCATCGTGGAACGCGAGCAGCATCTGGGCGGTATCCTGCGCCAGTGCATCCACCCCGGTTTTGGCCTTTCGCACTTTAAGCAGGAACTCACCGGCCCCGAGTACGCGCAGCGCTTTATCGACCAGGTGCGCGCGACCGACATCGTGCTGTTCTTGGACAGCATGGTACTTGGAATCGATTCGGGCGAGGGCGCGGGCGCGTCGAGCGTGGACGAGGGTGCGGGAGATGCCGCAGTCCATACCGTCACGCTCATGAGCCGTGCCGGTATGCTGCAGCTCACTGGGCGTGCGGTCGTCCTTGCTATGGGATGCCGCGAGCGCACCCGCAGCGAGATCAAGATTCCCGGTAGCCGCCCCGCCGGCGTGTTTACGGCGGGTCTGGCGCAGCGATACATCAATATCGAAAACCTCAAGCCCGGCTCGCGTGCCGTCATCTTGGGCTCGGGTGACATCGGGCTGATCATGGCGCGCCGCTGCACACTCGAGGGGATTTCCGTCGAGGGCGTGTACGAGCTCATGCCGTACGCCAACGGCCTGCGCCGCAATGTTAAGAACTGCCTGGACGACTTGGGCATTCCGCTGCACCTGTCCACCACCGTCACGCGCGTGATCGGGCACGACCGCGTGGAGGCCGTCGAGGTGAGCCAGGTCGACGATCATCTGGCACCCATTCCGGGGACCGAGCGCGTTGTTCCGTGCGACACGCTGCTGCTTTCGGTGGGCCTGATTCCTGAGAACGAGCTTTCGGTTGCCGCAGGCGTGGAGCTTGACCCGCGCACGCGCGGCGCCGTAGTGGACCAGAGTCTGCAGACGGGCGTGCCGGGTATCTTTGCCTGTGGCAACGTGCTGCACGTGCACGACCTGGCCGACAACGTGACGAGTGAGTCCGAGAGTGCTGGCACGGCTGCGGCGGCGTACGCGCTGGGGACCGGTGCGGGCGCCGTTCCGGGCTGCGAGCTTACGGTCTCCCCTGCTGGCATCGCGGGATACGCGCTGCCGGGACGCATTACGGCCGCGGCGCTTACCAAGCTCAACTTCCGCGTGCGCCGACCCGTCGACGCCGCCCGCGTGAGGGTCTTAGCCGACGGCGAGGAACTGTTCGCCGGCAAGGTCCGCGCGTTTAAGCCGAGCGTAATGGAAAGCTTCCCGCTGCCAGCAAAGGTGATTCAGCGCGCACTCGCCCTGGGAGCCAGCGAGATTTTCCTGTCCGTCGACCCCGTCGAGGAGGCATAAACTATGAGCGATAACGTGATCGAAACGCTCAAGTTCAACTGCACCACCTGCCCATCCGAGTGTCTCCTGACCGTAGAGGTAGAGCGTGACGCAGACGGCGCCGTGGTAGAGGTGCGCTCCGTGACCGGCAACAGCTGTCCGCGCGGTAATAAGTTCGCACATCAGGAGCTCACCTGCCCCATGCGCGTGCTCACCACTACCGTAGCAGTATCTGGCGGCGACGAGACGCTGCTGCCTGTCCGCACCGCCAAGGCCATCCCGCTAGAACTCCACGCCCAAGCCATGAACCTCATCCGAGGCCTGGTCGTCAACGCCCCCATCCGCATGGGCGACGTCGTACTGGAAGACCTCCTCGACACCAGCATCAACCTCATCGCCAGCATGGACATCAACCGAGCCCAAGTAGCTAATTAGGGACGGGGCTCTTTTAGCCACCCCGCCATCCACCCAGCCCTCTTCAATTGCGGTGAAATAGTTCCTGATTTCCGCCAAAACCCCGGCATCCAGGAACTATTCCACCGCAACTATCCTTGGAATCGGTATTTAGCTTGTGCCTACTTTAGTGTCATTTCAAAACTATGCCGGATTACGGGGCTGATTCGGAGACCTCCATCCATACCGGCAATTTTCGATTTTTGATAATCCGTCTACCTGCGGTTTTAATTTCGCGATTTTTCCCATGGTCATGTAATACAGGTACAGCCCCGTAATCCGCCATAGTTTTGAAACCAGCCCATTTGGGACTGGCCTCTTATGGCTACTTTTACCTATTAGCCCGCAAGTTTGACACAGCTAAAATAGCCCCGTCCCAAATTGACTACGCTGGCATTGGGGATACCATGGTGGCAACCTAGCGAAAGGATGTTTCATGGCACATATCGATGACCAGCGTGTGACGCGCGTGCTCGATGCACTCGAGGCTCAGTACCCCGGCGCGCAGCTGCTCGTAAACGATCCGTGGTCGATTTATTACCTGACCGGCTTTTATGCCGATATGTTCGAACGTTTTTGCGGTGTGCTGCTCGCGCGCGATTGCGAGCCCGTGATCTTGGTCAACGCCCTGCATCAGCTGCCCAAGTACGACAATGCCCGCGTGGCCTATCACACCGATACCGACGTCGTGACCGACGCCATCGTTCGCGAGATCGATCCGACCAAACCGCTCGGTATCGACACCGTCATGCGCTCTGGCTTTTTGATGCCCCTTATGGAGCGCCATGCCGCCAGCGAGTTTTTCCTGGGTGACTTTGCCGTCACTGCCGCACGCACCCACAAGGATGCCGCCGAGCAGGAGCTCATGCGGGCGTCCTCGACCGCTAACGACGCTGTGATGGCCAATGCCATCAAACTCGTCCACGAGGGTGTGACGGAGCGCGAGATTGCCGACCAGATGCTCGGCTTGTATCGTAAGCACGGCTGCGAGGGCTTTAGCTTTCCGCCCATCGTGAGCTTTGGCGCTAACGCCGGCGACCCGCACCACGAACCAGACGACACCGTGCTCAAGCGTGGCGACGTGGTGTTGTTCGACATTGGCGGGCGCCGCTGCAACTACTGCTCGGACATGACGCGCACGTTCTTTTGGGGCGAGCTGGACGAAGAGACGGCGCGCATCTACGATATCGTGCGCCGCGCCAACGAGGCCGCCGAGGCGCTCATCGCACCGGGCGCGCGCATGTGCGACCTGGACCGTGCCGCACGCGACGTAATTGAGAATGCGGGCTATGGGCAGTACTTTACACATCGTCTGGGTCACTCGATCGGCCTGCAGGACCACGAGCCGGGCGACGTCTCGCTCGTCAACGAGCAGGTCGTCGAGCCGGGCATGACCTTCTCCATCGAGCCGGGCATCTACCTCCCAGGCCGCACCGGCGTCCGCATCGAGGACCTTGCCCTGGTTACCGAGTCCGGCGTCGAGATTCTCAACGCCTACCCCCACGACCCAGTCCGCCTAGACTAGGCAATGCGGCAAAGGGGCTGTCCCTTTGCCGCATCCCACCAATACCGCGCCACAAAAACGGCCTATCTACTACGTTTAACCCGCATGGGTCGACCATACCCGCGTTTTTACAAAATCCGTAAGCCGTCTACCTGCGGTTTTGCTTTCACGATGTTCCGTGTGGTCGAGGGTAGTCGGTCAAACGTAGTAGATAGGCCCATTTCGCGGCAAGCGAGTCGACTCGGGGCACAGGGCAGCCAAAAAAGCCCCGTCCCAAATTGGCTGCTTTTGAGTTGCGGTGATATACGGACTGTTTGAGGCTTCTGGCTTGTAAAACAGTCCGTATTTCACCGCAACTGATGAAGGGATGGGTTAACGGAGCAGCCCCGCTACTTCGCCGGCTAGGGTGATGGTGCCGGCTGCTACGAAGGGCTCGCCCGCGGCCTCGAAAGCTGCGAGGGCCTCGGATACGCTGGGGTACACGCCCACGAGCTTGTCGGCATCAACGAGGGCGGCGAGCTCCTCTGCCGGCAGGGCGCGATCGGAATCGGTCTGGGTCACGACCACGCGGGGGAACGCCGGAACCAAAACGTCAACGATACCCGCCACGTCCTTGTCAGCCAGCGCAGCACACAGCAGCGTGGGGCGATTCTCTACGCACGGATCGATCTCATCCAGCGCGCTCACAAAGTTCTCGCAGCTCTGAGGGTTATGGCAGGCATCGATCAGCTTGAGCGGTTCAGTCCCCAGCACATCAAAACGACCCGGCGTGGGACAACTCATAAGCGCTGCATTGAGCGCATCGTGATCGAGCTCACGACCCAGATACCCTTCACAAAGCATAATCGCGCACGCGGCATTCTGCGGCTGATACGCCGGCTTGACCATGCTCGACGTATAAATCGCGCGCGGCGTGGTGCAGCTGAACTCAACTGTATCGCCCACATGCGCCGGCACCTTCGTCGTGGCGTGGCTCACCACGAGCGGCACGATGCCGCACTCGCGGCAACGGGCATCCATCACGCGCTGAACGCTCGCCTCGTGCGTGCCCTCGCCCAAAACAACCAAGCGCCCGGGTTTGATAACCGCAGCCTTCTCCCCCGCAATGGCCTCGAGCGTGTCGCCCAAAATACGTGTGTGATCGAGCCCGATGCCCGTAATGGCAACGGCGACGGGATTGGTCGCACTCGTGGCATCCCAACGCCCGCCCATGCCAACCTCGAGCACGGCAACATCCACCGCGGCCTCGGCAAACACGACAAGCGCGGCAGCCGTCAGCAGGTCAAACGGCGTGATGGAATAGGCGCGCTCCCCCGCCGCCAAGCGGCGCGCATTCACGCGATGTCCCGCCTCAACAGCGGCAGAAACACCACGGGCAAACGCCTCATCGCTCACAACGCAGCCATCGACCTCCATGCGCTCGGGATAGCGCACCAGCTGCGGCGACGTATACAGCGCGGTCTTAAGCCCCTCACCACGAAGAATGGCAGCCGAAAAACGCGTAGTCGAAGTCTTGCCATTGGTACCGGCAACCTGAATGCAATCAAAGTACTCGTCCGGACGCCCCAGCTCATCGAGCATATCGACAACCGTCTCGAGCAGAGGACCAGCATCCCCAGAAATCCGCCCCGTATCAGCAGCCAGCCCCACAGCCTCATCAAACGAAAGCAGCTCAAACGAGAACGGCACAGAATACGACCCCGAACGCTTAGGCATAAACCAAAGTCCCCTCAACATAAAAAGAGGCCCGAATCAACAACGAGCCCCTCCCAAACAAAATATCAGCCAAACACCGCTTTGCAGCGACCTCAAGGCCACAACCAAGTGGCCCCACCAGGCAGCGGACGCCTCCGTAACCGCCATGGGAGCGGTTTGGGGCTTTGCTCGATACAAGTTCCGCACGAGCCGAAGGCCACTTAATGTGGCCTTCGTGCGAGCAGGACTGTCCGCAGTAGCGAGCAATGCCCCAAACCGCGTCCCCCAGTAACGCTTACGAGAAGTCAGCAACCTGAGCAGTCAGCGCCGCCAGGATCTCCTTGAGCTCAGCTGCACGGTCCCTCTTCTTCTGCACCACCGCGGGCGCGGCCTTGGCCACGAAGCCCTCGTTAGCGAGTGTCTTCTCGCAGCCGGCGAGCTCCTTCTGGGCCGCGGCGATCTCCTTCTCCAGGCGAGCCTTCTCGGCCGAAAGATCAACCCTGCCCTCGAGCACCACAAAGACCTCGACGCCGCTGTCGACCACGGCAATGCTCGCGGCCGGCTTCTCAACGTCGGTACCCATGACCAGCGAAGCCGTGTTGGCCAGCGGTTCAATCGTCGAGCGCAGGCTCTCGAGCTTCTCGATATCCTCGGCACCGGCGCGCACGACCACGTCGAGCTCGGCCTTGGGGCTCAAGCGATAACGCGAACGCGTGGCGCGGGCGGCAGACACGACGGCGCGGCACAGCTCAAACGCGCGCTCGGCGTTCTCGTCGACATACTTGGCGTAGTCGGCGGGCTCAGGCCACTTGGCAATCATGAGTGCCTCGGCACGGTCGACGTTGCCCTCCGCATCCAGGTCGAGCACGCTCGCCGGCATGTTGTCCCAGATCTCCTCGGTGACAAACGGCATGAGCGGATGCATCAGGCGAATGGAGGTGTCGAGAACAAAGATCAGGTTGCGCTGAGCCTGCAGACGGCCCTCGCCCTTCAGGCGGGCCTTGGTGACCTCGACGTACCAGTCGCAAACCTCGTTCCAGAAGAACTGCTGCACGCCGCGGGCCATATCGCCAAAGGTGTAGTTCTCAATACCCTCGGTGACCATCTTCACGGCCTTGGCCAGGCGGCTGAACATCCAGGCGTCGGCCGGCGTCTCAACGACGGGCTCGCCGGGCGTGTAGCCCTCCATGTTCATGAGCAGGAAGCGGCTGGCGTTCCAAATCTTGGTCACAAACGACTTGGCCTGCTCGGTGCGCGGACTGTCGATGAGCTTCTTAGTCTTCTTGTCGATGTTCGCATCGAACTTGACGTCCTGGTTGTTGGTGCACAGCGTCAGCAGGTTGTAGCGCATGGCATCGGCGCCGTACATGCCAATGAGGTCCATGGGGTCAACACCGTTGCCCTTGGACTTGGACATGCGACTGCCGTCCTTGGCAAGGATCGTCGGGTAGATGACGACGTCCTTAAACGGCACCTCGTCCAGGAAGTACAGCGAGCTCATGACCATGCGGGCGACCCACAGCGCGATGATGTCGCGCGCGGTGACGAGCGCTGTCGTGGGGTGATGACCCTCGAGCAGCTCCGGCTTTTGCGGCCAGCCCTGCGTGGCAAAGGTCCACAGCTGCGAGCTAAACCAGGTATCCAGCACGTTCTCGTCCTGATGCACGTGATGGCCGCCGCACTTGGGGCACACGTCGGTATCCTCGGTCAGGGCATCCTCCCAGCCGCAGTCCTCGCAGTAGAACACGGGGATGCGGTGGCCCCACCACAGCTGGCGGCTGATGCACCAGTCCTTGAGGTTCTCCATCCAGGTGGTGTAGGTCTGCGTCCAGCGCGCGGGGTGGAAGGTGACCTTGCCGGAGTTGACGGCGTCGAGCGCCGGCCCCTTGAGTTTGTCGACGGCCACGAACCACTGCTCGGACAGCCACGGCTCAAGCGCGGCGTCGCAACGGTAGCAGTGCATGACGGAGTGGTCGTGGTCCTCAACGTGATCGAGCAGGTCATGCTCCTCAAACCACTTGATGACGGCCTCGCGGCACTCCTCGCGGGTCATGCCGGTAAACTCGCCGTAGCCCTCGACGACCACCGCGTGCTCGTCGAAGATGTTGATCTGCGGCAGGTCGTGAGCCTGACCCATGGCGTAGTCGTTGGGGTCGTGGGCCGGAGTAACCTTAACGAAGCCGGAACCGAAGTTGGCGTCGACATGCCAATCCTCAAAGATGGGGATCTCGCGGTCGACGATGGGGAGCTTGACGGTCTTACCCACGAAGGCGGCCTTCGCGGGGTCCTTCGGGGAGACGGCGACGCCCGTGTCGCCGAGCATGGTCTCGGGACGCGTGGTGGCGACGACGATGTAGTCCTGGCCGTTGACCGGCTCGGTCAGCGGGTAGCGCAGGTGCCACAGGTGGCCCTTCTCATCCTTATACTCGGCCTCGTCGTCCGAGATGGCGGTGGTGCAGTTGGGGCACCAGTTGACGATGCGCTTGCCGCGGTAGATCAGACCGTCGTGGTACCAGTCGCAGAAGACCTTACGCACGGCCTGGGCGTAGTCCTCGTCCATGGTAAAGCGCTCGTTGTCGAAGTCGACGGAGCAGCCCATGCGCTTAATCTGCTCGACAATAATGCCGCCGTACTCGTGGGTCCAATCCCAGCAGGCGTCAACAAACTTGTCGCGACCAATCTCCAGGCGGCTGATGCCCTCGCTCTTGAGCTTCTTGTCGACCTTGGTCTGTGTGGCGATACCGGCGTGATCGGTGCCCAGCACCCAGCGCGTGGACTTGCCGCGCATGCGGGCCATACGGATGATGGCATCCTGGATGGAGTCGTCGGTGGCATGGCCCATGTGGAGCTTGCCGGTCACGTTGGGAGGCGGAATGGTGACGGTGCAGTCGCCCACGCCCTCACGGCGCTTATAGTAGCCGCCGTCGAGCCACTTCTGCAGGATCGCCGGCTCGTTGGTCGACGGATCGTAGTTCTTGGGCATTTCTTCCATATATCTCTCCCTTGCCCACCGGGGAGGAATGTAGGCCCGATTTTCGCTCGGTCAAGTCCTGGGCTCGCTCGAAGACCACATTAAGTGGTCTTCGGCTCGTGCGGAATCTACGAAAATCGGGCCTACATTCCTCCCCTTAGGTATCGATTACTTCAGTCTGAATTGACTTCGCTGAGGCTTAAACAAAATCACAGAATAGCACAGTACGGTAGCTGCCAACATTTCCGCTTGGCAGGCTCGACAGAAAGCGCGTGCCAAGGCCGGATGACGCACGCCGACCCCTCCGCAAAAGGTTCGTGTTTCACGTAACCAGAAACGGAAAAGAGGCCTCAATACGGCAGGCACGAACCCTCAACATATCTGAGAGCTCGGCGAGGCATTCAATTAGACCTAGATAAAAGCTGCTACAATACTTGTATACGCGTATACTAAATACGCGTTGCGGCAATCAGGCAACCAAGGTGGATGGGAGGCATCAATGGCAACTGCAATCGTGTCGGGCCGTGTCGACGAGGTGGTAAAAGAGCGTGCAGGCGCCTATATAAAGGCGGCAGGCCTCACCGTGGGCGACGTCATTAACATCGTGTGGACCAACATCGCGAATACGGGCAGCACCCCTACGATAGAGAACGCAGGCGCCGAAGAGCCTATCGACCCCTTTGAGCGCTTCATGGCATTCCGGGAAACATTTAATTCCGCACCCATCGACGAACGCTATACATCAATGACAGACGAGGAAATCCTCATGGAGCATCTGGTGGAAAAATATGGCTGAGCGTAACACCTATCACAACCTGCGTGACTACAACAGCAGGCGAGTATTTTTCGATACCAATGCCCTGCTAGATGCCGTCGATGAGCGGCGGCCTGGCAGTGAAGCAGCATGCAAGGCGCTTCAATACTGCAATGGCGGGGGCGACATGGGGCTCGTCGCACCCATGTCCCTCAAGGACGTCTACTACATCTTAGGCAAGCAGCGTGGCGAGGCGTTAGCGCGAGATGCGATCAATTACCTCATGGGCCTTCTCATCGTCGCGCCTTTTGGAGCAGCCGACTGCATGAAATCCATCAAGTCAGACGAACCCGACTTTGAAGATGGCCTCATTCGCGCCTGTGCCGAGCTCAACGAGGCGACCTTCATTCTCACGCGCGATAAAAACGCATTCCGCCACAGCACCGTACGTTCGCTCACCTGCGAGGAATACACTGAACTCATCGCAGGTGAACTGCCCCCGACGCCATCTTGGACCTAACGCGGTCCACGTGCTTGCCAAGGCGATCCGCATACCGATCTCCACACGCAAAGTCTTGCGTTACTGGCGAACCACGGCGTTCGCGTCCTCATCCTCGTCTTCGATGCGCTCGACTTTGATGATCACGGGGCGCAGGCCGTCGTTGCAGCTCACAATAGCTACGCCGTCGTGCTCGGGCGCCATCCAATCGTCAAAGTACCAGCCGTGTGCACCGTTGGCGAGTGCAAAGACGTACTGGTAGATGGCCTTCCACGCCTCGTCGCAGAAACCCTCGGGCTTGGCGTAGTCGGCATAGAACACCTGCCCCTCGCGCATGAGCGGGCACGTGGAGAGCCCGGGGATGCCGTATTCGGCGGCA
Source organism: uncultured Collinsella sp. (assembly GCA_900545745.1). Classification (GTDB taxonomy): domain Bacteria; phylum Actinomycetota; class Coriobacteriia; order Coriobacteriales; family Coriobacteriaceae; genus Collinsella. Next base: position 14,676 of record URAD01000001.1, read on the forward strand.
AGGTCCTTCTGCAGGGTCGTTTTCAGCACCGTCAGCTTGCATTTCTTCATCATAGCTCGGCTCCGTTCGTTTCGATCACGTGCTGGTACCAGGCAAAGCTCTTCTTCTTGTACCGCGAGAAATCACCGGTGAAGTCATCGTGGCGGTCAACGTATACAATCCCGTACCGCTTCTCGATGGAAAGCGTGGTGTTGGCCACGAGGTCGATGATGCCCCACATGGTGTAGCCCATCACATCCACACCGTCAGCCACGGCCTCACGCAGCTGCTCGATATGCGCCCGCAGGTAGTCGATGCGGTAGTCGTCCTCAACCGTGAGGCTGCCATGGCCGTCCGGCACGAGCTCGTCCTTCGCGCCCAAGCCGTTCTCCACCACAAACAGTGGCTTCTGCCAGCGGTCCCAGTACTGGTTGAGCAGATAGCGCAGGCCCTTGGGATCGAGCGTCCAACCGTACTCGCTCTGGGGCAGCAGCGGGTTCTTCACCGCCGAGAGGATGTTACCGCGCGACTGCGCGTTCTTTTCGGGGTTGGCCGTGGCACAGTAGCTCATGTAATAGGAGAGGCTCACGAAGTCGACCGGATGAGCGCGCAGCACTGCGAGGTCCTCGTCGGTCACCGCAAGCTCGACCCCGTGCTCGCGGAAGTAGCGCAGCTGGTAGCCGGGGTATTCGCCGCGCACGTGCACATCACCGAAAAAGAGGTTCTCGCGGTCCTTAGCAAGCGCCTCGAGCACGTCGTCGGGGTGCGGGGAGAGCGGATAGGTGGGCGAGCCGGCGATCATGCAGCCCACCTTGTTGGCGGGGTCGACCTCGTGCGCGATCGCCGTCGCCCGGGCGCTCGCCACCAGCTGGTGGTGGCAGGCCTGGTAGAGCAGGGTCTTGTCGAGCGCCTCGGGATCGCCCAAGATACCCGCCCCGTTGAACGGCGCGTGGAGCGTCACGTTGATCTCGTTGAACGTGAGCCACAGGCGCACACGGCCGCGATAGCGCTCGAAGCAGACGCGCGCGTAGCGGCAGAAGTGCTCGATCACGCGCCGATCCGCCCAGCCACCGTAGCGCTCCACCAAGCCGAGCGGCATCTCGTAGTGCGAGAGCGTCACGAGCGGTTTGATACCGTGCGCCAGCAGCTCGTCAAAGAGTGCATCGTAAAAGGCCAGCCCGCGCTCGTTGGGTTCTTCCTCCCAACCCTGTGGGAAGATGCGCGCCCAGGCGATGGAAACGCGCAGGCAGCGGATGCCTGCCTCGGTCAGAAGCGCGATATCATCCTGGTGGCGATGGTAGAAGTCGGACGCCTCCTGCTTGAGGTAGCGCGCGACCGGCGGGATGTGCGCCGCGCCAAACACGCCTTCGGAAAGCGCGTCGGCCGTGGTCAGGCCCTTTCCGTCCTCGGTAGCCGCGCCCTCGATCTGGTTCGCCGCCGTGGCGCCGCCCCAAAGAAAGCCCTCGGGGAACACGGACGCGGGGCACGCCGCCCGCGCAGCATCCGTCGCCGCCATGCTACTCGGACCCTTCCGGCGCGGCAGCGTCAACATCGCGCGCACCCCAAGCCCATACGAGCGCGAACGTCACCACAAAGGCGATGACCATTGAGATACCGGTGTGGATGAGGTTGCCCCAGCCATCGCCGCCGATGAACGCCGCAAGCGAGAGCAGGCCCGGCGAGCAAAATGAAAAGCACTTGACACCCATGAGGCCGGCGTAGAAGCCGCCGATGCCGCCGCCCGCCATCACGCAGGCGAGCACCTTTTTGTAGTTCAGCGTCACGCCGAAGAGCGCGGGTTCGGTGGTGCCCAAGAGGGCCGTAAAGCCGGCGGAAAACGCTATCTCCTTGAGCTCAAGGCGCTTGGTGCGCAGACCCACCGCAAGCGCTGCAGCGCCCTGAGCGATATTGGAGGGCATGTTACCGGGTCCGCAAATCTGCTCAAACCCGTTGGCGGCAATGGACTGCGTCATGAAGGGCACCAAACCGTAGTGCATACCCGTCGTCACCATGAGCGGCATGCAGGCGCCGACGATGGTCGGCACGAGCCACGGCAGATATGTGCCGAGCGCATCGAGCGCACCGGAGATGGCCGTGCCGACAACAAAGCCCAGAGGCCCGAGCGCCATGAAGGTGACGCTCGCCACCACTACGACGCAGATGACCGGCTTAAAGAAGAAGCGCACGAGCTTGGGGATGACACGGTCGCAGAGCTTCTCGACAAAGTAGAGGAGCCCCACCATGAGCAGCGCCGGGATGACAGACGAGCTGTACGTGGCGAGTGTCACCGGCACGCCGAAGAGCGACGAGAAGTTGATAGAGAACTGATCCGTGATGAGCCTCGTGTAGCTGGGATGCAGCATCGCGCCGGCGATGGCGCAGGCCAAAAACTGGTTGCAGCCGAGCTTCTTAGACGCCGTGAAGGCGATCATGACGGGCAGGAAGTAGAGTCCCGCGTCGCCGATGAGGTTTAGGAAGTAGTACGTGGTGCTGTTCGCATCAAAGCCCAGCAGCACCGCGAGCGCGAGGAAGCTCTTGATGAGACCCGCCGCGATGATGGCGGGCAAGATGGGCGTGAACACCGAGGCGACGAAGTCGAAGACCACGTCGAGCGCGGACTTCTTCCCGGACGCCGCCTCCGCCTCGGACACCTCGGACGCCACCCCGGTTCCTGCGCCGCCGGCCGCCTCGAGCAGGGCGTTGACCTCCGCGTAGACCTTCGGCACCTCGGTGCCGATAATCACCTGGTACTGGCCACCGCCGTGCGCCACGTTGATCACGCCGTCTATCTTTTTGACCGTCGCGTCTGAGACACCCTCCTCGCTGACGAGGGTCAGGCGCAGGCGCGTCGCACAGTGCGTTGCATTGCGCACGTTTGCCGGACCTCCCACCTCGCTGAGAATCGCCGCAGCTGTTGCCTTGCAATCCATGAGTCTTCCCTTTCGTCTCTAACTCTGGAACCGGGGCACAGCCCCGGGATATACCTTGTGCACGCCATATGCGCGGGGCCGTCTACCGCGACGGCCCCGCGCGCCGCCGACCGGGCTACAGTCGACGTGCGATGGCGTAACCCTCCTCCACCGCCGCCGCGATCTTGCGCGTCTGGCGGCAATCGCCAATCTCGTAGACCTCTCGCACCAGCGGGCGGAGGTCCTCCGCAAGCGTCGAAATGGCGCGGTATCCCACGGCAAGCACGACGTAGTCGCAGGCGATATGCTCGTGCGCGCCCTTGTACTCGACCTCGATGCCATTCTCCGCGATACCCGTGAGACGCGTGGAAGTGTGCACCCGGGCACCCGTCTCGGCCAGCGTGCGCAGCTGGGCGTGGCGCGTCACGTAGCTCGCATCCACCAGCACGTCCGGCTGCATCTCAACGAGGTGCACCGTGCAGCCGGCATCCGCGAGCACGCTCGCGGTCTCGGCGCCCACCAGACCGCCGCCGATGATGGCGACCGTGCCGGACACCTCAAAGGCACCAGAGAGCACGTCGTCCGCCACCACGGCGTGCCCGGCGGCAAGCGCCTCCGCCACACCGGGAACACGGGGGATGATCGGCGCGGCGCCCGTTGCTACGATCACCACATCGGGATCGAGCGCGCTCACGGTCGCGACCGTAGCCTCCTCGCCCGCGCGCACCGTCACCTCCGACGCCGCGAGCTCGCCGCGCAGGTAGTCTTGGTAGGCAAGGTACTGACGCTTGTAGCTCGGCGCGGCAACAATCCCCAGCTTGCCACCCACCTGCTGCTCGCGCTCGATGAGCGTGACCTCGTGGCCGCGCTCTGCAGCCGTCAACGCCGCCATGACTCCGCCCGGGCCGCCGCCCGCCACCACCACACGTTTGGAGCGCACCGCGCGCGTGACCTCGCCCTCGTATTCGTGGCCAAACACCGGATTGATAGCGCACTTCGTCTGCTTGCCAAGCCAGAGCGCGTGCAGGCAGTAGTTGCAGCGCAGGCACTGACGCGGCATCTCGCCGTGAAGCCAGCGCTCCACCAGATCGGGATTCGCGATCCACATGCGTCCGAGGCTAAAGAAGTCGGCCTCCCCCGCCTCGAGCATACGCTGCATCTCGGCCGGATCGTCCAGGCGGTTCTCAAAGATGCAGGGCTGCTGCACGCCGGCCTTAAAGCGCGCGAAGTTCTCACGGTAGGGTGTGTTGTCGTGGTACGCGGAGGGGACGATGCTCTCCTGGTCGTAGTAGTTGCCGATACGCAGCTGGTAGGCGTCCACCAGGCCCTCGTCCTCCAACAGGCGGCAGACGGCGATCTGCTCGTCCACCGTGATACCGGGGCAGGGCGAAACGCCCTCGGGCAGCAGGTCGTCCATGTTCACGCCAAGGATGACAGGAAAGTTCTCACCGCAGGCAGCACGAACAGCGCGAAGCGTCTCCTGCAGAAAGCGCGCGCGGTTCTCCAGGCTGCCGCCGTACTCGTCCGTACGCTGGTTCCACGCCGACGAGAGGAATTGGTTGATGAGGTAGCCGCCCTGCCCCATAACGAGGACGGCGTCGAAGCCCGCCGTCTTGAGGCGCGCCGCCGCCTGTGCGAACGTCTCGATCATGTGCTGGATCTCGGACCTCTTCATCGCACGCGCCCGGATGCGCGGGTCGTACTGGGTCTCGCAGGCGGACGGCGCGAGCGGCTCGACACCCGACACCGGCGTGTCCACGTAGCGGCCCGACCCCATGGTGAGCTCGCAGGCGATCTTGGCTCCCCATACGTGCACCATGTCCGCCGCCTCGGCAAAGTCTTTAATGCGCTCGTCGCGGTCGAACGTCAGGAACTGCATATCGTGCGGATAGGGCATGATCTCGAGTTCCGCCTGGGTAGCGCAGGTGATGATGAGTCCGCAGCCGCCCTTGGCGCGCTCCTCGAAGACACGGCTGTGCCGGTGCGTCAGCGTGGAGTCCTCGGCATCGCCCGAGAAGAACTTGAAGTCCATCGGTGCCATGCAGATGCGGTTTTTGAGCCGCATCGCTCCGATGCTCGCCGGTTTGAGCAGATCTCCGTAGGTGTTCCACATGGTCGGTACTCCCCCCTCGCGCACCCGGTTCTGGGCGCATCGTTGCCGTTGCTGGCATCTTCGCGTATACGGGGCAGCGGGTTCTGTCGCCTGTGCTACACAAGGGGAGAAAAATCGCAGCGATTTGGCCTCAAAGCGGCAAAAAGCCACAGGGGCAGATAGAATGTACAGAAGCAACCCGAGAGGATCCACTATGCTCACACCGAGCTATCTCTACCGCAACGACTTCTCGCGCTTTCGTGAGCTGCTCCTCGCCTACCCGCACGACATGCGCGCGTTTGGAGCCGGCGAACTGCTGTGGCGGCCGGGTGAGTACATCGAGCGCACGTACTTCATCGAGCACGGCATCGTGAAGACCGCGTTTGTGAACGAGGACGGCAGCGAGAAGACCATCCACTTCCACGGCGCGGGCTATATCTTTCCCGGCTGCCACGAGACAAACTTCACCATCGAGCTCTCGCTCGTGTCGTCGGCGCTCACGCCTGTCTCGGCCATCGAATTCCCCATCGACGTGATGCAGCAAGCGCTTCGCGAGCACACCGACCTCGCCCTCGCCATGCTCGAGAGCTACGCGCGCTACATCAACCTGCTACTATTCGAGAGCGCACACCAGGGGCACTACGAGGCGCTCATCAAACTCTCGAACCTCATCTACCTACTCGCGCACGACAACGGCGACGCCGGCCGCGTGGACCTCTCGCAGGAGGAGCTTGCCGAGATCCTGGGGATGAACCGCGTGAGCGTGGCGAGGCTTTTGCGCCAGCTGCGCGACGAGGGCGCCATCGCCTCGCGCCGCGGCGGGCTGACGGTTACAGACGAGGCCGCGTTGCTGCGACACTGCACATCCGAGGTGCTATAGGCTCGGCCGCAGACGTGTTTTTTCACTTATATCCCAAAAATTGGCCCGCGAGTTCAGATTTGCGCAATCACATCACCCCGACTCGCCTTTAATGCAGGGCGCGTCAACAAATACCCAGATACGATTGGACAGCAGGCCTCAAATCCACTCCCAAACGGCAAATTTATGCGTAAAAAAGCCGGGCCCGCTCGTCGCGGACCCGGCTTAAAACCCAAATTGTACGTAGTGCCCTTAAGCTACCGGCACGCGGTGCGGCTGCTCCTCGCCCTTTACGGAGGCTTCGGTCACGATGACCTTGGCTACGCCTTCCTCGCTGGGGAGGTCGAACATCGTCTGCTGCAGCACGTCCTCGCAGATGGCGCGCAGGCCGCGGGCGCCGGTCTTGCGGGCGAGCGCCATGCGGGCGATCTCGTGCAACGCCGCGTCCTCAAACTCAAGCTCAACGTCCTCGAGCTGGAACATCTTGCGGTACTGACGCACCACGGCGTTCTTGGGCTCGGTCAGGATCGACACCAGGTCGTCCTCGTCGAGCGCCTGCGTCTGGGTGACGACGGGCGTACGACCCACAAACTCGGGAATCATGCCAAAGGCGTTGAGGTCCTGCGGGAGCACCTGGCGCAGCAGGTCGTTCTCGTCGACCGAGGTGGGGCCGGCGATCTCGGAGTTAAAGCCCACACCCTTGTTGCCCACGCGATCGGCGATGATCTTGTCCAGACCCACAAAGGCACCGCCGCAGATAAACAGGATGTTGGTCGTATCGATCTGCAGCAGCTCCTGCTGGGGATGCTTGCGGCCGCCGGTGGGCGGAACGCTTGCCACCGTGCCCTCAAGAATCTTAAGCAGCGCCTGCTGAACGCCCTCGCCCGAAACGTCGCGGGTAATAGAAAGGTTCTCGGCCTTGCGGGCGATCTTATCAATCTCGTCCACGTAGATAATGCCAACCTGCGCGCGCTCAATATCGCCATCGGCAGCGTTGATGAGCTTGAGCAGGATGTTCTCAACATCCTCGCCCACGTAACCGGCCTCGGTGAGTGCGGTGGCATCGGCGATGGCAAACGGCACCTCGAGGATGCGCGCGAGCGTCTGGGCCAACAGGGTCTTGCCGGTACCAGTGGGACCGAGCAGCAAGATGTTGGACTTGGCGAGCTCCACCTCGTCCATATCGTTGTCGAACTGCGAGCCCATGCCGCCGTCAAAAGCGGACACCGCAGCGCCGCCCTCGATCACGCGGCGATAGTGGTTGTACACGGCAACCGACATGGCGCGCTTGGCGTCCTCCTGGCCCATGACATAGGCCGAAAGCTCGTCATAGATCTCATGCGGCGTCGGCACGTGCGTAATGACCTGACGGGCGTCGTCCTCCAGCTCAAAACCCTCGGCCTCAGGATCTACAGCAGGCTGACCGGCAGCCTGCCCGTGGTCGTTGAGGAAGCCCGGCAGCTTGCCGTTGCGAGCGGCATCCATAAAGTCCGAAGCCAGCGACTCCTCAAGGATCTCGGAGCAGGCGGCGACGCACTCGTCACAGATAAAGATGTTGGTCGGGCCCTTTACGAGGCGACGAACCTGCCCCTGCTCTTTTCCGCAAAAGGAGCAGCGGATGGGGTTGCCGTTCTCGTCAAAGTTGTCCTGCATGTTTCCTGCCATCCTAGGCGTCCTTCGCGGCGAGATCGCGCGAGGTGACGATACGGTCGATCAGACCGTAGTCGAGGGCCTCGGAAGCGGTCAGGTAGTTGTCGCGCTCGGTATCGGCCTGGACCTTCTCGATGGGCTGGCCCGAGGCGTCGGACAGGATCTGGTTGAGCTCGCGACGGGTCTTCTTGATCTCCTCGGCAACGATCTCAATCTCGGTCTGCTGACCCTGGGCACCGCCGCTGGGCTGGTGAATCATGACCTTGGAGTGCGGCAGGCAGAAGCGCTTGCCCTTGGCGCCGGCCGAAAGCAGCACGGCGGCCATAGACGCGGCCATACCGACGCAAATGGTCGAGACCTGCGGCTTGATGAAGTTCATGGTGTCCAGAATCGCCAGGCCGGAGTAGACCTCGCCACCGGGCGAATTGATGTAGAGCGAGATATCCTTCTCGGCATCCTGGCTCTCAAGATGCAGCAGCTGGGCAACGACCAGGTTGGCGCTGACGGAGTTGATCTCCTCGCCCAAGAAAATGATGCGGTCGTTGAGCAGGCGCGAATAGATATCGTAGCTGCGCTCGCCGCGCGGCGTCTGCTCGATAACGTATGGCACGAGGGCGGAATCGAACTTGGCGATCATACGCATCTCCATTTCTCTCTTGCGGACCAAATTGGTTCTAGATAAACGTACGGTGCCCGCATGCTATGCATTGGCTGGCACCGTACGAAGCTACCGGATAACCGGTGTATAACTTTACCCCATCACGGGCGCACGCATGCGCTCGCGGGCAAGGTGGCGAGAATTACTCGGCGTCCTTGGCGGTCTCGTCGACCTCGGTCACCTTGGCGTTCTCGACCAGGTGGTCGACGGCCTTGGAGCGACGGATGGACTCGCGGACGGCAGGCATACGGCCATCGGCGATGAACTCGGCCTTGGAAGCCTCGACGTCCTTGACGCCAGCCTTCTCGAACTCGGCGTTGATGTCGTCCTCGGTGACCTCGATCTTGAGCTCACGGGCGAGGGCGTCGAGAGCCAGGGACTCACGGGCAACGTCGTTGGCCTGCTTGTGCAGGTCGCCGATGAACTGCTCCATGGTCAGGCCGGAAGCGGGCAGCCAGGTGTCCAGGGTCATGCCGCGGGCGGCGAGGTTGGACAGGAAGTTCTGGCCAAGCTCCTCAAAGACGGACTGCTCGTAGTCGGCGTCCATCTCGTCGAGTTGCAGGCGCTCGGCGAGAGCGGAGACGCAACGGTTCTCCTTCTCGGCCGGGAGGCGGGAAGCCTTGTCCTGCTCGATCTCAATCTTGATGGCGTCGCGCATAGCGTCGATGCTGTCGAAGCCAAAGTCGGACTTGACGAGCTCGTCGGTGAGCTCGGGGGTGTTGCGGACCTTGATGCCCTTGACGGTGACCTCGACGGTGTGGGTCTCGGCCTCCTCGCCCTCCTCGACCTCGTCGGTCCAGGTGACGGTCTTGACGTCGTCAACGTTAGCGCCGATCAGGGCCTCGTTGAACTCCTTGGGGTTGCTGTCGCTACCGGCGATGAGCATGCGGCCCTCGGCGGCAAAGTTGTCGGCGTTCTCGACGGCCTTGAGGTCGACGGTGACGTAGTCCTCGGCCTCGACGGCGCGACCCTCGACGTCCTCGAAGGTGGCGCGGTAGTTGAGGAGCATCTCGACCTGGTTGTTGATCTCGGACTCGGTGACCTCCGCGGGAGGCATCTCGATCTCGACGGCGTCGAAGGAGGAGAGCTCGGCAGCAGGACGCAGGGAGAACTCGACGGTGTAGGTGTAGTCCTCGTGATCCTTGGCGAGGTCGAGCTCCTTGTAGTCACCGTTCTTGGTGGGGACGATGTCCAGCTCGTTGAGGACGGCGGGCTCGTTGGCGGCGATCAGGTCGTTGGTGGCCTGAGCGAGGGTAGCCTCGGCGCCAAGTGCGGAGTCGATGACCGGACGGGGAGCCTTGCCGGCGCGGAAGCCCGGGAAGCGGTACTTCTTGGCGGTGTCCTTGTAGGCCTTCTTGATCGCGGCGTCGACGTCGGCGGCCGGGATGGTGACCGTAGCGGTGAGCTTGGCGTCCTTGACGTCAGAAGCGGTGATGTTCAACACGTTCCTCCTCATACTGCCCAGCTTATCTGAGGTGCTGGTACCTTTATGCAACAAAGTGTCGCGACGGCGTGAGCCGACGCAGGTGCGATGGTGCGGGCGAAAGGACTCGAACCTTCACGGGAATCCCACCAGAACCTAAATCTGGCGCGTCTACCAATTCCGCCACGCCCGCATGAGCGCACAGACTAGGAATGATAGCAGATACGAACGACAAGCGCACGCACACCTTTTACAGGCTCACGACCTCACCACGAGAGCAAGCCAATAGAGCACGCCACCCCATCTCATAAGTTGCGGTGGAATAGGGACTGTTTGGGGCTCCAGTCCTCCAAAACAGTCCCTATTCCACCGCAACTTCGGTAGGACTCGGCAGCCTGGCGATGCTGGCCATGCGCCGGAAAGCGTGTCCCGGTTTGGGGCCTCGGAATGGGATGCAATTTCCGCTATAGCCATCAACCGGAAACTGCAACCCGTTTTGAGCCCCTATTCCGGGATGCACTTTCCGCCAAGGCCCTCAAACGGAAACTGCAGCCCACAATTCAGTTGAAAAGTGGGCTGCAGTTTCCCCGGGCTAGGCAATGAGCGGGTACAGCGCCTCCTCGCCTACTCCCCCAGCAGGGCCTTCTCGGGCGTGATCGGCAGTGAGCGAACCTGATGGCCGGTGGCGTGCGCCACGGCCGAGGCAACGGCAGCGAGCGGCGTGTTGATGACGACCTCGCCGATCGACTTGGCGCCAAACGGGCCCGTCGGCTCGTAGCTCGGCTCAAAGGCCACGCGGATGCTACCGATATCCAGTCGCGTGGGCAGCTTGTAGCTCATAAAGTTGCCGGTGCGCAGGCGGCCGCGGTCGTCGTGCTCGACAATCTCGTAGAGCGCGTGACCGATACCCTGGGCAATGCCGCCCTCGGCCTGGACGCGCGCGAGCGCCTCGTTGATCACGGTGCCGCAGTCAACGGCAGCGGCGTAATCCACCACGGTCACCTTGCCGGTGGCCTTGTCAACCTCGACCTCGGCAATGCCGGCCATAAACGGCGGAGGCGAAACGGGCAGGCAGGCAGAGGCATGCGAGGTCAGCGCGTCGCCGCCCGCGATGTTCTTGACGCACAGGTTGGCAAAGTCGCGCAGCGTGAGGTAGCGGTTCTGCTCGCGCGCGGCACGCTCGTCGGACAGGCGCACATACTGACCATCAAAGACCACATCGGCGGCGTCCACGTCCCACATCTGGGCGGCCTTGGCGCAGATCTTCTCGCGCAGCTCGGTCGCGGCGTTCTTTGCTGCCAAGCCCGTCACGTACGTGCCCGAACTCGCGTACGAGCCGGCGTCGAACGGCGACACGTCGGTGTCCACGCCGTGCACCACAATGAGCGAGCTTTCAACGCCCAGCTCCTCGGCGGCAATCTGCGCCAGAATCGTGTCGACGCCCATGCCGTTATCGGTGGCGCCGGTACCGATGGTAATGAAGCCGTCCTCTTCCAGGCGCATATCGATGCCGGCGATGTCCACGTTAGAGATGCCCGAGCCCTGCATGGTGAGCGCGCAGCCAAGGGCACGCACGCGGTCGCCCAGGTCGACGGCTAGCGGCTTGTCGCGCCAGCCGATCATGTCCATCGCGCGCAGCAGGCAGCGGTCGAGTGCGCAGGCGTTGAGCTTCTCGTTGTAGTACTGCGGCATGATCTCGCCCTCGCGCACGATGTTCTTAAGGCGCAGGTCGGCGGGGTCCATGTGCAGCATGTCGGCGAGCTCGTTGACGGCGCTCTCCACGGCAAACTGACCCTGGGTGGCACCGTAGCCGCGATACGCGCCGCCGCGGTTGGTGTTGGTGTAGACGGCGTCCCAGCTAAAGCGGCTCGCCTTCACATGGTTGTAGATGGGCAGGCTCTTATGGCCCGAAAGGCCGATTGTCGTGGTAGCGTGCTCGCCGTACGCGCCGGCGTTAGACAGCGTGTGCAGATCGATGGCCGTGATGGTGCCGTCGTTCATGGCGCCCAGCTTGACGGTCATCTGCATCTGGTGGCGCGAGTTGCCCGCGGTGATGGTCTCCTCACGGGTGTAGCAGCAGTAACTCGGACGGCCGGTCTGCTGGGTGACGAACGCCACGAAGATCTCGCAGCAGCCCGTCTGCTTGGAGCCAAAGCCGCCACCGATGCGCGGCTTAATGACCTGCACCTGCGACTGCGGAATATCGAGCGACTGCGCGACCATGCGGCGCACGTGGAAGGGCACCTGCGTAGAGGTGGTCACCGAAATGCGCCCAAACGCGTCGGTCGTCGCGAAGGCTCGGAAGGTCTCCATGGGCGCGGTCTGCGTGGCCTGGCTGGTGTAGGTGCGGGTGAAGACGATGTCGCTCTGGGCAAAGGCCTCGTCCAAGTCGCCAAAGTCGCTCGTGCCGCTGCATACCAAGTTGCGCGGGACGTCGCCGCCCTGCGGAAACATAAAGGTCACGTCGCCCTCGGGGTGGACCACGATGTCGTTATCGAGTGCCTGGGTAAAGTCGAGCAGCGGCTCGAGCACCTCGTAGTCGACCTTGATGAGCTTGAGCGCCTTGTCGGCGGCCTCCTCGGTCTCGGCGGCGACGATCGCCACCTCCTCGTTTTGGTAGCGCACGAGGTTCTCGAGGATCAGGCGGTCGTAGGGACTCGGCTGCGGATAGCTCTGGCCGGCAATGGTAAAGCGGCGCTTGGGAACGTCCTCGTATGTGTAGACGCCCACGACGCCGGGTACCTTCAGTGCGCGCGACGTATCGATGGAACGGATCTTGGCGCGGGCATAGGGGCTGCGCTTGAGCTTGACGATCAGGGCGCCGGCGGGCACCAGGTCGCCCGTGTAGACGGGACGCCCCTCGAGCAGGGCCTTCGAGTCCTTCTTGGGCTGCTTATGAGTGATCTGCTTATAGGAGACGCCGTCAGAACTGGTGTCGTTGACCGGCAGCTCGGGCATCTCAAAGCCCACCTGCACGCCGGACTCGTTGAGGAAGCGCACGATGGCGCGCAGCTGGCTCTCGTAGCCGCTGCAACGGCAGAGGTTGCCGGCGAGCTGGCGCGAGAGCTCCTCGCGCGTGGCGACGAGGCTCGGGTCCTCCTTGGCGGCGCGGGCAAGCGCCAGCACGTTCATGATGAGGCCGGGAGCGCAAAAACCGCACTGCTCGGCGCCTTCGGCAGCCATTGCGCGGGTCAGCGCCTCAGACTCGGCCTTGAGACCCTCGAGTGTGGTGATGGTATGGCCCTCAACACGGGCGGCGGGAACCGAGCAGCTCAGCACCGGGTCGCCGTCGAGCCACACCGTGCACAGACCGCAGTTGGTGGTCTCACAGGCACAGCGTACCGACGCGCAGCCCTGCTCGCGCAGCAGCGCAAAGAGCATGGTGTCGGGGGCAATCTGAACCTTGACCTTACGGCCGTTGAGCGTAAAGGAAAGATCGATGAGTTTGGCAGCCATTAGCGCACCTCGCTAGAATCGACGCCGGGCACGCGGCGGCAGGAATACTCATCCGTGGCGAACTTAGGGATCTGCACGGTCTCGAGCTCGCGGGCAAGCGCGGCAGAAAGCTCGATGCCGGCGGCGCGGCGCACGGCCTGAATCGCCAACGGTGCCGAGATGCGGCGGCGGTAGTCAGCCGAGCCCCACAGGTTGGTGCCATAGCTCAGTGCGCGTACGGACGCGGCCAGGGCGCGAAGCTCGTCCTCGGAAGGCCGCTCGTTCACCAGGCCACACGACTCGCCCTGCAGCAAGGTCGCGCGCAGCGGGCGGGCGCCCACGGTGACATGCCAGCTGTTGTCCCACCAGGCGGCGGTGACGTTCAGCGAGGGGAAGTCCGTCGCGGCCTTGCGCACGGCCTCGTAGCTCGCACGGTAATCGTGCTTGACGACTACGACGTGCTCAATCACGTCACGCACGTAGCCCATGTCCACGAACTCCGCGAGCGGCACGCGGCCGGCGCCCGTCAGCTCAACATACGAATCGAGCGCCAAAAAGGCCGAGAGCACGTCCGAAAAACCAAAGCGGCCGTAGATGCTGCCGCCCACCGTGGCGGTATTGCGCAGCTGCACGCCCACGATGTCGTGGATGGCGAACTCAAAGACATTGTTGACAAGCGCGTTGAGCCCGGCATGACGCTCGAGCTGGCGCAGGGTGCACATGGCACCGATGCGAAACTCGGTCTCGGTCTCCTCGATCTGATCGAGTCCGCAGGCCGAAAGGTCAATCGCCGTCGCCACGCGACGCGAACCCAGGCGCATCCAGATGCCGCCGCCCACAATCTTGTTGTTGCGGTTCTTCTGCAAGAGCTCATAGGCTTCGGCCGCGTTTCCAACACGGACGTAGGTACCGAACTTGAGCACGTTCTCCCCCATCTCTTCACTTGTCCAGTACTTTTAAGTGTACCAAACGAGGAGCCGCACACCGTTTTAGGACAAAATCCACCCACCCATCCATAACTTGCGGTGATATACGGACTGATTAGCCGTTCTGGGACGCTAAACAGTCCGTATATCACCGCAAGTTATGAGGAGTCCTCCGGGATAGAAAAGGCTCCCAGCCGGAATGGCTGGGAGCCTCATCACATGCTATGTCGAGCGAAGATTTAGCAGACGCCCTGGGCGAGCATGGCGTCGGCGACCTTCAGGAAGCCGGCGATGTTGGCGCCCATGACGAAATTGCCCTCCTGGCCATACTCCTTGGCGGTGTCGTCCACGTTGTGGAACATGCCGCGCATGAGCTGCTCGAGCTTGCCGTCGACCTCCTCGAAGGTCCAGGACAGGTGCTCGGCATTCTGGCTCATCTCCAGGCCGGATACGAGTACGCCGCCGGCGTTGGCAGCCTTGCCGGGCATAAAGGCGACGCCGTTCTCCTGGAAGTAGGTCGTGGCCTCGATGGTCGTAGGCATGTTCGCGCCCTCGCCGACCACCGTGCAGCCGTTGGCGACGAGCGCCTGGGCGTCCTCGAGCAGCAGCGTGTTCTCGCGAGCGCAGGGCAGCGCGATGTCGCAGGGAAGCTGCCACACGCCGCGGCCGTCGCCCTCGTGCCACACGGCGCTGGGCCTCTCGTCAACGTACATAGCGAGCGTAACGCCCTTGTCGTGGCCAGAGCGCTTCTTGTTGTAGATGAGCTCGAGCACGGTGTAGTCGATGCCGTCGGGATCCTCGACCCAGCCGTGGGTATCGGAGCAGGCGAGCACCTTGCCGCCGAGCTGAGTGACCTTCTGGACCGCGTAGATAGCGACGTTGCCGGAGCCGTGAACGACGACGTTCTTGCCCTCGAAGGAGTCGCCGCGGCTCTTGAGGTACTCGTCCACAAAGTAGGCCAGACCGTAACCGGTGGCCTCGGTACGGGCGAGCGAGCCGCCAAAGGAGAGGCCCTTGCCGGTGAGGACGCCGGTCCACTCGTTGGTCAGGCGCTTGTACTGACCGAACAGGTAGGCAACCTCGCGGCCGCCAACGCCCAGGTCGCCGGCGGGAACGTCGGTGTTGGGACCGATGTGGCGATAGAGCTCGGTCATGAAGGACTGGCAGAAGTGCATGATCTCGTTGTTGGACTTGCCCTTGGGGTCAAAGTCGGAGCCGCCCTTGCCGCCGCCCATGGGAAGGGTGGTCAGGCTGTTCTTGAGAATCTGCTCCAGACCCAGGAACTTGAGCATGCCCAGGGTGACCGTCGGGTTAAAGCGCAGGCCGCCCTTGTAAGGTCCAATGGCAGAGTTGAACTCGACGCGGTAGCCGCGATTGACCTGGACCTTGCCCTGGTCGTCGACCCAGGGGACACGGAACATGACGATGCGCTCGGGCTCGACGAGGCGCTCAAGCAGGGCGGCCTCCTCGTACTCGGGATGGGCGTCGAGCGCCGGCTGGATGGTGCCGAGGATCTCGGTCGCGGCCTGGATGAACTCAGGCTGCTCGGGATAGCGGGCCTTGAGCTCGTCGAGAACTTTCTGCGTGTAGCTCATGCTTCCTCCAATTGATGGAAAAGAAAAGTGTCGTTCGAGGCGCCCCATGCGCCGCGAGCTTTATCGAGTATGGATAATATCGCACTGTTGCAGCAAAGTTTCGCATAAGCCGACGAGCGGATGTTTCGTTTTGATTACGATGCAGGTAGAAGCGTTTTTGAGTGCCTGACGTGCAAAACCCGTGTTTCAAACCTGTTTCGTCCACGTGTTCCAAACCACCACATTGGGGACAGGCACCTTTGTGGTGGTGTTGGTGGTTAGAGGACGAGCTGGTGGTAGTCGGCGGGGGTTACGCGGCCCTCGGTGGCGGCGCGGAAGGCGGCGAGGGCATCGCCCGAGAACGGCATGGCCCAGCACAGTCCGCAGCCGGCGGTGATGGAGCCGGGCAGCGGCATGATGCGCCCAGGAACACCGGCGGCAAGGCACAGCTGTTCGCATTCCATCACATCGAAGGTGCTGTCGAACGACACGATGATTTTGCGTTCATGGTCGAGAGCATCACCGGACGGGCCTTCGCGGTGTGCATCGCGATACGCCGCGGCGGCCGCTTCCTCTTCCGCAGTATGTCCACAGCCATCGCAACCGCAGGTACAGGGTTCGGACCCGTCGCAAGTGCAAGGTTCTCCCGTGTCGGGACAAATATCGTGAGACATGGCAACTCCAATCGTCTAGGCGAGTAACTCGGCCGCCGCAAACTCCTCGGGCGTATTGACGTTCTCGAAGCAGAGCGTCGAGCCGGCGGCCTTAACGATCTGCGACTCATCCATATAACCAGCCTGAACGCGATTGATCAGGCAGCGAATGCGCTGGCGGTCGCAGGCGAGCAGCTCTTGGGCAACCGGCGCACACGCGTCACGGCGCCAGACGGCGCAAAGCGGCTCAATCCCCCGCTCCTCGCGCGGCACGCACGCGTCGAGCGCCTCGACCTCAACACGATCCGCAAGAGCGCCGATGAGTTCCGGCGAGACAAACGGCATATCGCAGGCAACGATCGCCACGAGAGGCAGCCGAGCCGCAGCCAACGAGCTCGCGATGCCGCGCATGGCGCCCGCCGGCCCTTCAAGGTCCGCCACCACACGCGGCACCAGGCCGCCAAACGCGCGCTCTTCAAGGTGGGCAAGCTCGCAGGGGCGCGACGTCGTGACGACCAGTTCGCCGGCAACTGGCGCCAGCCGACCCAGCACGCGCTCGATGAGCGGCTCGCCGCAAAACGCCATGCGCGCCTTATCGCAGCCCATACGCGAGGACAACCCGCCCGCTTGAACGACGCAAGAAAGATCGGCCCGTCTTACGGTAGTCATACGGCAAACCACCCCCATCGGCATGCTAAAAACCCGGTGCACGAGGCCATGCGCCATCGCCGAAAAAGAAGGCGACACGACAACCCCGCGCCAAAACAAAACAGCGCCTTTGCGGCACGCAGCAAGACCGCGAGCACAAAAGCGCTGGTAGCGTATGGCGGGAACGTATGTGAATCGAACACATCCAAGACGTTTTGCACGCCTCGCAACGGTTTTGAGGACCGCGGAGCCCACCGGAGCCCATCCGTTCCCAAGTGCGCCGGTATTTTACCAAACCGAAACGGCTCCATCCCAAAAAGACGAGCAAGAAGTTGCGGTGGAATAGTTCCTGTTTTTGCTGCCAAAGCCCCCAACTAGGAACTATTTCACCGCAACAGAGGAGACGGGGGCAGGTGACCGGCCTAGCGCAGGGAGCGCAGGCCGCCGGCATCCTTGTCAAGGACTGTGAAGCGTACGGCATCTAGATGCTCAAGGATGCTGATGGCGCGCTTGCGCGACACGCCCAGGGACTCGCGTAGCACACTCGTGGTGGCAGCGCCGCCGGCGTCGGTGATGGCAGCAGCGACAAGCTCGCGCGCATGGGCCTCGGCGGTAGCGGACAGGGCAACGTCACGTTCGACCTTCACGATGGAACGGTTGAGCGAAAGCTCGCGCAGCGCACGCGTCATGGTGTCGCGATCGAGCTGGAGTTGCTCGCCCACCTCGGGCAACGTCGGCGCATCGAGGCCGGCTTCGTCCAGCAAGGCAACGATGCGTTCGCTGGCCTCGCGCACCACGCGTGCCGCCGCGGCGGCCGAATGCGGATCGAACACCTCGGCGCCCTCGGAGGCGCACACGCCGCGAGAGCAGCCCTCGGAAATCAGGGCTGCGGCAACTGTATCGTCAGCGGTAGGCCAAGCAGCATGGGCGACGGCGCCGGGCGTAAAGCCCGTCTCCTTGGGGGCAGCCGCGTGCATGGCAGACAGGGTCGCCGCCAGGGCATCCATCGCAGCGTCAAGCACCACGGCGTCCGCCAAGAGGTCCGTTTCACCCGCGGCAAGTTTGCGAACGGAGCCCTGCGTCACCAACCCGCGCAGCGCGGCATCGACCTGGCCGACACCAAGATCCAAAGCCTCGGCAACATCAATCACCGTAACCGGCAGCGCCTGCAGCGCAAGCCAAGCGCCCACACCGCCCGCGATATCGCCGGACTCGAGCGCCACATACAGCGCACGCTCCCCCGCCGAAAGCTCGCGCGAGCGACGGCAGCGCGAAAGCAGCACGCGCCCGCCGCCGATGAGCATGACCGGCGAATAGGACAGCACCACGGCATGGTCGCCGGCACGCAGCGGCAGCGGTTCCTCCAAGCGCACCTGCACGGTACGGGTCTCGCCCACCGCCATGGGGGCCTCGCCCTCCATGAACATGATGCGGCCGACGACCTCGGCCGTACCGGCCATCACGTGCACGCGCGCACCCGACTCGAGCACACGCGGCTTGGCTCCCTCGCGACCCAAAAACGTAAACGCCATCATAAAGCGCAGCGTCTGGCCAAAGTGACCCTCCACGCCGAGCATCTCACCGCGATCGAGCGCAGCGACGCCATCGCCCACCAGGTTGAGCGCCACGCGCTGACCGGGCAGCGCCCGCTGCGTGTCGCCATGCACTTGGATCCCGCGTACGCGGCAGGCCGTGCGCGACGGCAGCGCGACGAGCTCATCGCCCACCGCAACCGGCGCATCGTGCAGCGTTCCCGTCACGACGGTGCCGGCGCCCTTGATCGTAAAGCAGCGGTCAATCGGCAAGCGCGGCGCGGCATCGGTGCGCTCGGCACGGTCGCGGCAGGTATCCCAGCAGGCATCCACGCACTCATCGAGCGCTGCCAGCAGCGCATCAATCCCCTCGCCCGTCTTAGACGACACAGGCACGATCGGCGCGCCCGCAAACACGGTACCCGACAAAAAGTCGTCGACATCGAGCTCGGCAAGCTCGGTCATCTCGGCATCAGCCAAATCGCACATCGTCAGCGCGACCACCATATGCGTAACGCCCAGCAGTTCCAGCACATGCACGTGCTCGCGGGTCTGCGGCATCACGCCCTCGACGGCAGAGACCACCAACACGGCAACATCAATGCCCGTGGCACCCTGCACCATGGCGCGCAGGTAATGGGCATGCCCGGGCACGTCGACCAGGCCAACGATCTTGCCGCTCGGCAGCGCCAGCTCGCCAAAGCCCAGCTCCACGGTCATACCGCGACGGCGCTCAACCTCCAGACGGTCGGGATTCTTGCCGGTCAGCGCCTCGATCAGTGCGGACTTACCGTGGTCGACGTGGCCCGCCGTGCCAACGATAACGGGACACTCCACCAACGCCTGAACCTCACTCATCGAGCAATCGCCTTCTTAACGCACGCGACGAGCGTCGTTGCCGCCGTCTCGATATCGCGGTCACCCACGAGCGTGCGCACGTCAAACAAAATGCGATCGTGCGAGGTTCGTGTGACGACCGGCGTGTCGAAGTCCTGGACAAGCGAGCGCTTAAGCGCGTCGACCGTCAGGCGCTCGTCAACAAGGCGCACGGCAACGCACATCGTGGGTAGCTCCATGGTAGGCAGCGAACCGCCACCGGGTGTCGAGGACTCCTCGACAATCTCCAACTCAACGGCGCACGGGCAACCGGCCTTATCGAGCCCGGCGACCATACAATCGCGCAGCTTACGGGCACGACGCTCCAGATGAGCCTGCGGAAGCGTGAGCATGCTGAGCACCGGCACCTCGCGATGGGCAACATCGGCACCGTCCATGTAGATGCGAAGCGTGGCCTCAAGCGCCGTGAGCGCCAACTTGCCCGGACGCAGAGCACGCATAAGCGGATGCGACCCGCAGGCCTGGACCAGATCGCGACGACCCATGATAATGCCCGCCTGTGCGGCACCGAGCAGCTTATCGCCCGAACACGACACGATATCAAGCCCCGCCGCGACCGAGGTCGGCGTGGTCTCCTCGCCGCCGCGAACCAGGATATCGTCGGGCAGCAGCGCGCCAGACCCCTGGTCCTCGTAGAACAGCAGACCATGCTTGTGGGCCAGGGCGGCAAGCTCCCGAGAGCTCACTTCCTCGTGAAAACCCTCGATGCGATAGTTGGAAGGATGGACCTTGAGGATCATGGCCGTTTCGGGCGTGATGGCGCGCTCGTAGTCGCTCAAATGCGTGCGGTTGGTGGCCCCGACCTCAACGAGCTTGGCACCCGAGGCCTCCATAACATCGGGGATACGGAAGCTGCCGCCGATCTCGACAAGCTCGCCGCGGCTGACGATAACCTCCTTGCCCGCAGCGTGAGTCGCCAGTACCAGCAGCACCGCGGCGGCATTGTTGTTGACCACGAGCGCGTCCTCGGCACCGGTGAGAGAGCGAATCAGCTGGGCAGCGTGCTCCTTGCGCGACCCACGCGAGCAGGTGTCCACGCTGTACTCGAGCGTGCTGTACCCGCGCGCGACCTCGGCCACGGCCTTGGCGGCCGACTCCGCGAGCGGGGCGCGACCCAAGTTGGTATGGATGACCACGCCCGTAGCGTTGACGGCGGGACGCAGGCTCGGCAGCGCGGAGCGGTGAGCACGCCACTCGATGGCCGAAGCCAGGTCGCGCTTAGAGCGCGGGGCGGCACCGGCGCGAATGGCGGCGCGCTCCTCGTCGAGCTCGGCCGTGACGGCGGCATGCACCACCGCGTCGCAGGTCTCCCCCGCCGCCTTCACCACCGGCCACTCGGCAAGCAGCTCGTTGACGGAAGGAATAGCGCGCAGGCGGGCGCGTACCTCATCAGACATGTTCTGGCTATCGCTCATGTGCAGCCTTTCAAAAGAAACGTGGATCAGTCGAATACATCAGCTGAGTCAATTACTCGTCATTATCCTCGCGCGCGACAATCTTTTCCACGCGAACGGCGTTTTCCTGGGTGAGCGCGGCGCCCGTCAACGGGTCCCAGCGCAGCGGCGTGTGGTCGAGCGGGCCAACGCCCAAGGCCTGCCGGCCACCAACCTCAGCACCGAATGCGCGTCCGCCGGGAGCGGCCGAGGTGAAGATGCACGCCGGATGCAGATAGGGCGTCGTCTCCACGCGCACGCGGTCGCGGCCCATGTCGCTCACAAGCTCGACGATCTCCCCGTCGGCGATGCCCATGCGCGCAGCAGCATCGGCATTCATCTGCACGGCATCCAGGTCCGATCCAGCCTCGGCGGCACCCTGGGCCGCAAGCCTGCGCGAGGTGTGCGACTCAAAGGGACGGTTACCGCTAATGAGGCGAAACATCCCCGGGCCAGGCTCCACCATGGGAGCGATCCAGTTGGGTACACGACCCATGCCGGCTCGTTCCCATACGTCGCTTGCCAGCGCAATCTTGCCGCCGGCAAGCGGAATCACCGGCTCACCCGTGCGCGTCGGCAGCGTTATGCCCGTATCGGCCCAGCCGCACTCCATGAGCTCGTCCAGATTGATCCCAAAAGGCGCCACCTGGGCAGCCGCCAGATCGTCAGACGTAAACTGGAAGTACTCGCCCACGCCACACGCCTGCGCCAGACCGGCAAAAATCTCCCGACCGGGACGTGTGTCGTCATGCTGCACAGGCAGCACGGCGTTGCGGTAGAACACGCGCGAATCGTTGGCGCCCACGACCATTCCCACGCCGCGGTCGGCCTCCAGATACGTCACGTCGGGCAGCACGAAGTCGGAAGCGCGCGCCGTCTCGGACCAGCGAATATCAATCGTCACGAGCAAGTCGAGCTGCTGCAAGATGCCCAACCAAGCCTGCGCATTGCCATAGCCCGCACCGGGGTTACTGGCATAGACGATGAGCCCACGCAAATCGCCGGCAAGAATCGACTGGCCGATGGTCGTGCACAGACCGCGCTCGGGGTCGACGAGCGGATAACGTTCGGACCCCAACTTGGGCTCACGTGGCATCGACGGCGTCGCGAAACGCGCAGGGTCCAAATCGCCCAACGCAAGCGGTGTGGGCGGGTTGAGGGCACCGCCCGCATGTCCGATGCAGCCCAGCAGCACATCGACCAAACAGATAGCGCGCGCGGTCTGGGTGCTATTGGCATACGCGATGCCGATGCCACCATGAAAGCCTGCATCCACCACAGCGGCAGGCGCGGCGGCAGCTAGCTCGCGCGCCGTGGCGACAATCTCTGCGGCCGGCACGTCGCACATCGACTCGGCCCACTCGGGCGTCCAAGCACTGGCCGCCTGCGCCAGCTCGTCAAACCCCGTGGTATAGCGGGCAACAAACTCGTGATCGTACAGGTCCTCGGCAATCAACACGTGGACAATACCCAACAGCAGCGCCAAGTCGCAGCCCGGGCGCACGCGGAGCCAGCGATCGGCAATAGCGGCCGAACCGCTGCGCCGGGGGTCGACCACGATAATCTTAGCCCCACGTCGACGGGCATCGTTGAGCGCATCAACGGCCCCCATCGTCGACGAATCGACAATGGAACGCCCCAAATACATGATGCAATCGGTATGCGCCAGGTCGGAGGCGGGACTATAGCCCAAGCTATGCTCCCAACCGGTGAGACGGCTTACCTCGCAGGCACCATCGGCGCCGTACACGTTGGGCGAACCCAGCGCGTGCATAAGACGATAGGCCCAGTAGCGGTCGAACGAGGGCACGCCGAGTGTCATGCCCAGCGCACGAGGCCCGCACTCGTCAACAATCCCCAAAAGACGCTCGGCAATCTGAGCAAACGCCTCGTCCCAGGTAATCGCATCGAACCCCGAGCCATCAGCTCGTCGGCGCATGGGGTGCAAAATCCGGTCGCGCTCGTCAAACGGCATTGCCAGGCGATGCCGTCCGCGGGCGCACAGGGCACGCGCCGCGCACGGATGCCCCGGCACCGGCAACTCGGCCACCACGCGACCGTCCTCAACGCGTGCCGCAAAGGCGCAATCGGCATAACATCCCCCGCATGTGGTCACCACGGCGCGACCGTCACGCTTCACAGCAGATGCCATCTCGATTACCCCTTTCATCAGCCAAACACAACAGACCAAAAGCCCGGCAACGAGCCCCAGACCCAAAAAGCCTCCCGCACGGCAACGCCCCGCGGGAGGCCCAACGTCAAACAGACGGTACTTTACGCCTCGGACTTCTTGGCGTAGATAAACCAGTAGCCGAGCGCGATCAGAACAGCACCGCCCACAATGTTGCCCAGCGTGGCGGCGGACAGATTAAACGCAATACCCGCGACGTTGAGCGAATCGGCCCCGGCAACCTTGGCACCATAGCCGCATGCATGCATCACGGCACCCATGGGCAAAAAGTACATGTTGGCAACGCAGTGCTCAAAACCGCAGGCCACAAAGGCGGCGATGGGCAGCAAAATGCCCACAACCTTATCGACCACGGTCTTGCCCGCAGTACCGATCCACACGGCCAGGCACACAAAGATGTTGCACAGGATGCCGCGGAAGAAGATCGTCACCCAGTCGATCGTCACCTTGCCGGCGGCGACGCTCACCATGGAATTGGCGACCGCCTCGCCGTTGAGCTTGTAAATGCCGGCCATGTACACCAAAAAGACGATGAACAGAGCACCGACAAAGTTACCGACCCATACGACGACCCAAGCCTTGAGCATCTGGACCAGGGTGATCTTTTTGCTCTTGAGCGCGCAGACCATAAGTGAGTTGCCGGTGAACAACTCGGCGCCACACACCAGTACCAGCACCAGGCCCAGGCAAAAGCACAGGCCGCCCACGACGCGCTGGGCGCCCCAGCCCAGCGTGCTATCGCTCAAAAACACGGTAAAGAACAGACCGCCGAAGGCGATAAACGCGCCGGCGAACATTGCCAACAGAAAGGCCTTTGCGACCGGCAGTTTGGCCTTGGTCACGCCGGCGGCCTCGGTCTTGGCCTCGATCGCGGCGGGCGTCAGGCAATCGGGAGCGGGATATTCTGCCTTGGAATCTGCCATGTCAATCACTTCTTTCCTAATCAGCAGGGGCAAGCGCTGTTACAGCTCCTGCCCCAAGCGGACAAAGCGGGAAAAGTCGTTGGCGGCCACGGCGTCGTACACGGCGTCGACGGCCTCAAAGACCTCCGGGGACATAGGGTTGTAAAACTCCGTATCGCCCGGCTGAATCCCTATGAAGACGATATCTTCGCACGATTGCTCGATTTCCTCGATCAGAATCGACAAAGGGAGCGAATGCGTGGTGAACATCGACTTGCGGGCCACATCGCGCTTATCGAGCAGGCGGATAGACCCAACGGGCAGCGCCATGTCGGCGGCATCGACCAAAACCAAACGCGGCGGACGCTCGCGCTTGACCTCGATGATGTCGTCCTCGGGCGTTTGCCCGCCGTCGATGGTGTACCAACCGGCGATGGGCGCGTCCTCCATCTTTTTGGAGAGCACGGGGCCGGCGGCATCGTCGGCACGCAGCACGCTTCCCGCCGTGAGCACAATGCCCGCAAAGGGAGCACCGTACACGCGGCCATCCACAACGCGACCCATTACTGCAACCTTCCCGTCAGATACACGCCCGACACATCGCGCACGCGCTCAACCAGATTGCGGAACTTCATCAGAAACGCGACCTGCTGGGCATGCAGGCCAAAGTCGTCGTCGAACACCGAGATGCCGGCCTTGGCAGAACCGCGAAAACCGCGCTCGTCGAGCAGTGCATCGCAGGCCTCGAGCAGCGACGGCACCGCCGCCTTGTCGAGCTGGCACTCGCCAAAGGAGCGGATGGCCTCGAACTTGGTCTTGGCCTCCCCCTCCGGCAGCGCGTCGACGAGCGAATAGAAGACATCCACCGGCACCGACAGGCGCGGCTCAAAGCAGTCGAGCACGCCGGTGTGGTGGCCCACGGCGAGCGTGTAGTACAGCACGTCGCAGGCCTCCTGGGGAACGTCTTCCTCGGTCTCCACAAACTTGCGCGTGAGCTCATAGAAGACCACCTGGTCGGGCGCATGGCCCAGGCAGGGGTCGGCGACGCCCTCGGCGGCCTCGTCGCTTGCGCGCAAGGCATCGCCAAAGGAGCCGCCGAGCATGCCGGGACCCGCAAAGTAACCAGAGCGGTCCGTGAGTTCCATCTAGCGACCTCCGGCCAGCACCAGATCCTGCAGCGCCGAGTAGACCTCAACGCGGCGCGGATCTTCCTGCTTGTCGATGAGCAGCGCCATGGCACCGCGGATATCGCCCTTGGGTGCACCCTCGAGCGTATCCATAAACTCATTGGCCAAATCGCGGCCATAACGGTAGCCGCTCATGGCGCGAGCCTCGCGCTCGATGGCAACGCGCAGCTTGTACGGCACGCCGGGGTGCAGGATATCGGCCTGCTCGCCGGCGGCCTCCACCGTGGTCTCGGCATGGAGCTTTTGGTCCAGCAGACCGAGCGCCATGGCAAAGCCGTAGATGGTCTGCGCGGGGCTGGGCGGGCAGCCGGGGATGTAGACATCGACCGGCAGAATCTTGTCCGTGCCGCCCCAGACGCAGTAGTTGTCGTAGAAGATGCCGCCGGTGCAGCCGCACGCGCCATAGGACACCACGATCTTGGGATCGGGTGCAGCCTCAAAGGCGCGCAGGGCCGGCATGCGCATGGCACGCGTCACGGCGCCGGTGTACAGCAGCACATCGGCGTGACGGGGCGAGGGCACGACCTTGATGCCAAAGCGCTCGACGTCGAAGACGGGCGTGATGGAACCGAAGATCTCGATCTCGCAGCCGTTGCAGCCACCGCAGTCAACACGGTAGACGTACACCGAGCGCTTGATCTTCTTAAGAAGGGTCGCCTTGGCCTTCTCGATGCTCTCGTCGAGCTCGATCTTGGTCGGGCGGTACTGGAGCCGCTCGGGCAAAAGCGTGGGTTCGGCCATGGTTACTCCTCCTTCGTTTCAAAATCCATGATGATGCCCTCGACCGGCGCCGGGCCGGCGGGAATCTCGGGCGCATCGGGGTTGAGCTCGCGGTCGATATACTCCGGGTTCACGCCGTGGCCGCCCAGATACTCCATGCCGGGGCCCTGGGGCTCGCCGGACGCAAGCGTCTCGTTGGCAGCCATGCCGTGCGCGTTACCGGTCTTTACGGCCGAGGCGGCGCGCAGGGCGTCGAGCTCGCGCTTGCACTCCTGACACATACCGACGGTACGGGCGGCCTGCTCGGCCTCCATTCCGCCGGTCTTTTGCAGCAGGCGCTTGGCGTAGTCGATCTCCTTGTGCGGGGCAAACGGCTTGCCGCAACGCGAGCAGTGCTCGAGCGTGTAGACGCTCTTGCTGGTGAGGTCGTCCTTGCTCATGACGGCCAGCTCAAACTCCTCGGTGAGCTTGATGGCCTCCATGGGGCAGGCTTCCTCGCAACGGCCGCAAAAGATGCAGCGGCCGTAGTCGATCGACCAGGTGATGGTGTCGGCCGCAAGGTCGGTGTCCATGCGAATGGCATCGGCCGGGCACGCCACGCCGCAGGCACCGCAGGCGATACAGAGCTCGGCGTTGTGCTCGGGCTTGCCGCGCATGTCCTTGTTGGTGGGGAACGGCGCAAACGGGTACTTGACCGTCGCGTCGCCGGCCTTGGCGTTAACCTTCCAAAGCTTCAGCATATTAGAGCGCCTCCTCATCGAGCGGAGCGGCCATGGTGCCCTCGCCCGCAAGCGGCGACTTGTCGCGCCAGACGTTCTCGAACTGCTCCTTGTCGAGCACGTGGTCGCGCTTGGCGGCGACATCGGTCACCGTCACGCGGTCGGTGCAGGAGTAGCACGGGTCGAGCGAGCCGACGATCAGCGCCGCGTCGCCCACGGTGTTGCCGCGGAACATGTAGCGCAGGACCGGCCAGTTGCTGTACGTGGCGGCCTTGGCGCGCCAGCGGTAGCACTTCTGGTTGTTGCCGAGCATGGCCCAGTGCACGTCCTCGCCGCGCGGCGCCTCGGTGGCGCCGATAGCGTACTTGTGCGGGGTGTACTCCCAATCCGTGGTGAGGATGGGGCCCGACGGGCAGTTCTCGAGCATGGTCTCGATCATGTCGATCGAATCGTAGACCTCCTGGATGCGAACGGCGGTACGGCCGAAGGCATCGCAGGTGTCGGCCGTAGCGGCATGCATCTTTTGGACGTCCGGATCGGCGTAGCCGTCGAAGGGGTGGTCAAAGCGCACGTCGCGGGCATAGCCCGAGCCACGCATGAGCGGGCCGACCGGCGAGAAGTCGCGTGCGATCTTGCGGTCCAGAATGCCGATACCGCTCGTACGCTCAATGAAGTTGGGCGTGGAGAGCAAGACGTCGACGAGCTCCTGAACCTCGGAGCGCAGCTGGTGGATGGTCGTGAGCGTGGAGAGCTTCTGCTCGGCCAAAATGTCGCGACGCACGCCGCCGATCACGTTAAGGCCGTAGGTCTTGCGGTGACCGGAGAGCTTCTCGGCCAGGTCCATGGACTTCTCGCGGACGCGGAAGAACTGTTGGAAGCCGGAGTCGAAGCCCGTGTAGTGCGACGCCAGGCCAATGTTGAGCAGATGCGAGTGCAGGCGCTCGACCTCGAGCATGATAGCGCGGATGTACTGGGCGCGCGGCGGGACATGAATGCCCTGGGCGCGCTCGACGGCCTCGGCGTAGGCCACCGAGTGGGCGCAGCCGCAGATGCCGCAGATGCGGTCGGCGAGGAACGTCACGGCGTCATAGTTCAGGCGCGTCTCGGCGACCTTCTCCATGCCGCGGTGCACGTAGAACAGACGGTAATCGGCGTCGACGATCGTCTCGCCCTCGACGAACAGGCGGAAGTGGCCGGGCTCGTCGGAGGTGATGTGCAGCGGTCCCATGGGGACGAGCGTCGTCTCCTTGCCCTTGGTATCGGCCAAGAACTCGTAGTTTTCCATGTCGCTCGCGGGAGCGGGACGGAAGCGGTAGTCCATGGAGTCCTTGCGCAGCGGATACAGGCCGCTGGGCCAATCGTCGGGCAGCACCAGGCGGCGACGATCGGGCAGGCCCTCGGGAATCAGGCCGAACATGTCGCGCAGCTCGCGCTCGCCCCACACGCAGGCGGGGACGAACGGCGTCACGGACGGGAACGTCATCTTGGCGGGATCGACCTCGGTGCGCACGGTCACCCAGCCGGGGTCCTCCCCCTCCATGGAGATGACGTAGTACACGGCGTAGCGACCGCACAGACTGCGCTCGTCGTTGCCGATAATCACGGGAATCCAGCCGTAGCGCTCGTAATACAGGTAATGGACGGCCTCGGGCAGCTTGTCCTGCTTGACGGTAATCGTCAGCTGGTCCTCGCACTGCCACTCGACCTTCTCGATGCAGCCCGGAACGGCGCGGCGCAGGGCCTCGACATGGCTCTCGCAGCGACGGGCATACACCTTGTTCTCAGTTTCAATCATTCGTTACTCCACCTCGCTCTGAGCGGTCTCGGTACCGAACACAGCGCGGTACATCGGCGTCGCGTGAAGTTCCTCGGTGCTCTGCTCGAGCACGATGCCGGTCGCGGTCTCCACACCGTGCACGAGGGGCAGCGGGGTGGCGATGCCAAACCACAAGATCATGACAGCCAGGATGATTTCGGGGATAAGCATGAGCACCGGGGCCTCATGCTTATCCATGCCCTGGGGCGCATGGCCGAATACCGACTTGAGTGCGATGCGGGTGAGCGCGGAGATGGCCACGGTAAGACCGAGGGCAACCACGACGACCAACCACATGGGACCGGCGGTAACACCGGCGACAAAGGTCAGGAACTCGGAGATAAACATGCCAAAGGGCGGGAAGGCACCAAGACCGAGCAGCGCCAGGACGGCGAGCGCGGCGGTTGCGGGGGCAACCTCGACGACGCCCTGGATCTTGGCCAGGCTACGCGTGCCAAAGGCGTGCTGGATGTTGCCGGACACGCAGAAGGCAAGCGTCTTGGTAAAGCCGTGGAACACGCAGTGCAGCAGGGCCGCGGCGATACCCAGCGGGCCACCGATACCCAGGCACAGGGCGATAACGCCCACGTTCTCCACAGACGAGTACGCAAAGCGGCGCTTGAGGTCGTCCTGGCGAAACATCGAAAGTGCCGCCACCAAAATGGACAGCGTGCCGACGATCAGCAGCAAAAGTTGCGGATACTCGGCGCCCACGGCCTGGATGGTAAAGCCGTAGAAGCGCATGATCACAAGCATGGCGCACTTAAGCAGCACGCCCGAGAGCAGGGCCGAGACAGGGCTCGGGGCCTGGGAGTGGGCATCGGGCAGCCAAGTGTGCATGGGGAACAGGCCGGCCTTGGTGCCAAAGCCGATCACGACAAACGCAAAGGCGAGGCGCATGAGCGTCGGGTCGAACTGGTCGGCATACGGCAGCACGCACGACAGGAATGCGGCCTCGTGGGCGTTGGGAATCACGTCGGCGGCGTTGGCGTAGATCAGCAGCGTGCCGAACAGGCCGAAGGCCACGCCGGCGGTGCAGACCATCGCATACTTCCAAGAAGCCTCGAGGGCCGTCTTGTTCTTGTAGATACCCACGAGGAACACGGTGGAAAGCGTGGTTGCCTCCACGGCGGCCCACGTGAGGATCATGTTGTTGGACAGGCACGCGAGCAGCATGGTGAACACAAAAAGGCTAAACAGCGCAAAATACTGCTTGGCGCGCTCGGCGGGCATGGAGCCCTCCTCGATATCGGCCTTTACATAGGGCAGCGAGAACAGCCCCGTAAGAAAACCGATAAAGCCGATGAGCAGCACAAAGATGGCGCCCAGCGAATCGAGGTGGAACCACAGGCCAAGAGCGCTCGCGGTTTCGCCGCTCGTAAGGACGTCACCGGCCGTCATAATCGACAGCACCAGTACGGCTGCGACGGAGACCAGGTTGAGACCGGCAAATACGTTATAGGACGTATTCTTGGGCAAAAACGCCATGACCAGCGAGAACACCAAAGGAGTCGCGAGCAGGGCGAGAATCAACGTTTCCATGGACTACCCCCTCAGCTCGGACAGGTCGCGCGCATCGAGCGAGTGGGAGTCGTCCCAAATGCGACGCACGACGATGGACATGATGATGACGGCAAAGATGGCGTCGGTGGCGATACCGATCTCGATGATCTCGGGAGCGGTGGGGGCCAAAAGCGCGAGCGTCACATGGCTGCCGTTTTCCATAAGGCAGTATCCAAAGATCTGCTTCATGATGTTGCGCTGCGAGATGATGCAGGTGAGGCCCACAAAGAAGTGAGCGAAGCTAATAGCGAGCGCAGGCGTTGCGACCTCGGCCGTGGGCAGGCTGATCTGCGTCACGACGGCAAAGCAGATCGCGACCTCCACGGCGATGATGCAAATGGCCCACGCGGGCTTAAGGCCGGCCTTGAGCGATGCGTCGCTCGGCTCACCCATCTTCTTGTATGCGCGGTTGAGGATGTAAGGGACCAGGACGACCTTGGTGATAAAGGCAGATCCGGCCCACATAAGCAGCTCCTGCGCACCGGTAGTGGCACCGAGCGTGGCGAGCAGTCCCACGAGCACCAGCGACTGCACTGCATACCAGCTGATGGCATGCTTGATGTTCTTGGAGACGACCACCATGGTGGACGTGACGATCAGAAGGCCGCCAAGGATGTTGACGATCGAATAACCCATGTCGTTCTACCTCCTAACCGATCCAGCTGGCCGAAAGCGGGCCGCTGACGATAACCATGATGATGAGCACGATGAACACGAATGCCATCGCGCGGGGAAGCGGGGCTCCCGCAGCGACCTCGTCGCTCGGCTCGCCGGGCAGGCAATAGCCCATCCACTTGAGGAACCAGGCGAAGGTGGCGACGGTCTCGGCGACCATAATGCACACGAGAACCAGGATCGCAACGTTGCCGGCACCCACAGAAAAGCCGCCGGCGATGATCTGGAACTTCGAGAAGAACGTGTTCATGGGCGGCACGCCGGCAATGGCGAGCGCCGCGACACCAAAGCCCACGCCCGAGATCGGGTACTTCTTTACGATGCCGCGAAGCTTGGGCAGCATACGCGTGCCGAGGGTAAAGGAGAACGAACCGGCGATCAGGAAGAACAGCGTCTTGGCGAAGGCGTGGTTAAAGATGTGGCACACGGCGCCATCAAAGGCCAGCTGGCTGCCAAAGACCGAAAGACCCAGACCAAAGAACACATAGGAGAGCTGGGCGATCGTGGAGAAGGCCAGCAGGCGCTTCATGTCCTTTTGCGGCAGGTACATAAGGAAACCAAAGAGCATGGTGACCATGGCGTCGATAATGGCGACCCAGCCCACGATCTCGGGAATCTCGCCGGCAGAGACGAGTGCACGCGCGAACACGCACACGCCGACCTTGACCATCGAGGCGCCATGCAGGTAGGCCGAAACAGGCGTCGGCGCCTCCATGGCCGAAGGCAGCCACATGTACATGGGAACCTGTGCGGACTTGGCCCAGGCCGCAAACAGCACGAGTAAAAGGACGATAGCCTTGAGCTTGGCGTCGAGGCCGGCAATCGCGGTAATGGCGAAGGTGCCGGTGTGGGCAAACACGATGGCGGCGCCCAGATACAGGCCAAGCGCACCGATATGCGTAATGATCAGGGCCTTCATGCCGGCCTTTTTGGCCGTAGGCGACATGTAGTAGCTAATGAGGCCCCAAGAGCAAGCACCCGTGATCTCAAAGAACACAAGCTGGCCCAAAAGGGTCGAGCTGTACACGAGGCCGGCCATGGCGCCGATGAAGGTCGCGAGGTACGCGTAGAAGCGACGACGCGGTGCATCGGGATGCTCACGGTTATTCTCGCTCATATAGGGGATCGAATAGATCACGACAAGCAGGCCGATACCCACAAAGGCGGGCGCGAGCAGCGTGCTCATGCGATCGAAGGTGAATCCCATGACGAGGGTCCGCCCAAACGAGATCAGGGGGACCTGCGTGTCGGGCATGCCGGCGCCAGCGAAATTCGCGGCGAGGGCGATGGTGCAGACCGTCGAGACGGCGGCACCCAAAACGCTGAACCACTTGGCGTACGGACGGGGGAACAGGGCGACAAGCACCGAGGCCACCATCGGGGCCGCGATAGCGACCAAGCCGAGAAGGGACAGACTGACTGCAAATGACATTGTTTCTCCCTTCTCCTACACGCCAACGACCACGAAAACAAACGCCAGAACGGCGATGCCCACAACGGCCCAAGTCTGATTGCCAAGCACCTTAAAACGCGAGCGCGAGCAGGAGTTCTCGATTACGCCGCACACGACAAAGTCGATCAGGCACTTCACCAGGAAGATAACCGCGCCCAAAACGGCGGCGGCACCCACGGTCGCGGGCTCACCCCAGGGGACAAAGATCGCGCAGAACCAAGCAACGACCAGGACCTGCTTCATGGACATGGCGAGCTTGGCCATGGCAAGCGACGGGCCGGAAAGCTCGGCGAGCGGACCTTCCTGAAGCTCCTGCTCGGCCTCGGCCTGATCAAACGGCAGTTTGCCGAGTTCCATGTAGCAGGCAATCGCAAAGGTGATGCCGGCGAGGATCACGGCGACCGGCGCGTCGATGGCGCCCGTCATGATGTGCTGACCCATGGTGGCGATGTCGGTGGAGCCGCAAACCAGGGCAGCGGCAAACAGCGCCAGCAGCATAGACGGCTCGATGAGCACGCTCATGAGCAGCTCGCGGACGCCGCCGATACCGGCGTAGGCGTTGGACGAATCCACACCGCAGAGGGCGAAGAAGAAGCGGGCGAGCGCCAGGCTGTACATGATGGTGATGGCGTCACCAAAGACCGGGATGGGGCTTTGTGCCGTAAAGAGCGGCAGACCCATCGCGAGCATAAAGGCAACGGCGAAGAACAGCGGCGGCATAATGCGCAGCGCAAAGCTCGCGTCCTCGCTCTGGGACTCGGGGCGCGCAAAGAGCTTGGCCAGGTCGCGGTAGTCCTGCATGATGCTGGGGCCGCGACGGTTGTGCATCTTGGCGCGGATCACGCGACCGAGACCGGAGAAGAACGGCGCGACGGCCATAACGACCACGCCCTGCAGAACGGCAAGTACGATGTTGTTCATGCTCTCCCCTCCTTAACCCATTTGCACGGCGAGCACGAGGAACACCACGAGTGCCGCGACGATGTAGCAGATATAGATGCTGTAGTTGCCGCCCTCGAGCTTAGTCGCGAGGTCGGCGAGCTTCTCGACACCCTTATGCGAGGCATCGACGAGAACCTTGTCGGGTACGGGCTCCACAGCCTCGGCCACACCGGTGAGCTTCTGGAAGAAGTGCGCGATGGACCAGCAGACGGCCGTGCAGCGGTCGCGCAGCGTGTAGAGCGGCTGCATAAACCAGGACACCTCGGAAGCAAAGGTCGTGGCCACGACGGGCATATGCTCGTTGGGAGCATAGCCGCACGCCCACGGCTGGGACTTCTGCACCTTGCCGACGGTCTTGAGCTTGCGATAACCGCAGGCAAGGCCGACGAGCACCACGAGCGCAATGGCGATCGCGGGCGTGGAGGTGGCAGCGCCGGAGTACTGGTTCATGAGCTCCATGCCCTCGGCGGCAAACACGCCACCGTACGGATGCAGCACGGACGCGGCGACATCGACCAGCACGGGCGCGATCACGGGAGCGCCAATGCCCAGCACGACGCAGATGGCCGCGAGCAGGCCCTGCGCAAACACCATGGGAGCGGGAACCTCCTTGGCATTGGCCGCGGCCTCGGAGCGGGGCGCGGAGGCAAAGGAGACGCCATAGGCCTTGACGAAGCACGTGACAGCCAGCGCGCCGGTAATGGCAAGCGCGACGGCAGCGAACACGGCCACGATCATGACGGCCTTGTCGCCCTGCATGGCGGCGTTAAACAGCGACTGGTAGGTAAACCACTCGGACACAAAGCCGTTGAAGGGCGGGATGGCCGAGATGGCAAGCGCGCCAACGAGGAAGCAGATGGCCGTTGCCGGCATACGACGGAACAGGCCGCCCATCTTCTCCATATTGCGCGTACCCGTGGAGTACAGCAGTGCACCGGCGCCCAAGAACAGCTCGCCCTTAAACATCGCGTGGTTAAACGTGTGGTAGAGGGCGGCCATCAGAGCCAGGACGGCGATGCCGACCGAGTTGAGCGCCATAGCGGCCATGGAGGCGCCGACGCCGAGCAGAATGATGCCGATGTTCTCGACGGAGTGATAGGCCAGCAGGCGCTTGATGTCATGCTCCTGCAGGGCGAAGGCCACGCCGAGGACCGACGAGATCGCACCGAAGACCATGACCATAAGGCCCCACCAGACCTGAACGCCCGAGGCGGAGAGCAGGTCGAGGCCCACCTTGAGGATGCCGAAGATACCGATCTTGATCATGCCGCCGGACATGAGGGCCGACACGTTGGACGGCGCCTCGGGATGCGCCTTGGGCAGCCAGCCGTGCAGCGGGATGATACCGGCCTTGGCGCCAAAGCCAAAGAAGGCGAGCACGAAGCACACGGATGCGACCGCGGGGCTAAACTGCGTGGCGCGGAAATCCGCAAAGGCAAACGAGCCGCCGGCGAAGTTGGTCATGGTGAGGAAGCTCGCCATGATGAGCACGAAGCCCACGTGCGCGATCACAAAGTAGAGCCAACCGCCATGGATGGAGTTCTCGTTCTCCTCGATCACGACCAGGAAGTACGAGGTCAGCGACATGAGCTCAAAGGCGACCAGGAACCAAAACACGTTGTCGGCGGTGATGACGAGCATCATGGACGCCACGAAGGTGTTAAAGAAGAAGCCGGCGCGGCCCTTTTTGCCCGGGTACTCATCAAAGTAGTTGAGGCCGTAGATCGAACCGGCAAACGCAAGCACCGAGATGAGCGCCACGAACAGGCCGGACAGCTGATTGAGCAGCAGCTGGAAATGGGCAAACGGGAAGAACACGATGGTGTCGACCGACGTGACATCGCCCAGCACGGCCTGGATACCGGCCACAAACGAAAGCACCGCGGCGACGGCGCCGATAAGGCAGCCGGCGGTCTTGGCGGCGTTATCGGCCTTGATCAGCAGAACCGAGGCGAGCGCACCGATGCACGAGACGGCAAGCGATGCGATAAACAGCGTCATGCTATCCATTGTTTACGCTCCCTTCTGCTTTCTCGGACAGGCCCTGGGCCACAGCGGTAACGTCGACGACCGGACCGTTTTCGATCGAGCGCAGGCGCTTGGCCTCGTCGAGCTCGCGATCGGCCGCGCCACCCATGACGGTCAGCGCCTTGGTGGGGCACGCCGCCACACAATGCGGGCCGTCCGGATCGAAGGCGCACAGGTCGCACTTGACAGCGCAGGTGTACTGACCAGGAGCCCACGTAAGCAGGCTGCTCAGGGACTTAGGATACGAAGGCGTCGGGTCGCACATGCCTGCGACACCGGCGATAGACGTGCCATCGGGATGGATGGCTCCGAAGGGGCACGCGATGGCGCACAGCCTGCACCCGATGCACTCCTGCTCCTTGACGTGGATGCGATCGCCATCGTGCTCGATGGCATTCACCGGGCAAACCTCGGCGCAGGGGGCACCCTCGCAATGGTGGCAGGCAAGGGCGGCCGAAATACCGCCGGTCTTCACGAGCGCCAGGCGCGGCGTATCCTGAAGACCCTGCATCCGGTGGGCGTCGGCACAGGCGGACTGACATGTTCCGCAGCCGATGCACCTCTCCGGGTTGATGTCGATGAAGCGGTTCATCCCCACTTCCTTTCAAAATAACGGGCCGGACTCCCGAACGTACGGGACGCCCGGCCCAAAAAGCCAACGAGAACGGGACTACACGATTTGGTTCACGTGCGTCTCGTCGTCGAACTTGGCGGCACCGGGCTCAACGTCCTGGGGAGCGGCGGCGTCCACCAGAGCCTGCTTGAGCTCGGTGTACTGACGCTCGACCTCGCCCTCGGCCCAGACCTGGTCGGCAATGGCGTCGACCTGGCAGGCGGAAAACTTGTCCTCGGGCGTGTGCGAGACCGGGTCGACCTTGTGCATGGTCAGCTCGTTGCACTTGCCGATCCACCACTGGTAGGTCATATAGACCGTGCCCTTGTTGATGCGGTCGCTCACGTCGGCGCGGCTGTATACCTGGCCGCGGCGGCTGTGAATCGAGACGATGTCGCCGTTCTTGATGCCGCGCGCCTGGGCGTCCGCGGGATTCATGCGAACAAAGCCGGGCTCGTCGGCGAGCAGCGCCAGCGTCTTGCAGTTGCCGGTCATCGAGCGGCAGCTGTAGTGGCCGACCTCGCGGACGGTGCACAGGATGAGCGGGTACTCATCGTCGGGAAGCTCGGAGGGCGCCTCCCAGTCGTGCGCCATCAGGTTGGCGCGGCCGTCCTTGGTGGTGAACTTGCCACCAGCGAACATGTCGGGCGTACCGTGGTCGTTCACATCGGTGCTCTTGACCGGCCACTGGGCGTAACCGCCCTCGGGAGCCATCTTCTCGTAGGTCGCGCCCACAAAGTTGGGGCACAGGCTAATGCACTCGTTCCAGATCTGCTCGGTGTTGTCGTAGTGCATGGGGTAACCCATGCGCGTGGACAGGTCCGCGAAGATCTCCCAGTCGTGGCGGCACTCGCCCTTGGGCGGAACAGCCGCGTCAAAGTGCTGGAAGCTACGGTCGGATGCAGTAAAGACACCCTCGTGCTCGCCCCAAGAGGTGGCAGGCAGGATGACGTCGGCGAGCATGGTCGTCTGCGTCATAAAGATGTCCTGGCAAATGAACAGGTCCAGCTCGGAGAGCGTCTTGCGCATACCGGCCGAATCGGGCTCGGTCTGCACCGGGTCCTCGCCGTAGTTGTAGAAGCAGTGCACCTTGCCCTCGTCGACCAGGTGGCCCAGGTCGGTGAGCTTGTAGCCCTCCTCGAGCGGGAGCTTTTCCTCGGGCACGCCCCAAGCCTTGGCAAACTTGGCACGCACTGCCGGGTCGGTGACCTTCTGGTAGCCAGGGTACAGGTTGGGCAGCATGCCCATATCGCAGGAGCCCTGGACGTTGTTCTGACCGCGCACGGGCGCGAGGCCGGAATTGGGTTTGCCGATCTGGCCGGCAACGCAGGCGATGGAGGCGATGGTGTGCACCGTCTTCAGGTTCTGCTTCTGCTGGCATACGCCCATACCCCAGCCAATGATGGCAGAGGGCTTCGCCGTGGCGTACATCTCGGCAGCTTGGTGGATCAACGCGGGCTCGACACCCGTGATGTCCTGTACGGATTCGGGAGTGTAGTTTTTGATGGTCTCCCACCATTCGTCAAAGCCGTTCGTGTGCTCGGCGACGAATTCCTTGTCGTAGAGGCCATCGTTGACCAAGCAGTTGGCAAAGGCGTTGAGGAACGCAACGTTGCAACCGTTCTTGATCGGAAGGTAGAGATCGGCGATACGCGCGGTTTCGATATGGCGCGGGTCGGCGACGATGATCTTGCAACCCTTTTCTTTGGCTCGCACGATACGCCTTGCGACGATGGGGTGCGAATCGGCAGGGTTATAGCCGAAGAGGAAAATGCAGCCCGCATCCTCCATACCGGGGATGGAGCATGACATGCAACCTGAACCAACCGTGTCCATCAGACCGAGGACAGTAGGGCCGTGTCAAGTACGGGCGCAGTTGTCCACGCTGTGGGTGCCGATGCACGCACGCGTAAACTTCTGCATGACGTAGTTCGCCTCATTGCCGCCGCCTCGCGAAGAGCCGGTGGTCATGACAGCGTTAGGACCATATTCGTCAATTATGGCCTGCATCTTAGATGCGGTGAAATCCAGTGCCTCGTCCCAGCTTACGCGCTCAAGATCCGCGCCCTTAGTGCGGCGGATCATCGGGTGCAGCACGCGAGGAGTCAAGATCTTGGTGTCGTTGATGAAGTCGTAGCCGCTCATGCCCTTAAGGCACAGCTCGCTCTGGTTGGTGATGCCGTTGAGCGGTTCGGTACCCACGACCTGGCCGTTTTGGACCAAGAGGTTAAACTGGCAACCGGCGCCGCAATACGGGCAGATCACTTTATGCTTCTCCATGACACCCTCCTTCCTTTTTCTGCTACCGAATACTCGGTACTTATTTGACAATCATTGGGCCTGTCGCCCGACGCTTACGCCTCGTTTTCGATGGTGGCGCGGGCACGCTCGGCAGTCAGTTCTGCCAGACGCTCCTCGTCTACCAGGGTGAGGCCCTTGGTCGGGCACGCCTCGGCACACGCCGGACCGCCGGGACGGTCCACGCACAGGTCGCACTTGAGCACGAAGCTCTTAGTCTGCGAACCCACGCGAACGTCACCCATCAAGACGGGGACTTGCGTGGTCGCCACGCTCACGGCGCCAAAGGGGCATGCCATGACGCAGCTCTTGCAACCGATGCAGTTGTCTTCGTTGACGCCGATGCGATGGTTCTTTGGATCAAAGAACAAGGCGCCCGTGGGGCAGGCCTTGGCGCACGGAGCGTCCTCGCAGTGGTGACATGCCACCGGTGCGGAAATCTCGTACGTACGCGTCACACGCAGGCGCGGCGCGGCGATGTTGCCGGGAATATCGTGCGCCTCGATGCACGCCGCCATACAGGTTTGGCACCCAATGCAACGTGAGGAATCGGCTACGACTCGTTTATTGCCCATGTTGTTCACTCCCTCCTGAATCCCATGCCGGAGAGACCCTGTCGACGTTGCCCCGGACCGCCCGTGGTCCGGCATCGGCGTATCGAGTGCATGCGGCGAAACAGGCACTTCGATAGAATTCCTCCAACGATATACAGGTAAAATATACGCAGTTGCAGGTGGCAAACTTGAGCATACGCCCTGCAATACGGGTGTATTGCAGGGGTTTTGGCAGGTTGGAATTATTCTCTAGAAGCTATAAAGGTGAGTGTATTACATGCGTACATCCAAGGGAGATTTCACGCTCGTTTATAAAGGATGTAATACGTTTGATATATATTTCGCGCTCATTTACTTGAGTGCAATAAAGCAGTGGTTATAAGATTGGCTATTATTAGCCAATGTTGTAATTGACCATTCATGTTGCACGCTCATTAAGGGGGCCAGTGATGTCATCGACGCAAAAACGAGCCATCCTGCAGGTGCGCATTCGCGAAGAGGACAAACAGCATGCCGAGCGCCTCTACGACGCCATGGGCACATCGCTCGCCGAGGCTGTCCGTCTATTTGTCGTGCAAAGCATTTTGATGCGCAAGCTTCCCTTTCAGCCGGTCGCCGTGCGCTCAAAGGACGGCACCGCCGCCTATGGATCGCTCAAAGCATATGGGGACCCCAATCGCCGCTCCGAGGAGCGCAATGCCTGGATTGAATACCTAGCCACAGAAAGCGATGAGTCGGTTTTGGGTCCCGAGGAAGTAGATATCCATGAGTAGCACCATCATCGACGAGACCGTCATCCTGCGCTACCTGCTTAACGACGACGAGGTCCTGTCACCGCGCGCCGCCAAGGTCATCGCCACGCGCACCGCTCGCGTCTACCCCGAGATCATCACACGCGTCGCCGTTACGCTGCGCGACGTCTACAAGGTCCCGCGCGTGGAGATTGCGACGGCCATGACCAAGCTGCTCGATGACGTCATGGTCGACGAGCCCACCGTTATCGCCCTTGCCATCAAACTCTTTGGCAAGACTCATATGGACTTTACCGACTGCCTCCTCGCAGCCCGAACCGCCATCTATAACGACGACGTCGTGAGCTTTGGCAAGCCCATCATCCAAGGCATGATCGACTACCGCCGCCAGCGCCAAACCGCCGCCGACGCCCGCGACCGCGCCGCCGAAGCCCGCAGCCGAAGCACCGACTCCACCATCGACAAGCTCCGTCACCGCCCCCGCAGCTAACCCCATCCCCTCCTAAGTTGCGGTGAAATACGGACTGTTTTTGCTGGTCAAACCGCAAAACAGTCCGTATTTCACCGCAACTTATTGAAGGTTGACCGCGAACGATTTCGCTATCGGGAGTCGACGTAGGGTTTTGTTGTCGGAATGCCGTAGCCGCGCATCATGGCACCGAACGATTCCACGTCGTAGGTGTCCGAGAGTTTGAAATGAATGACATTGTGGCCCATGGCGCGAAGGTTCGCGTCGCGCATGAGGGCCGCTCGATACGTTTTTGCCGCCGCCCGCTCTGGATCATTTTGAGCCTCGTCTTCAAACTTGCCTAGCCCATGCAGCTCTGCCAGCGTCCATGAGCCGTCTGGCATCTGCCAGCCATAATCTGCTAGATAATAGCCAGCGTTTCCCGGTCGCGTTATCTCAACTTGAAGCTCGGGCGCGGCAACCCCAGCGAGAATCATCGCTGCTCTCGCCTCAGACTCGCCGCCATTGTCTGACCTGCCGTCCATATACTCAAAAACGTCAAAAGCACGCGCGATGCCATGCAACCCTCGGCAATTTGCCTGCGCGTATGCTCGCAGTTCTTCGCGTTCGACATCGTACTCACGGGCCAAGCCATCGACATAGCCCAGCGCATAGCGAAAGGCGCTCGTTCGAGCGATATCAACAACCGTTCGACACGGATCCGTCAGTGTAAACAGACCTAGCCGCCACACTTCGCCCGCCCGCCAGCGCTTGTATTCAACGAACTCATACGTATCACGCCTTGTAGACCGTGGCAGCAGTACTTGCACTTTATCCAGAAGCGTATACGCCGAGCCGATGCCGTAGAGCAGCGCTGCCGTCGATCCGCAAAACACAGCATCCGGTTCAACGACCGCAATAGCGGATGCCAGCTGAAAGATGCGATCTTCAACCCCAAGATTATTCCAATAGACCGGATCCGCATACACATGGTTGTAAAGACGAAGCATGAGCTCTTCCTGCATAAGCTCGCGCGCACGGCGTTCATCCCAAGGATCAATTGTTATAAGCAGCTGTCCATCTTGATGAATTCCAACGGCCGAGAATAGCATTCTTGCATATGACTGCGGAAAATGTTTGCCTTTATCGAGCATGGCCAACCCCATAACCATCACGGCGGAGAGAATACCATTACGCTATCGCATGCCTCCGTCCGCAGGCCTTGCCAAAAGCTGACCAAAAACTTGACGCCGCAGGTCAGAGCTTCAAAAAATAATTCCACTCTCGGTAGACGGTCGCTACGACCCTCCCAACGGCATCAAAATCCAACCTTACAAATAGTTGCGGTGAAATACGGACTACATGGGCCATAAAAGCCGAAAAACAGTCCGTATTTCACCGCAACTTAGGAGGGGATGTGGGGTCCCCGGCATGTATATGAAAACGGCTCTGGCACCAAAAGGAGCCAAAGCCGTTAAAGATATCCTATGGAGCGGGCGACGGGAATCGAACCCGCGTCATCAGCTTGGAAGGCTGGGGTTCTACCATTGAACTACGCCCGCAAGATATGGTCGGGACGACAGGATTTGAACCTGCGACATCCTGCTCCCAAAGCAGGCGCGCTACCAAACTGCGCCACGTCCCGAAGGTGTTGAGCAGCTAAGGTCTAAACCTTGCGTGTCCCAAAGCGAAGGAAATTATAGGGGAGACTCCCCGCCTGTGCAAGCGCAGAAACCCTAGCTCCTCGAATGTGCGACAAACTTGCTGTGGAGCAGACCGATCACAAACGCCACCACGGCAACCGGCGCCCACGCGGCACCGATGTCTGCCAGGGGTAGCGCATCAAACGGCAGCCACGCGCCCGCAAAGAACGCATCGCGGACCGAGGTGATCACGCTCTGCACGGCAACCACGCCGCCGACCCAGACCCACACCTGCGGATGAGCGTCGCAAAAGCCGTGTACCAAACCCATGAGGACCAGCACGATGGCGACGGGATACAAGGCGTTGAGCATGGGCACCGAGAACATGAGGATCACGTCGAGGCCCACGTTGGAGAGCACGCACGAAAACGCTGCGAACACAAAGGCGAGAATCGCAAAGGGACGGCGCATGGCCTCCTCGGAGGCCTCCGCTCCCCCTTTAACCACATACGTTTCGCAGAAGTAACGCGCGCAGCAGCTGATGAGGCCGATGCACACGTTCATGCAGGCGAGGAAGAAGATGGCGAAGACCACGACCGTGCCGGCAAGCCCAAAGTGCATGGAGGCCGAGCGGGCGAGAATGGCGGCGCCGTTGGTGGCGTCGGACATCACGGTGCCGAGCTGCATACCGGCAAGGGCCAAGCCGCAATAGATGATGGCCATGAGCACGCCGGCGATCACACCGGAACGCGAAATCTCGAAGGCCACGCGTTTGTCATCGGTAACACCCAACTCGTGGATGGTCTCGGCGATGATGATGCCGAAGGCGAGCGACGCAAGCAGGTCCATGGTCTGGTAGCCGGTCAAGAAGCCTTGAACCGCAGCGCCGGCATCATAGGGAGCTTGCGGGGCAGCAGCCGGTCCCAGCGGCGAGATCACGGCAGCACCCACGACCAGCACGATGAGCGCGATGAGCGCGGGGCCCGTAATGCGACCGAGTACGCGTGTGATGACCCCCGGGCACAGCGTAAGCACAAACGCGACGACAAAGAAGCCGACGGCAAACACCAGGCGAGCCGTGCCGAGCGAGACGCCCTCGGGCAGCAGCGGCACTAGCATCTCGAACGCCGTAGAGCTTGTGCGCGGAATGGCCAGGCACGGACCGATGGCCAGGTAGACCGCCGCAACGAAGAATTCACCAAACTTAGGATGCACGCGCCCGGCCAGCTCGCGGGCCGTGCCGGCGAGCGCGACGGCGATAAATCCCATGACGGGCAGACCGATGGCGGCAATCAGAAAGCCGAGCATGGCGACCGGCGTGGCAGAACCTGCCTGGAGCGCCAGCAGCGGCGGAATAATGAGGTTGCCGGCGCCGAAGAGCATCGAGAACAGGGCGATGCCAACGGTAACGACATGATCGGAGCGTAGACCACGCGGGGCGGATGAGGCCATATGCACACCTTTCGGGTCGAAACAAAAACGGGACGGGCAAAAACACCCGTCCCGCAAGTATAAACGGTCTAGCAGCTTTAGCAGGCTAAATCGCATAGAGCATCGATAGCCGTGTCAACTTCTTCGGTAGTGTTGAAATACCCAAACGAGAAGCGAACGATACCCTGGCGCTCGGTCCCCAGCGCGCGGTGCATGAGCGGAGCGCAATGGGCGCCGGGGCGCGTCGCAATCCCCCACCCTTGCATGAGCGCGTCCGAGATCTCGGCAGAGTCGATATCGCCCACGTTGAGCGACGCAATCGCAGAGCGCATCGGCTGGTCAAAGGCACCATAGAGCTTAATCCCCGGAATCTCGCGCACGCCGGCGAGGAAACGCTCGGCAAGCGCGCGCTCACGCGCCGCAATCGCCTCGGCCCCACCCTGGGCCTCGATAAAGTCGAGACCGGCAGAAAGGCCCGCGATGCCGTGACCGTTGAGCGTGCCCGCCTCAAGGCGCGTGGGCCACTCAAGCGGCTGCAGCGCATCGAAGCTGTGCACGCCCGTGCCGCCCATGGCCCAGGGCGCCACGTCGACACCCTCCGCCACGGCCAGACCGCCGGTGCCCTGCGGGCCCATCAATCCCTTGTGGCCGGTAAAGCACACGACGTCGAGCCCCATGGCCTGCATGTCGATCTTCGCCGTACCGGCAGACTGGGAGGCGTCGACGATC
Organism: uncultured Collinsella sp.; assembly: GCA_900545745.1. GTDB lineage: Bacteria > Actinomycetota > Coriobacteriia > Coriobacteriales > Coriobacteriaceae > Collinsella. The sequence continues at coordinate 58,008 of URAD01000001.1, forward strand.
ACCAGCGCACCGGCAGCATGAGCCATGGCCGCCACGCGCGCAATGTCGACCGCGTTGCCGGTCACATTGGAGGCGTGCGTCACCACCACAGCACGCGTGCCCAGCGTGACCAACCGCTCGAGCTCGTCGTAGTCGAGCACGCCGCTCGCATCGCAGCCCGCATGCTCAACGGTCACACCCTGCTCTGCCGCAAGGCGGTTAAGCGGACGCAGCACGGAGTTGTGCTCGAGCACCGTTGTGACCACACGGTCGCCGGGGCGCACCACGCCGTTTATGGCAGTGTTGAGCGCCGCCGTGGAGTTGGGCGTAAAGCACACATGGTCCGCCCTCGGGCAACCCAAAAGGCGCGCGAGCTTGGCACGGCAAACGTGAATCGTACGAGCGGCATCGAGGGCACCCGACGTGGCGCCGCGCCCGGCATTGCCGAGCGAGCACATCGCCTGCGTCACGGCATCGATGACCGTCTGCGGCTTGTGCATGGTCGTCGCCGCGTTATCCAGATAGATCATCGCACGACCTCCCACATATCAATCACGGTATAGCCCTCGGTGGGAACACCCGCCTCGGCGAGTTCGCCGCGCAGCAGTTCCTCATCGGCAGGCAACGCCTTCCACGCCAGACCGCAGCCGGCAGCGACCTCCCCGGGCACGGGAATCGTTCGCCCGGGAAGGCCGCGCTCAATGCACAGGGACTCGCAGCCCATGGCGGCCGCCGTGGTGGGAAACGTGATGACAAGCGCCGGGCGCTTCTCCCTCATGGCAACTCCAACCAATACGCTACGGGCGCACGACGCGCACGGCCTGCTCCATCTTCTCCACAATCACGTACATATTCGTGACCTCGCCCACCGCGAGCTGGTCCTTAATGCCATAGTGATCGAGGCAGGTACCGCAGGTGAGAATCTCGACACCCTGCTCGGCCAGACCCTTCAGGTCGTCGAGCACCGGCGAGCCCTCGACGGTGAGCTTGGCGCCGCCGTTGTAGAACAGCATGGTCGCGGGCAGCTCCTCCTGCTGCGTCACGGCAAAGATAAACGCCTTCATGAGCTTGTGGCCCAGCTCGTCGTCGCCACGGCCCATGCAGTCGGTGTAGACGGAAATGACGAGCTTGCCCTTGCCGGCGCTGGCATCACAGAAGGCAGCGCCATCCTGCTCGGGATCGGCCACGGCAACGGCGCCAGAGGTCGCCACGGTCACGTGCCACTCGGCGTCAGAAACCTTCTCGACCGAGGCCGTGCAGCCTTTCTCCTGCGCCATCTTGGAAATGTTCTTGACGGCGGTCTCATTATCGACCGAGGTCACGACGGCGCCCTCGCCATCGAGCTGCTTCAGGGCTTTGAGCGTCTTGACGACGGGCAGCGGGCAGGCATCGCCCATGGCATTGACTTCAATTTTGGTAGACATAGCTTTTCCTTTCGAAAGAACCGTTCTAGAGAACGGTAAACAGTTACATAAACGTGCGGGCTAGCGAACAACGTGGACGGCAGGACCGCCTGGCACCGACTCGCACACGCGACCGACGACGGCGGCAATACGTCCTTCGGCATGCAGACGGCGCGCAAGCTCATCCACATCGGCAGCAGGTGCCGCGATAAGCAGGCCACCAGACGTCTGCGGGTCGTACAGCGCGTCGAGCATGCCCGGCTCAAGGTCCTCGTCGGCCGTCACGCGCGGGCCAAAGAAGTCCTGGTTGCGGTAGGAGCCCGCGGGGATAATGCCCAAACGCGCCATGTCGAGCACCTGGTCAAAGAGCGGCACCGCCCCCGACGCAAGCTCAATCTGCACGCCCGAGCCCTCGGCCATCTCGCACGCATGCCCGATCAGGCCAAAGCCCGTGATGTCGGTGCAGCCGTGAAGCTCAAGTCCCTCGGCCAGACGAATCGGAGCCTCGTTGAGGGTGCGCATCGAGTCAAACATGGCTGCGGCCTCGTCCTGCTCGATGAGCTCGCCCTTAATGGCCGTGGTGATGATGCCCGAGCCAACCGCCTTGGTCAGCAGTAACGCATCGCCCACGCGCGCGCCGCTGTTGGCGAGCATGCGGTCGAGCGCGACAAACCCGCTCACGGACAGGCCGTACTTGGGCTCGTCGTCGTTGATGGTGTGACCGCCCGCGATGGAGCAACCCGCCTCGACGCACTTGTCGGCGCCGCCCGCCAGAATCTGACCGGCAACCTCAACGCCCAGACAGCTCGGGATGCACAGCAAGTTCATGGCATGGCTCGGCCGCCCGCCCATGGCGTAGATGTCCGACAGCGAGTTTGCCGCGGCGATCTGGCCAAACAAAAACGGGTCGTCGACCATCGGTGGGAAGAAGTCGATGGACTGCACGAGACCCAAGTTATCGCCAACGCGAAAGACGCTCGCATCGTCGGAGGTATCGAACCCCACGAGCAAGTTGTCGTTATGCACATTGGGTAAATCGCCCAGGACCTGGGCGAGGGCTCCAGGAGCCAACTTAGCGGCTCAACCGCTCGCGGCCGTCATAGACGTGAGCCTCATGGTGTCCTTAGCCATACGAACCTCCCTTCCAACAAATCAACGACTTTAAGTATACGCGCCAGGCACGCTTCCCAAGAGACCGCCGACGGCTCGAACGTCGAAGGCGGAGCCGCAAGCGCCTGCGCGATAGCATCTGCCAGTGCGCGCTCAAACAACGGAAGGTCGGCCGCCACGGGCGTGTCGACATCCGTCATACGCGGCGACGCCACCCACGTCACGGGAGCACCGGGAAGCATCGCCTCCATCCAGGGACGAACGCCGGGCAAATCAGTCGCCACAACTTTGCAGCCGCACGCGAGGGCCTCAATCGTCACGAGCGGCAGACCCTCGTAAAACGAAGGCAGCACAAAAACGTCGGAACTGCGGTAGGCACGCACGAGCTCATCGCTATCCAGGCGCCCCGCCAGCGTCACCGGCGCATCCGAGGCCGCGGTCAAGCGCTCGATACGCGCGTACTCGGCATCGTCCCCGCGGCCGCCCACAAGTACCAAGCCAGATGGGCGGACGCCATCGTCAATCGGCAATGACACGGCTCGAACCAGCGACTCGACGCCCTTTTTAAAGCAAATCTTGCCCACGTACACAAGCGATCCCGGCTGCCTCGCCACGCTTGCGTCGCGACAGAAGACGCGATGGTCGTAGCCCGTCCCAATCACGTGGATGCGATCGGTATCGACGCCGCACACCAGGCTAATCTGCTCAGCCTGCTCAGCATGGAGCGCAAAGACGGCATCGAGCCGACGAACCGCACTTACGATGCGATCGCGCTCGAGCGCATGCGAACGCAGCTGGCGCAGGTCGGTCGAATGGCACACTGCAACAACTGGCACGCCCCGGACACACTCGCGCGCCAATGCGGTCACCAGATACAGGTGATGGCAGAGCACCAGATCGGGCCGAAACTCAGCCACCGCCCGATCGATTGCAGCAGCAAATGCCCGCTCAAATGCCTTGAGCATCGAAGGCGTCAGATCACGATAGCGTGTAGAGGGATAGGGCATGACATCGGACATACCGCAGATGGGAAACGGCAGCTCGGGCGACTCGAACGGTACGGCAAACACGGCAGCACGTCGGTCCAGCTCGCCTTGGGTATCACCCGGAGCCGCGCCGCAAAGCACGGCGGCGCGATGCCCCGTCTCGATCTGTTCGCGCACGAGCGCGGCAAGGTAGGTGCCGCTGCCGGTGCTATCTGGTTTTTGTGCCGAGATATTGAGGATGCGCATGTCGCGGTACACCCCTAGGCCAAGGCGGCGGCGCGAATCGCCGCGCCGATGGCGCCGGCAAAGCGGGCCGTGGGCGAGGTGGTCACCGGAGACCCCAGCAGCGCGCCCAACCGTTCCACAACGTAAGCGTTCTCGCACAAGCCGCCGGTCAGGTAGTACGGAGCACCCGCTGCCTGCGAGGCCATAGTCGCCACGCGCGATACGACGCTCTCGATCACGCCACGCGCGATGTTCTCGCGCGGCTCGCCGCGGCCGATGAGGCTAATGACTTCACTTTCGGCAAAGACCGTGCACATGCTGCTGATCTTGGTGGGCTCGCCGGAGCGAGCCAACTCTGCCATCTGCTGCTGAGAAATGCCCAAGCGGTCGGCCATGATCTCCAGAAAGCGTCCCGTACCGGCAGCGCACTTGTCGTTCATGGCGAACTTGGCCACGCGCCCGCCTTTGAGCTGGATGACCTTGGTGTCCTGGCCGCCCACGTCAATCACCGTGCCGTGGTCGCCAAAAAGCGCTACGGCACCGGCGCCGTGGCAGGTGATCTCAGTCACGACCTTGTGCGCAAAGGGCACGGCAACGCGGCCGTAGCCGGTCGCGATAACGCGCACATCGTCGGCTGCCACGTCGTAGCCGGACGCAGCAAGCTCGCCGCGCAGGCGCTCGGCCGCATCGACCGAGGAGAACCCGGTTGGCTGCACACACGTCCACGCCACCGAACCCTCCCCGTCGACCACAGCAGCCTTAGCCGCCGTAGACCCGATATCGATCCCGATCCCTATCATGGCTCTCTTCCAATCTAAACATCAAAGGTAGCGGCGCGTTCAGGCGCCTTAGCTCTAGGTTTCTCAGGTGCCGGAGATTGCCCCGAAAGAGGAGCGCAGCGTACTTTGGGTACGCAAGCGACAGTTTGAGGGGCAAGATCCGGTGCCTGAGGAAGCTAGAGGGTTTCGATGAAGGCGGCGATGCGCGTCTCGATCTGGCCCATGTCACCGTTGCTGTAGTCGGTCTCGATCTTCATATACGGAATACCCGCACCCTCGACGGCCTCCTGCATGCGCGCGCTCTCAACGTTGAAGGTGTGGCAGGCCTGTAGCACGCTCTCTACCACGCCATCGACATGGTACTTCTCGCACATGGCCAGCGTGTTCTCCATGCGGCCGTCGTTAGGCGTCATGACCGAGCAGTTGATATCCAGGTAGCGGTCGGCGATGGCGCGCAGAATGTCGGGCGCGTCCGGGTCGATCATCATAGCCGCCGTGCGCTCACCCGAGCAGTCGTCCATGCACACGACCACGCCGCCGTTGGACTCGATGGTGCGGCCGATCTTGTTAATCACACCGCCCACCGGGCAACCGGTGATCAGAATGCGCTTGGCGTCCGCCGCAACCGGGCGCTCGCCCGCGTCGTAGGCCTCGCGCAGCTTGGCGACCTTTTGCTCCAGCTGCTGCGTATAGGCCTCGATATCAAAGCTGAACGTACCGGCAAACATAGTGCTCATCAGGTCGACGCCGCTCATGGCCGCCGGCTGGTTGGCCTGCAGCGCAAACATCTTGAGCTGAGCCGCACGCAAGCGGTTGCGACGACGGACGGCAGCACGCAGGTCATCGTCGGTAATCGTGATGCCGTAGAAGCCCTCGAGCTCCTCCTTGAGCAGGCGGCACTCCTCGTACCAGCCTTCACGCTCGTAGGCGCGATCGCGACCCTGCGGAAGATGCAGAATGTGCGTGCGCTTGAGCTCGTTGAGTAGCTCGTACATCTTCTTCTTGCCGTCGCAGGTGGTCTCGCCGATGATCATGTCGCTAAAGTACGTAAACGGGCACTTTTGCGAATAGGCAAAACCATACGTAGACTTGATGAGCGGGCACAGGTTTGCCGGCAGCACCTTCTCGGCCTCGGGAATCACCTCGTCGGACGTGCCGCACAGCGCCACGCTCGCAGCCCCCGCGGCATCGATAATCTCGAGCGGCGTGTAGCTGCACAGAAAACCGACCAGGCGATTACCCGCCTGCTTATAATCCTTGACGCGAATAAACGCCGCCTTGCGTTGCTCGTTGAACTCCTCAAACGTGGACGGCAACGGCTGCTCAATATTTTCCGACATATAACTCCTTAACAAACCTTTTAACCAACCAAGGAAACGGCTTTCCCAGGTGCCCGAGGTTGCCGTGAAAGATGAGCGCCGCATACTTTGGTAGCAAGCGATGGTTTGAACGGCAAGATCGGGTGCCTGGGGAAGCCGCTGGACCGGATAGCCCTAAATGGTTTCCAAGAAAGCCTCAATCCTGGTTTGCAGTTGGCCTGCATCCTCGCCGGCGTAGTCGGTCGTGATGTGCATAAACGGAATGCCGGCCTCCTCGGCGGCCTCCCCCACGGCAAACGACTCCATCTCGTAGAGCGTGCAGAACTGCAGGGCCACGTCGACGATACCGTCGGCATGCAGGTCCTTGGTCATCTGGACAATGTCCTTCATACGCTGGTCGTTGGGCGTAAAGACGGCACAGTTGATCTTAAAGTAGCGCTCCGCGATGGCGTCGAGCATCTCGTCGACCGTCTCGCCGGACTCGTCGACCAGGTCCTTGTAGTAGCGCGAGCCCGTGCAGGACTCCTCGCCCACCACGACGCCACCGGCCTTCTCGATCAGGTTGAACAGCTTCCAGTTGGGCACGGCCATGGGCGTACCGGTGTACAGGATGCGCTTGGTCCCCTTGGGCGCCACGCCCTCGCCAGCCTCGACACGCTGCTCGCACTCAGCCGCCATATCGTTGATGGCTCCGGTCAGACGCGGCGTGTCGTCCATAAAGGCGGCTTGAACGGTCAGCAGGCTGTCGAGACCGCTGATGGGCGCCGGGTCGGCAGCGCGCGTGGCAGCGAGGCGCTGCAGGGCACGGCGCTTCTCATTGACGGCGTGGATGGCGGCCTTCAGACGCTCAGGCGTAATCTTGACGCCGCACTCGTCCTCGATCTTGGCGGCGAGCTTCTTGACCTCGGCCTTCCAGGTCACGAGCGTCGACTCGTCGTGTACGTTGGGAATATCCATGACGTACATGTTCTTTTGCGTGGCAAAAAACTCATAAGCCTTCTTCTTGCCATCGCAGGTGTTCTCGCCCACCACCAGGTCACTCGACTCAATGTAGGGGCAGACCTCGCCCAGCTTAAAGCCGACAAAGCTCTTGATAAGCGGGCAGGTATTGCGCGGCAGGTGCTCCTCGACCTTATCGGTTGCCCAATCGGCACCCGAGCACAGACCCACAGGGATACCGTCGCAGGCGAGCACAATTTCCTCGGGCACGTAGACGCAGAACGAACCGACGATCTTGGTGGCCTCGCTGGCCTCCTTCTTGTCGAGCATCTCCTTAATACGGCCGCTGTGGATGTTGGTGGCCACAAAGTCCAGGTAGGACGTGGCCTTGGGGCGATTGTTCTGCGTCAGGAACATATCGCCGTACATCTGGCCCACGGCGCCCAGCAGCATGTCGTGGTCGGCAAGATTCATGCCGAGGCTCTCCCACATCGGATGAAAATCGAATTCTTCAGCCATGACGGTTCCCCTCTCGAACCAAAAATGAATAGCTACGGTATTGCTGCACGGTGGGTGGCGAAAACCCAGCCGCGCCTAAACCCGGAATTTTGGGGAACCTGCTTTGCGGTCGATTATTTAGTTGTGCGTCGTCTCTCCCGGAGCCGTGAACATACCCGCTCATATGCGACTCCGAGCCATATACAGGGCGCGCGCGGCAACGCGGCGAATGTATGTCGTCTGCGGCATGTGCGCACCCTCCTTTACAAGTTGAGGTCAACTATATCAACGGTCATCGACTATGCGAACACCGTTGACATTCGTACGACAGAGGTACCCGTTGCCTTTTAATAATTTATTATCTTGCTTGATAATTAATCACCATTCTACATTCGGCGAACGGTAGGGAACGAAACGGCGGGCTGCCGAGAATCCTCGACAGCCCGCCCTCTGCCCTACCGACAAACCAGATGAATCCTGCTGGCATCAAAATGCATGCGCAGCGTCTCGCCTGCTTGTGGCAGCTCGTCGACAGGCATGCCCACTTTATTGACCTTCCACTGCAGACGCGTGGGCGCATCGGCACGCGGCACGTCCAATAGCACCAAGCGCTCAAAGCGCGAATCACTCACACGGGCCACGTGCAAGTCATAGCTGTTGCGGCCCCGCTCAGCGCGATTGTCAACATGGAAGTAGCTTGCGCGAATGCCCAGGTACGCCACATTATCGGGAACCTCGCGACCCACGTTAAAGGTCATACCCCAGTCGAGGGCCTCAACTTCTTCGTCACCGATCTTACGCGCCCGGCTTGTGTTCTTGCAGCCCGTCAGGCGCAGTGCCGCCAGCGTCTGCGGACGGCGGACCACGTCCTCGACGGAGCCGATCTCCTCAACATGCCCGTCGTGCATCACGCAGATGCGCCCGCACAGGCGGCACGCTTCGTCGATGTCGTGGCTCACGTAGAGCACGGTGCGGTTGCATACATCGAACAGGTCGAGCATGTTCTGTTCGAGGGCGCTCTTAAGATAGGAATCGAGTGCGCTCATGGGCTCGTCGAACATAAAGATGCCCGGATGCGCCGCCACCATGCGCGCGAGCGCCACACGTTGCTGCTGACCGCCCGAGAGGCGCGCGGGATAGCGGTCGGCAAAATCGGCCAGACCGAAAATGCTCAAATAGCACTCGGCGAGCTTTTTGCGCGCGGCGGCGTCGCCCGCATCCTTTACGCCGGCGCACACGTTATCGGCCACCGTCATGTTAGGAAACAGCTGATAGTTTTGGAACAGCAGGGCGCATTTTCGCTCCTGGGGCGACAGGTTGATGCCCGCCGCCGAGTCAAAAAAGGTCACGCCGTTGACGACAATCTTGCCCTCGTCGGGCGTCTCCACGCCGGCAATGCAGCGCAGTGTACAGCTCTTGCCGCAGCCTGAGGCACCGAGCAGCGCCACGCGCTCCTCACCGGCCTCAAGTTGCATGTCGAGCACAAACCCGGGATAACGTTTTTTAATATCCAAAACGAGCGACATAGCTTATCGACCTCCCTGCAAAGCGGCATCATCGCGCATGAGCTCGGCCAGCGCCTCGCGATCGATACGCAGCGCATCGCCGCCGACTGGGTCGAGCGAATCGGTCTGGCCGCCCAGCTGCTTGACCTGCTTGCGCTCCGCACGGGAAAGACCCCGCTCGCGATACTTTTGCGAATGAGCGGTGTACATGTTGATGAACAGGATGACTAGGAAACTAAACGCGATCACGACGACGACCCAAAAGAGGGCCACCGACGTGTTGCCGCCCATCCACTCAAAGTAGATGGCGATGGGGATGGTCTGCGTAATGCCGGCGTAGTTGCCCGCAAAGAACAGGGTGCAGCCAAACTCGCCCATGGCACGCGCGAAGGCGAGCACCGTGCCGGCGGCGATGGAGGGCCAGCCGAGCGGCATCATAAGCTTGGTGAAGATGCGACGCTCGGACCAGCCCAGCGTGCGCGCCGCATCGAGCATCTGCGTGTCGAGGCTCTCGAAGGCTCCGAGCGCCGTACGGTAGACCAGGGGAAACGACACCACGACGGCCGAAATGACCGCCGCGGGCCAGGTAAAGACGATCGAGACGCCGTGCGCGATGAGCCACTGGCCCACCCCGGTCGAGCGGCCAAACAGCATGAGGAGCAGAAAGCCGCAGACCGTGGGCGGCAGCACCATAGGGATGGTAAAGACCGAGTCGAGCAGACCCTTGATGCGACTCGAGGTACCCATAGTCTTCCACGCGGCGAGCAGGCCCAGCGCAAAGGAGATCAACAGGGCAAGGCCGCTCGTTTTTATGGACACCCAAAACGGTCGATAGTCGATGTCGCCTAAAAAGGAGGCCAGTGAGGTCAAGGGCCCCTGCTCATTCCGCAACACGACAGACGATGCTTCTACCATTTGAGCGCTATCAAGCCAACGCGCGCCGCCCTTGGCATCACCCGAGGCTGATGCAATCACCACATAGCGGTCCCCATCCGCACCGCGCTCGTCAAAGCCATAGGTATACCCACCGGCATCAAACGTTGTTTCCGCCGTGACATACCAAGGAAGATCCACGTCCCCTAACTGCGCACCCCCCATGCAGTTTGCGCTGTCGAGCTTACAGACGAGGGCCTTGAGACCCGATACGCACTCGTTGTCCTGCGGATCCAATCCATACTTCTCGACCGCCTTGGGCGATATCCACACCACAACGCGATCGGCAGCAGGCGCCACTACAAGGTCCACGTCCTCGTCAACGGGAAACCGGTAGCCTTCAGGCTGGCCCTCCATGGTACGGGCGGTCCCCTTGGCCAACCGCTCAAAACCCTCGATCCCATAGGAAAGCCCATGAGCGGTCGCAGCAACCTGGGCTCCATCCTCAGCGTCTCCAGCAAACGCAAATCCCGGCACCCAGCAAAGCGTGAAGGTTAAAGCACAGGCGACAAGGATGCGGAATCTATTAAGCACGAAAAGCTCCAAGCGAATACGAGGACGGAGTGAAACACAAAACGATGGAATTATCGCGCCAAGCCGCACTACGCGGAAAGCTCAAAGCCGTACTTAGCCCAAATCTTCTGAGCCTTCTTGTTGGACAGGCAAAAGTCGATGAACGCCTTGGCTTCGTCGGCATGCTCGGAGCTCTCGGCAACGGCACCCGGGTACACGATGGGCTTGTGCGAATCCTCGGGGCACACGAAGGCCTCCTCGATGCCGTCGTAGCGGAAGATATCGGAGCTGTAGACAAAACCGGCTACGCAGTCGCCCGTAGAGACGTAAGACGCAGCGGTGCCGACCTTATCGGCCAGGGCCACCTTGTCGGCGAGTTCGGGCGCATACTCGCCGTCGTCACCCTCGGTGCCGGTGTAGAGGCCCACGGAGGCCAGGGCCTGGTTGGCGTACTTGCCGGCAGGAACGGTCTTGGCGTCGCCAATGGCGATCTTGCCGTCCAGATTCGCGACGTCGGCGATGGCCTCGACCTTGGTGTCGGAGCCCTCGGCGCGAATGATCACGAGGTCGTTGACGAACATGTCCTCACGCGTATCGGCGTCGACGAGTTCGGCGGTCTCAGCGTCATCCATGGTGCCCTTGGAAGCGGTGATAAGCACGTCGACGGCGGCACCGGCACGCATCTGCTCAACGAGGTCGCCGGAGGCCTTAAACTGCGTGTCGGCAAAGGTGGTGCCGGTCTGGTCGGTGTAGAGCTCCTGGACCTCGGGCAAAGCCTTCTCGAGCGAGTTGGCGGCAAAGACCTGCAGCTCGACAGCTTTCTTAGAAGACGCCTCAGCAGAACCGGCATCGAATCCGGCCGGCTCAGACGTCTTGCTACCCGAGCAGCCGGCAAGACCAAGGCTGGTAGCGGCGACAGCAGAAAGCGAGACGAATCCGCAGCGAGAAACCATATCGAACATATTCAACCCTTTCGGACCTTGTGCCCGGGTACCCCACCGCGGGCTATAATCTGCAATCAGATTATACTTTTGCGCGAATAATGATAGTGAGAAATTATTCTCGTCAGAGAATATAGTTTTGAGTTAGCGTGCACCTCGGCGTCGCTTCGGTGGAAAACAAAAGCGGAGCAGCCGTTCAGGTCGCCCCGCCGCAGGTAAACCGCTTAGTTGGTATGTCCGCCGCCCGCTGTCATCTGAGCCGCATGCTCCAGCTGGTCCGCTATGGCCTCCCAGCTTTCGCGGGCGGCCTTTGTAGAACCGGGAAAGTTCACGACAAGTGTATGACCTCGTTGCATGCAAATAGCGCGCGAGAGCATGGCGCGGCGCGTCTTGGTCATCGAGTACGCACGGATTGCCTCTGCAATACCCGGCACATCGCGGTCGCAGACGGCACGCGTCGCCTCGGGCGTCACATCGCGCATCGAAAGCCCCGTGCCGCCGCAGGTGAGCACGACATTGGCGTGACACTCATCGGCGGCTTCCACAATGGCATCACCAATCTCGCTGACGTCGTCGCGCACGACCACATGCGAGGCGACCGTCCAGCCCTGCGCCCCGATAAGTTCCTCGAGTGCGGCTCCAGCCTCGTCCTGAGCAAGATCGCGCGTGTCCGAACACGTCACGATCGATATCTTCAACTCCATAGTCTTCCTCCTACAACACCGTTCCCTCGGGCAGGTCGACGCGAACAACGTCCACGACATCTCCCGCCGCAAACTCGCACGGTCCTTCGTCAATACGCAGTAGGCAGTTGGCCCGCTGCATCGTGCCGAGCAGCGCCGAATTCTGCGTCTTGGCCTCGGTCACCAACAGCTCACCGGTCTCGGGGTCGCGCAAAACCGCGGCGCGATCGAAGAAGCGGCGATGCTGTCGCTTTTTCACGCTGTGCGTGAGCGTCGCCTGCTGCACGGGACGCTCACCCTCGGCAAAGCCGCGCATCTTGCGAATCGCCGGACGGGCGAGCATCTCAAAGCCCACATACGCCGCGGCCGGATTGCCTGAAAGCCCCAGGTAGGGCTTGCCCCCGAGCAAGCCAAACGTGATGGCCTTGCCCGGACGCATCGAGATGCGATCGAACAGCACCTCGCCCTCACGCCGGACGAGCGCCGTCACGTAGTCGTAATCGCCCGCCGAGGCGCCACCGCTCGTAATGACAAAATCACACTCCTGCACGGCGCGATGCACCAGCTCGGCAATCGCCTGCTCATCGTCGGGCGCAATGCCGTAAAACACGGGCTCGGCTCCCGCATCGAGCGCCTCGGCCATCAACGCCGAGGAGTTGGAATCACGAATCTGCCCACGCGCCGGCACGTTACTCGGTGCGACCAGCTCCGTGCCCAGCGAGATGATGCCCACACGCGGGGCGGCGTGCACCTTCACGCGAGCGTATCCGGCGCTTGCCAGCAGACCCGCGCCCGCCGGAGCCACGACCTCGCCGGCGTGCATCACAACATCGCCAGCATGGGCCTCCTCGGCGGCAGAGCGAACGTTCTCCCCTACCTTGGTAGGCGCCGAGAAACGAACGTGCGAGCCCTCGTTGCCGTCGCCATCGAGCACGTCGACGATCTCGTATTTCACTACGGCGTCGGCACCTTCGGGCGCCGGCGCACCTGTCATGATGCGGACCGTCTCGCCCACTCCGATTGTGCCCTCAAACACATGGCCCGCGGCCTCATGTCCGATAACATCGAGCGTCACCGGTGCCTCGCCAGATGCCTGCGCCAAGTCCGCCGAGCGCACGGCATATCCGTCCATAGCGCTGTTGGCAAACGGCGAGATGTCGATATCGGCCACCGCGTCCTCGGCCAAGGGAAGACCGGCGGCCTGCCACACGGGAATCTCGACGAGATCGGTCGGAGCAACGTGCGACAGGACAATCGACTGCGCGTCCTCCAGCGGAATGAGTCTCTCTGCCATATGCACCTCTTAATGCCACGGCGCACAACAGGGGCGCCGATTCTTTATGCTTATCTCAGTATAATCCCCCGCCGCACTACCGCGACTTGGCCTGTACCCGCAAATACACCTGTCGGTTGCAGGCCGCGAAACAGAATGGAAACCAACCCACCGGCTCGTCGCGTTTACCGCGTTTTATAATGCTTGCGTTGCAACCTAAAAGAGGAACGTATGGCTCATAACGACAAACCCGAAAGCGCAAACGAAGCGCAGGATCATTCCCAGCCGCTCGACGAAGGCGGTTTTTTCTCCCTGAACGACGTCATCACGGCAGGCAGGCATCAGCTCACCCGCTCTGAGCATCTCTTGGCTGCCGACACGCGCCGCAACGCCCGCAACCTACTCGCGAGCACCAAGTTGCTCGCACTCGTCGTCATCGTCTCGCTCGCCATGGGCGTTGCCGCTTGGGCGTTTTTGGCCTCGCTGAATATCGCGACCGACTATCGCGAGCACCATGCGTGGGTCTACGCCTTGCTTCCCGTTGTGGGCATGGCCACCGCATGGGTCTACAAGAACCACGGTCTCGCCGCAAAGCGTGGCAACAACCTGGTCATCGACTCCGCTCTGGGCACACGCCTCATCCATATGCGCATGGCCGTCCTCACGTTTGTGTGCTCCACGCTCACGCACCTAACGGGCGGATCGGCCGGTCGCGAGGGGGCCGCGGTGCAGATTGGCGGCACCATCGCCAGCAACATCTCGAGCCTCGCCCACCTCAAAAAGCATGACCACCACGACCTCATGCTCGCCGGCATCTCGTCGGCCTTTGGTGCCGTATTCGGTTCGCCCCTTGCCGGAGCTTTCTTTGGCATGGAGATGTGCTTTATCGGCAAGATTGACTACACCGCGGGCATTTACTGCCTGGTCGCCTCGTTTACCGGCTACTTTACATCAATCGCCCTGGGTACCGAGTACGAAGCGAATGTCATCGCCAGCGTTCCCGCCATGACGCCCAAAACGGTCGTCATCGTTGTTATCAACGCCATCATCTTCGGTCTGACGGCACGCCTCTTTGCGTGGTCGGTTCGAACCGTCAAGAGCCTGTACGGTCGCTTTATCACCAATTACCTCGTTCGCGCACTTATAGGAGCACTCGTGGTTTTGGCCGCGTATGCCCTCCTCGACGCCTGGGACTACGCCGGCCTTTCCACATGGCTTTCCGGCGCCGGATTTGCCGGCAACACCACCCTGGCGGACGCAGCCATCAAGTTGGTCGTCACAGCGCTTACCCTGGGCGCGGGCTTCCAAGGCGGCGAGGTCACGCCCCTGTTTGGCATCGGCGCGGCACTCGGTGGCTGGATCGGTTGCCTTACCGGGCTCGACCCCAGTTTTCTGGCGGCTCTCGGCATGCTCGGCGTGTTCTGCGCCGGCCTCAACGTGCCCATCACCACCTGCATGATGGCCATCGACCTGTTCCACGGCACGGCCGCCGGGTTCTTTGTCATCGTGGCCTTTATCAGCTACCTAACCGGCGGACACCGCGGCGTGTACCCCGCCCAGCGCATCATCTCGCCCAAGCGCCGTTCGCTTATTGTGGATGAGGGCGGTACGGTAGCGGATGCTATCGAGCGCCACAACGACCTGATAGAGTAGATGTAATAATCGCCGTGCAGCCACAATCGGGGTCAATTCGACCTGAGCGCGACCGCACTGTCATGTCACACGCCGGGAGTCGCCCCATGCACGCAACTGATTTTGGCCGCACGCTCATTATCGCCAACCCAGCCGCCCAGTCGGGTGCGGCGCGCGAAGTTGCCGAGCGCCTGCAACGCTTTTTGGACATGACCGCACGCGCATCCCATTTTGACCTGGTGCTGACCGAGCGCATGGGACACGCCAAGGAGCTGGCCGCACAGGCTCAGGGCTATCGCACCGTTATCGCCCTTGGCGGCGACGGCGTGATTCACGAGGTCGTCAACGGACTTATGACGCAAGAGCAGGACGCCCGCCCCGCTCTTGCCATCCTACCTGTGGGCTCCGGCAACGATTTTGCCCAGACGCTCGACATCGACGATTTCTCCGGCAAGGATTTTGGCGCGCTGCTCACCTGCGAGCTGCAGCGTCAGGACGTCGGGCGCATTCGCTCATGGAACCCCGCAAACGGTAGCGGCAAGGCTTCCGTTGAGTACTACGACCAGACGCTTTCGATCGGCATCGATGCCGCCATCGGCCTTGGCACCACCGAACTGCGAAAAAAGACCGGCTTGACGGGCGCTCCGCTCTACACCCTCTCGGGACTTGAGCAGTTTGGCCTGCGCTATCGCAACTACCCCATGACAGCCAGCTTTGATCGCGCGCCCGCCGAGCGCGTGAGGGCGATCATCATGGCGATTCAGCTGGGTCCTACCTATGGCTCGGGCTATCGCATCTGTCCCGACGCCGACCCCTGTGACGGTATATTCGACGTCTGCTACGCCTGCGGCCCCGTTCCGCGCGCGGTCGCGCTTCCCATGTTCCTTTCGGCCAAAGATGGCCACCATACCAAGTTGCCGCCGGTTCGCATGCGCCGCTGCCGCCATGCCGAGCTTACCTTTGAGGAGCCCGACTACCCCATCCAGGCCGACGGCGAGCCCGTTGTCGCCTCACGCATCGAGGTCGACATCCTCGCCGGCGCCCTCGAGGTCTGGCACCCCACCCGCTAACCCCACCTAAGTTGCGGTGAAATAGGGACTGTTTATGCAGCAAAAGCCGCAAAACAGTCCCTATTTCACCGCAACTTATGAGGAGGCTATTCGTCGCTGCCCGGTTTGCGACGGTTGGCCTTTTTAATGGCGTTGAAGTGCTTGTCATTAAGCCTGCGCTGGCGTGAGCGCTGAGGCACCTTGGTCTTTACGCGTCGGCGCGGTGGACGCCCGCGACGCTCAAGCTCAGCGCGCAGCTTACGCAGGCAGCTGCTACGGTTTTGGAACTGACTGCGGCTCTCGCGCGCTGTCACGGTAATCCCCGAAGGGATATGTTTCATGCGTACCGCCGAGTCCGTCGTGTTCACGCCCTGTCCGCCCGGACCCGTCGCGCGAAATACCTGCACCTCGCAATCGCGCGCCAAATCCTCGACCGACATCTCGGCATAGCGCGCATACTCGCGCCATCCCATCTTGTTCTCATCCATATCAACACCTCCCCTCATACAAAAAAATGTGACAAAGGGAAAGCCCCTTTGTCACATCGCATACCAATCGCTTATGTCGCGCGCTTAGGCGAAGGTGATCTCGCCGGTCTCACAGTCCATATCGGCGATACGGGCCAGGCTCTCGACGCGGAAGCCACGCTCGCGGAGCTTATCGCCACCGCCCTGGAAGCCCTTCTCCACCGCAATGCCAATACCGGACACCTCGGCACCCGCAGCCTCGCAGATCTTGATAAGACCCTCGAGCGCGCAGCCGTTGGCCAAAAAGTCGTCGATGATCAGGACCTTGTCGCCCTCGGACAGGAAGCGCTTGCCGACGATGACCGGGTACTCCTTCTGCTTGGTAAAGGAGTAGATGGTCGTGGCATACTGCTCGCCGTCAAGGTTGATGGACTGGGCCTTCTTGGCAAAAACCACCGGCACGCCGCCAAAATGCTGGGCTGCAATGCAAGCCATGCCAATGCCCGAAGCCTCGATCGTCAGGATCTTGTTGATCTCGACGCCCTCGAACAGACGGGCCCATTCGGCGCCCATGTGGTCGAACAGCTCAACGTCGCACTGGTGGTTGAGGAAAGCATCAACCTTAAGGACGTTACCGGCCTTTACGATGCCGTCATGGCGAATACGATCCTCAAGCTCCTGCATGGCGCAACCCCTTCTCGCGGCAACGATACCGCGCGATTAATAAACGTTGTTCGATAGTCTACCACGGACCGACCCCCGCCCGCCCCACAAGCCCCATCGCACCACAAACCAGTCTTTTTGGGACGGCGCGAATCGTGGCAGACAGCCTCCCAACGCGCTAATGGCGGGCGCGCGTCCTCACCAAACGTACCAATGTGAGCGCAAAGCCCACGGTAGCAACGGCCATCAACACGTAGAATACCAAACGGAAGCCAAAGAGGAACACGTCCGGACGACCCGCCACATAGCTCGTGACCGTCTTGCCCATCGCCGCGCTCGTCTGTCCATACAGGATGCGCGACGCCGCATTAATACCCAGCGCTATGCCCGCATAGCGCGCCAAGCTGCTCAAGCTGCCCGCAAAGCCAAGCGCCTCACGCGGAGCCGAACCCATATACAGCGAATTATTGGGACTCTGGAAGATCGACGTGCCGCACGACATAAACGCGACGCAGCACACAATCATCAAGATGGAAGAGTGCTCGTCAAGCGTGCTCACCGCAAAGAGACCGCACACGTACACGCCCAGGCCAACGGCCGTGGGCGCTTCACAACCAACACGGTCGGACACCGAGCCCGAAAGCGGGCCCACAAAGGCATTCACGACCGGCATCGCCAAAAACAACAGGCCGGAGATATCGGAGCTAAAGCCGTGGGCGTCCTGAAAATAGAACGGCAGGATAAACTCGGAGGCACCGATACCCACGAACACGATAAGCATGCAAGCCAGGTTAATCGTGAAAGCCGAGCTCGCAAAGCAGCGACGCGCCGCCTCTGTCAACGGCATAGGGCGTTCGCCAGCCTCCGGCTTGACATGCGGCAGCGTGTAGAGTCCCACGATAAACGAGATGACGCCAATGGGAAGGTTGATGAGGAAGATGCTCTCCCAGGGAAAGCTCGCCACCAGCACGCCGCCGAGCACGGGGCCGCACATCATGCCAAGAGCCACAAAGGTCGCCAGAATGCCCATGGCACGACCGCGCTCACGCGCCGGAAACGACTCGGTGATGATGCCCATATTGTTGGCCATCGCGGCGGCACAGCCAATGCCCTGCACGAAACGCGCCAAGATAAGCACCTCGAGCGAAGCCGAAAGCCCGCAAAGCAACGAGCCACCCGTAAAGACGATCACACCAAGCTGGAACACATTCACCTTGCCGCGCACATCGCCCAAGCGGCCAAACGGCAGCATGGCGACACACGTCGCGAGCAGATACATCGAGCTCACGAGCTGAATGCGGTCGAGACCCACCCCCAGCTCCTTTTGCATCACTGGGAGCGCCACCGTCACGATGCTCGCATCCAGACACGCCATAAAGGTCATGACGAGCACGGTGAACAGAATCGCCCATTTATTCTTACCGTGGGTGTCGCCCTCCAGGGCAATGTGTTCGCGGCGCAGCTGCTCGGCAGTTTTCTCCATGTATATCCTTTCTATCGTGCAACGCAAAAACGGGACCCCAATCGCCTACAAACGGTCACGATCGGGGTCCCGCCTACGGAATCGGAACTATGAGGACGTCGTCAGCCGAAAAGCCGTCCCACGCCTCGCACGCACGCTAGCCTAGCACTGCTCGAGCGCCTGCTCAAGGTCGGCAATCAGATCGGCCGTGTCCTCGAGGCCGCACGACAGGCGCACCATGTCGGCGGAGATGCCACAGGCGATGAGCTCCTCGTCGTTCATCTGGCGATGGGTGGCGTTTGCCGGGTGCAGGCAGCAGGTGCGCGCATCGGCCACGTGCGTGGCAATCTGGGCGAGCTTAAGGCTCTTCATAAAGGTCTCGGCCGCCGCACGACCACCGTTAAAGCCAAAGCTCACGACGCCACAGGTGCCGTTGGGCATGTACTTCTGAGCCATGTCGTAATACTTGTCGCCCTCCAGGCCCGGATAGCTCACAAAGCGCACCTTGGGGTGGCTCTGCAGGAACTTGGCGACCGCCAGGCCGTTCTCGCAGTGGCGCGGCATACGCACGTGCAGGCTCTCGAGCGAGCTGTTCAGGAAGAACGCCGCCTGCGGATTCTGCATAGGACCAAGATCGCGCATGAGCTGAGCGGTTGCCTTGGTAATGAAGGCACCCTCGCGACCGAACTTCTCGGCATACGTCACGCCGTGGTAGCTCTCATCGGGCGTGGTGAGACCCGGGAACTTGTCCGCATGGGCCATCCAGTCAAACTGGCCGTGATCGACAATCACGCCACCCAGGTAGGCAGCATGTCCATCCATGTACTTGGTGGTGGAGTGCGTAACGATGTCGGCGCCCCACTCAAAGGGACGGCACATCACGGGCGTCGGGAAGGTGTTGTCGACCATCAGCGGCACGCCGTGGTCATGTGCGGCCTTGGCAAAGCGCTCAATATCGAGCACAGCAAGGGCGGGGTTGGCGATCGTCTCGCCAAAGACGAGCTTGGTATTGGGCTCAAAGGCTGCCTCGAGCTCCTCATCGGTGCAGTCGGGGGCGACGAACGTGCAGGTAACGCCCATGCGGCCCATGGTGTGGGCGAGCAGGTTATAGGTACCGCCGTAAATGGCAGAGCTAGCGACCACATGATCGCCGGCACCGGCCACGTTAAAGATCGCGAGGAAGTTCGCAGCCATGCCCGAGCTCGTGAGCATCGCGGCGGTGCCTCCCTCCATCTCGCAGATCTTGGCGGCAACCAGATCGCACGTGGGGTTCTGCAGACGGCTGTAGAAGTAGCCCGACTCCTCCAGGTCAAACAGCTTGCCCATGTGCTCCGACGTGTCGTACTTCCATGTGGTGGACTGGTAGATGGGCACCTGGCGCGGCTCGGCATCTCCCGGGTGATAGCCGCCCTGAACACAGGTAGTATCGATGGTCTGCTCGCTCATATCTAGCTCCCTTGCCTGGGTTACGTTTTATTCGGTTCACGATACCGCTACCTTGCACCCCTCTCAACCCATCCCCAAGGTAGGTTATGGGACAAATTGATCAGGGGTATTTATCTCAAGCCTTGGGCATTTGCTCGATAGATAAAAACGAGGCATACATGAAGCTCTCGATGATTACATGCCCCGTCACGGGTACCATAGGCGGGTACACCGTGACCAAGGAGACAACGATGAAGCAAATCGATACGGCCCAGCTCGACACCACCGCCTGTCAGGCTCAAGCTGCCGAATACCACGCCCGTGGCTTTAATTGCGCTCAGGCCGTCGCCTGCACGCTCGCGCCCGCCGTCGGGCTCGACCCCCAGGTCGCCTTTACCCTCACCGAAGGCTTTGGCGCCGGCATGGGCGGCATGACCGAAACCTGCGGCGCCATCTCGGGCGCCGTGGCCATCATGGGATTTGTAATGAGCGACGGCATGGAAAACCCCAAGACCAAGGGCCAGACCTACAAACTGTCGCGCGAGATCGCCAAACGTTTTGGCGAGAAGAACACGACAACCGTCTGTGGCACGCTCAAGGGCATCGGATCGGACAAGGGTCCGCTCCGCAGCTGCCCCGGCTGCATCGACGATGCCATCGAGATCGCCTGCGATATGCTAAAGCAGCTCGCCGAGTAAACGGCAGCAACAGAAAAACGACGGCCGGCGCACTTGGAATCCATCCAAAAGCACGCCGGCCGTCGCCGTTAGAACTCGGCAAACTCGGGAGCGCCGACCTCGATCTCCTCGCGCCCCGCCATAAGCTCGCGCATCTTAACGCAAAACGACTCCTGCTCCCCCGCTTTAAACACCAAGTGAATCGTCACGGTATCCGCGTAATCGGTATCCGAAACCTTGGCACCCGAATCCTGCGCCAAACGAAGCACCTGCTCATACTGCGGATAGACAACATGCACGTCAACCGGCACGACACTCGTCATCTCGACGATCTGCCCGGCCTCCTGAGCCGCGGCCACCGCCGCCTGCGTCGCCGCGGTATAGGCGCGCACCAAACCACCAGGCCCCAACAGCGTGCCACCAAAATAGCGCGTCACCACGCAGCAAACATTTTTGAGCCCCGCACCGCGCAGCACCTCGAGCGTCGGCATACCGCTCGTGCGGCTCGGCTCACCATCATCGCTCTGGCGCTCGCGCCCATCGACCAAAATCCACGCGGGAACATTGTGTCGAGCGTCGTAATGACGCTTGCGAATCATCTCGATAAAGGCGTTTGCCTCGTCCTCGGACTCAATATGGACCAGCTGGGCAATAAACCGACTCTTGCGGTCCACAAACTCGCCCGAAGCCTCAATATTCGATTGCAGAGTAAAATAGCTGTCCAACAAAGCCCCTCAACAAAATAAAGCGCAGCAACAAACAGCCTCAATCATACGGCAAAGACAGCACCGTTGACCTCGCCAACAAGAACGGAAACGCCAATGATACCGTCACCAACAGCGAGAACCCGTCAGCGCGAGCAAGGTGCCTTGAAAGACAAGGGCATTGACCTTATGGTCATGCCGAAGGCTTGAAAGGCAGATTGCCGCGCTGACGGGTTCGCAGCGTCAACAAAGTGCTGAGTGGGCCGATAAGCCGGGTTCTGTCGTGAACGGTCATTTATCTTGTCTGCACGTTACCGTGCAGCTCCACGCACGCTACCCGAACGCGGACCGGGCCGGCCCATAACGTTCCTATTCGCGCTTGCTCCGGATGGGGCTTGCCAAGCCGCCGTGTTGCCACGACGCTGGTGGTCTCTTACACCACCGTTTCAGCTTTTCCCTTTACGCCTTGCGGCGCAGGTGGGAGTCTTCTTTTCTGCGGCGCTTTCCGTCGGATCACTCCGCCCGGCCGTTAGCCGGCATCCCGCCCTCTGGAGCCCGGACTTTCCTCACGCGTGCTGCAAGCAGCACATCGCGCGACCGTCTGGCCCACTCAGCAGTGCAAGAGTGTAACACACCGTTGCCGCAGGCAATGGCACAACACAAACGCTCGACACGATATACCAAGAACCGCCATGCGCTACAATAATCCTGTCGATGGGCAACGTCGTCAGTCGAGACGCGACCGCGCTCCGCACCCCTCCGTCTACTCGGTGCGTTCCCGCCTCCTCCCCGAGGCGGGATGTCGGCATTTTTTTCATGCACCGACAACCAAATAGCTTGTGGATAGCATGGGCAGCATCATGCATCTCGGCACCAAATGCAAAAAGGGACCCGTCCATTGCGGACGGATCCCTTAAACAAGTGATCGTCAAACCGATTTACTCGGCGTCGGTCTCCTCGTCCTTCTTGTCGGAAGGCAGCGGGGTAACCTCGATCTCGACGCCCAGAGTCTCAGCAGCAGACTTCATGGACAGGGAGATACGACGACGGTCGAGGTCGATCTCCATGACCTTGACCTGAACCTTGTCGCCCACGTGGGTGACCTGAGAAGGCTGATCGACGTGCTTGTTGGCCATCTCGGAGATGTGCACCAGGCCCTCGATGCCCTCGCCCAGATCGACGAAAGCGCCGAACGGGACAAGCTTGGTCACAGTGCCCTCGACAATAGCGCCGACGGGGTACTTCTTGACCAGTGCGCGCCACGGATCCTCGGTGGTCTGCTTGAGACCCAGGGAGATGCGCTCGCGGTTGAGATCGACGTCGAGAACCTCGACCTCGACCTCCTGGCCGACCTTGACAACCTCGGAAGGATGGTTGACGTGGTTCCAAGAGAGCTCGGAGATGTGGATGAGGCCGTCGATACCGCCGAGGTCGACGAAGGCGCCGAAGTCGACGATGGAGGAAACGGTGCCCTGGAGACGCATGCCAGACTTGAGCTTGGACAGGATCTCGGAGCGCTCGGCCTTACGGGACTCCTCGAGCACGACGCGACGGGAGAGGACAACGTTGTTGCGGTTGCGGTCCATCTCGATGACGCGGGCCTCGATGCGGGTGCCCATGTAAGAGGTGAGGTCCTTGACGCGACGGAGGTCGACGAGGGAAGCAGGCAGGAAGCCACGCAGGCCGATGTCGAGGATCAGGCCGCCCTTGACAACCTCGATAACCTCGCCCTCGACGTTCTCGCCGGAGTTGAACTTCTCCTCGATGCGGTTCCAAGCACGCTCGTACTCGGCACGCTTCTTGGACAGGACCAGACGACCGTCCTTGTCCTCCTTCTGGAGAACCAGAGCCTCGATGGAATCACCGAGTGCAACGATGTCTGCAGGGTTAGCGTCCTTGCGGATGGACAGCTCGCGGACCGGGATAACGCCCTCGGACTTGAATCCGATGTCAACGAGCACCTCGTCATGCTCGATCTTAACGACAGTGCCGTTAACGAGATCGCCCTCATCAAAGTCGGTAATCGTACCGTCGATGAGGTTGTTCATCTCCTCCTCGTTGACATCGTCAAGAGAGAAAATGGACGAGTTCTGAATCTCACTCAAAGGTGGACCCCTTTCGAACTACGGGGCCCCGATTGCTAGGACCTACAGAAGGGTGCGACAAGCACACAACGTTTAGGAACACTCGGGAGCCGACAGATACTAATGTGACGCTTATGCAATCACGTTCGTATAGGTTACGGGGAAAAGAGTTCGATTTCAAGCGTGAACTGCGATTTTTTACTCGTGTGGAGACTTTTTCGTAATCTTATGAACACACGTCTCCGCAACTTGACGATAACCAGCCAGGCATTCGGCTTTGGGGTAAAGTATCCGGAGCCAACGACTCTAGATCTAATTTACGAGAAAGGTGCCCGCGTGCTCAAAGCAGTCGTTTTCGATATGGACGAGACGCTTCTTAGCATCAACCTCAACGCGTTCATCCTTCGCTATTTTAAGGTTGTCTCATCGATGCTCGCGGATATCGGGCACCGCAGCCGCGGTGGCACGATGGCACGCCTCGGCACCATCTTGGTCGACCTCAACGCCAATCGCCGCAGCGGCACGGACAACCGCACCAATCTTGAGTTTTACCGCACCGAGGTCGAGCGCAGGTGCGGCATTTGCCTCTCCGATCCCGTCATCTACGAGGCGTTTACCTACTACGACCGCGAAGTGCTTCCGCACAAGAATGACGATGTCATTAACGCCCACGCCATGCCCGGCGCACATGCCGCGCTTCAGGCCGTACAGGATGCAGGACTGCGTTGCGCGCTCTTTACCAACCCCAGCTTTCCGCAGGGGGCCATCGAGTGCCGCATGGGTTGGGGCGACCTGGCCGACGCCCCCTTTGAGCTCGTCACGCACATGGGAAACACCACCCGCTGCAAGCCCGATGCCACCTACTATCTAGAGCAGCTTCAGGTGATGGGGCTCGAGCCGCACGAGGTCCTTATGGTGGGCAACGATCCCAAACGCGACTTCCCCAGCCCCGCCTGCGGCATTCAAACCGCCTATGTGGGCCAGGGCAAGCCCAGCCGAGCCACCTGGCGCGGAACCATGGAAGACTTCGCCCGCGACTTTAACGCCGTAATCGAGGCCTTCTACGAGCACCAAGTAGCCCACGAACTGTCGTAGGACCCCTCGCTCCAAACCAAATATCGCCGCAGGTTGAGCACAAGTCAGCGAAAATGCCCCTAAGCGAGCAATGTGCCTTGAAAGAGGAGGGCATAGGCCTTCTGGCCATGCCCGACGATTGAAAGGCAGATTGCCGCTTAGGGGCGTTTGCAGCGTCGACTGGTTACGCGGTTTGGTAAAACCGCGTAACTAGCACACCTGGGTTTTGCCGATCATGATGTTGAGGATCTCGACGTCGGTATCTTTCATACCCACACGGCCCACGTAGCCCATGCTGGCGATTGTCTGCTCAACGGTATCCTGGATCAGGCCCTCGCCGGCGCGGAAGCCGCGACCCTGCATAGCCATATCGTGGCCCAGAATCGCCGCATCAACGGCAGCCGAGATCTTGGCGGCACAGCTCGCTTTGGCGCCGTCGCACACGATGCCGCCCACGTTACCGAGCGTATTCGAGACCGTCGCGCCAATCTGCTCGCGCGTGCCACCGCACAGCCAGGTAATCGCGGCGCCGGCGCCGCACGCGGCGCAAATAGCACCGCAAAACGCCGAGAGCGCACCAATATAGCTCTTGATATGCACGGCGATAAGATCGGACAGCATCACGGCGCGCACCAGGCGCTCGTGGTCGCAACGCAGGTACTCGGCATACTCCATGACGGGCAATGCGCAGGTAATTCCCTGATTGCCCGAGCCGCACACAATGGCGACCGGCAGCGCGCAGCCGTTCATGCGGGCGTCGGATCCGGCGGCCGCACGGGCACGGGCACGGCAGGCGACGTCATCGGCACGAGCACCCAGCAGCGTACGACCCACCTCGGCGCCCCAAGCGTGCGCAAGGCCCTCGGCACTGATTGCGCCATTCAGCTCAATCTGACGCTCAACGGCAGTGCGGGCGTCCTCAATGTCACCGTACTCGATAAAGTCGATGATGGTCTCAATCGACATGGGCGTGTCGGCGTTATCTGCCGCCCGCTCGGCCACAACGCGCTCGGCGCAGGCGGCGCACTCCCCCGCCGACTTGCCGCATACCGGAATACCATCGAGCGTATGGCACGTGACATTGGTGTGGTGGTCGGTGATCTCGACAATCGCGGTATGGCCCCCGGCCGTCGCAGTCACCTTGATGTAGAGGTTGGGCACACCCTCGACAAGCGACACATCGCAGTAGTCGGCATCGGCGAGGAGCTCGGCCACGCGAGCACGGTCTTCATCGTTAACGCTCTCGAGCACCTCGAGCGCGCTCTTAGCGTCGCCGCCCACGGCACCCAGCACGGCCGCGGCCTCAATACCGTGCATACCGCCCGAGTTGGGCACGGTCACGCTCTTAACGTTCTTGATGATGTTGCCCGAGCAGGCAACATCCATATGATCGGGCTCGCAACCGAGCGTCTGGCTCGCCAGCGCTGCTGCATAGGCAACGGCAATGGGCTCGGTACAGCCGAGCGCGCAGACAAGCTCGCGGTTCAAAACATCGCAAAACGCGGCATCACGGATGGAATCGGTAGGCATAGGTATCTCCTGCTTGTATAACGGGCTGGGCTCTCAAGAATGGTTAGTTCCTTTATTTGATAACAATGCATCAAAAACCGCAACCATGGTTCCGGCGGACGGCGCTCGAGCACAAACTAGCAGCATTCATTCATGAGAAGCCGATCTTGTTGCCTGCTAAAGCGTTTGATCAAAAAACGCTCGAGCGTTTACGCAAAAGTCGCGCTATCATGCAGTCGAACGCGGTAAACACCTTTAGCATTTGCGCCGCACAGACCAGAGAGGAACCATCCATGAAGATCGGTATCGGTAACGACCACGCCGCCGTCGAGCTCAAGAACATCATCTCCGAGCACCTGAAGGAGCGCGGCTGCGAGGTCGTGAACTTTGGCACCGACACCTCCGAGAGCTTTGACTACCCCATCGCCGGCTACAAGGTGGGTAAGGCCGTTGCCAACGGCGACGTCGACCTGGGCATCCTGATCTGCGGCACCGGCGTCGGGATTAGCCTGGCTGCTAACAAGGTAGAGGGCGTGCGCGCCGTCGTGTGCTCCGAGCCCTTCAGCGCCAAGCTCTCCCGTATGCACAACAACACCAACGTGCTCGCCTTTGGCGCCCGCGTCGTGGGCTCCGAGCTCGCTAAGATGATCGTCGACGAGTGGCTCGACGCCGAGTTTGAGGGCGGTCGTCACGAGCGTCGCGTTAACCTCCTCAACGAGATCGACCACACACGCGGCCTCAAGGTCGTCGACGAGGCCTAAACTACTCAGTGCCGCAAGCTAACAGCTGGGGCCCGCTCGGAACTCATATCCGAGCGGGCCCCTTCATAGGTTTTGGTATAAAAGAGCGCCGCGGATGGAATTCCGCGGCGCCCAAGCCACACGCTAACAGCTTTAAGGAGTCAAAGCTGGTTTAGCCAAAGAAGCGCTTGATCTCGATCTCGGCGTTCTCCAGGCAGTCGGAGCCGTGGATCACGTTGGCGTTAACATCGACAGCGAAGTCGCCGCGAATGGTGCCGGGGGCAGCGTCAAGCGGGTTGGTGGCGCCCATGAGGGTGCGCATCTTGGAGACAGCAGAGAGACCGGAAACGACCATCTTGACGACCGGACCGCTCGTCATAAAGTCGCAGAGACCGCCAAAGAAGGGCTTGTCGGCCAGATGGGCGTAGTGCTCCTCGACGGTAGCGCGCTCGAGCGTGGTCATCTCCATGCGCTCGATGACAAGGCCGCTGCGCTCAATGCGAGCAACGATCTCGCCGATCTTACGGTCGCGCACGGCGTCGGGCTTAATCATGATGAAGGTCTTCTCGATAGCCATAAGGTAGCCTTTCAAGTAGGTTCGCGCGTGCCCAAGTCCCATTCCGGCACCCGCCTGGACTGCATCGTAACAGAGTTTTAGCTGCAGTTAAACAAAAAGCTGTTTATTGAAACGCTGCAATTTATTAAAGCGCTCCATATGTGTCACTTCTGTTTCGAAGCCCGATTAGAGTACCATCCGACCGCCCATCAACCGCATCGAACAGAGCAGACGGTCGGTTGCCACCCGCGAACGTATCCCCTTCACAACCTGCCCAAAGGTCCTACAGAAGTTCTCGACAAGCCCCTCCCCCATGGCAACAAAATACGGGCGCCCGCAACAGAAGGCGCCCGTAAAAGCAAAACGATTTATCGATAAAAGGGCAATACGGCTTCAGCCAAACCCCTACTTTGCCCCGTGTCCCATCTCGACTACCTTGGTCAGCGATCCAAACACGCCCTCGTCGGCCACGAGCTGTGCCTCGGCACGTTGCAGCTGTACGGCAACGGCGGCAGGGGCGGTACCGCCCTCGGTCGTGCGTGCAGCGACAATCGACGGGATGTCGAGCGCCTCGGTAATATCGCGTTCAAAGAGCGGGCTTGCCTCCTGGAACACCTCAAACGGCAGGTCCTCAAGATTGCAGCTACGCTTCTCGCACATCAGGACCAGATGGCCCACCACGGCATGTGCCTCGCGGAACGGCAGACCACGCTTAGCCAGGTAATCGGCAACATCGGTGGCGGCAAGGTGCCCCACGCCGCACTCGCGCGCCATGGCATCCTCGTTGACGGTCCAAGTCGAAATCATACCGGCCATAACCGACAGGCACTGCATGAGCGTATGGGCGGTATCGAGTGCGCCCTCCTTGTCCTCCTGCAAGTCCTTGTTATAAGCAAGCGGCAGGCCCTTCATGGTCACGAGCAGCTGCACCAGGTTGCCATACACACGGCCGCTCTTGCCGCGGATAAGCTCGGCAAAGTCGGGATTCTTCTTCTGCGGCATGATGGACGAGCCGGTGGAGTACGAGTCGGAAAGCGTGATAAAGCCAAATTCGGAGCTCGACCACAGCACGATCTCCTCGGAAAGACGCGACAGGTGCATGGTCATGACGGAGCCGGCGTAATGCAGATCGAGCAGGAAATCACGGTCGGAAACCGCATCGAGCGAGTTGGGAATCACACCCGCAAAGCCAAGTTCGGCAGCCGTCATCTGACGATCGAGCGGATAGCTCGTACCGGCAAGCGCGGCAGCACCCAGCGGGCAGTTGTCGGCGGCATCAAAGGCTGCCTTCAGGCGTGTAAAGTCGCGCGCGAACATCCAAGAATACGCCAGCAGATGATGCGACAGCAGCACGGGCTGGGCGTGCTGCATGTGCGTGTAGCCCGGCAGAATCACCTTGTCGTACTTCTTAGCCGCATCCACCAGCACATGGCGCAGCTCAAGATTGGCCCCCATGAGCTCCTTGGCCAGCGCCTTGACGCCCAGGCGCGTATCGGTCGCCACCTGGTCGTTACGCGAACGCCCGGTATGCAGGCGCTTACCAGCCTCGCCGATGCGGCGCGTCAGCTCGCTTTCGATGGACATGTGAATGTCCTCGTCGTTGATGTCGAAGGTGAAGTTGCCGGCATCGATATCCTGTTCGATTCCGGTCAGACCCTCGGCAATCGCCTGCTCGTCCTCGGCGTTGATAATGCCCTGGGCCGCCAGCATCTTGGCATGTGCCTTAGAGCCGGCGATATCCTGCTTATAGAGATGTTTGTCGACCGGCAACGACGCGCCAAACTCCTGCGTGACCTCGGCCACGCCCGCCTCAAAACGACCGCCCCAAAGAGCCATGGAACCGTCCCCTTTCATCGAATACCAAAACAAGCGCCCAAAGCAGTGCGCCATGTCGCTAAAGCAATTTTTCAACCGCTAGTTTTACACACTCCCTGCCGTGCGCGGGGCCATGTAGCTAATTTGCAAAGAAGTGACGCACCATGCACTTGGCGCCCAACGTCTCCCTCCGGATGTTGCCCTGCGAACCATCGATCCAGGCCTTCAGGCTCATAGGGACGTCCTCGACCCTTGCAGCATCGATCTCGGGCGCGAGGGCAAGTAAAGCATGCGCAATAGCATTGAACATAATGGATACTCCTTATATATAGGCGCAGAGCCGTCAAATTGATAGAAGGAGCCCCGCCGGACAACCCCGGCGGGGCTCGGACTCAGCCGCAGTCGCGGCATCATATATGCGGGCGGAACGTAGGGGCCACCGATGTTAAGAAGTGTCAGCAAGCATAACGAAAGGTAGGGACCCCGTGCGCCCGTTATGTATCACGCGGATGGGCCGCGCGGATACCAAGGAAAGGAAGGCTTAAGCCTGGGCGGCGGCGGAGCTGGGGCCCTGGACCTTAGCCCACGTCTTGAGCGACAGCGTATCGATCTCGATAAAGCCGGCGCTGGCCTTCTCGTCAAACGTGGTGTCGCGGTCGTAGGTAGCCAGACCGTAGTCGTAGAGGCTGAAGGGGCTCTTGCGGCCGACGACATGGCAGTTGCCCTTAAAGAACTTCAGGCGGACGGTGCCGGTCACGAACTTCTGGGTGTCGGCCATAAAGGCGTCGAGCGCGTTCTTGAGCGGGCTGTACCACTGGCCGTTGTACACGGCGGCGGCCCAATCCTGCTCGAGCTTAATCTTAGTCTTGAGCAGGTCGCCCTCGACGCAAATGTCCTCGAGTGCCTTGTGGGCGGTGATGAGCGTCAGGGCTCCGGGAACCTCATAGCACTCGCGGCTCTTGAGGCCCACCAGACGATCCTCGACCAGGTCGAGACGGCCAAAACCGTTGTCGCCCGAAATCTTGTTGAGGGCGATGACGATCTCGGAGAGCTTCATCTTCTTGCCGTCGACGGCGACGGGCTTGCCGGCCTCAAACTCAATCTCGGTATACGTCGGGGTGTCGGGCGTGTCCTCGGGATTCTTGGTCATAACCCAGGCGTCGTCGAGCGGCTCGTTCCAGGGATCCTCCAGGTGGCCGCACTCAATGGCACGACCCCACAGGTTGTCGTCGATGGAATAAGGGTTGTCGTTGGCACCCTCGGGAACCGGCACGTTGTGGGCGTGGGCATAGGCGACCTCGTCGGGACGGCACTTCAGATCCCACTCGCGAACCGGGGCGATAACCTTAAGCTCGGGGTCGAGGGCCTTGACGGCAGCCTCAAAACGAACCTGGTCGTTACCCTTGCCGGTGCAGCCGTGAGCGACGTAGGTCGCGCCAAACTCGTGAGCGACCTCGACAAGCTTCTTGGCGAGCAGCGGGCGAGACAGGGCGGAGAGCAGCGGGTACTTGTTCTCGTACATGGAATTTGCGGCGATGGCCTTAGTCAGGAACTCATCGGAGAACTCGTCGCGCAGGTCGAGCACCTGGCAATCAAGAACGCCCAGGTCGAGCGCCTTCTGCTTCTTGGCATCCAGGCCGGTCTCCTCCTGGCCCACGTTGCCGCAGACGCAAACGACATCGAGATTCTTCTCGTCCTGGAGCCACTTGACACATACGGATGTATCAAGACCACCGGAATATGCGAGAACGACTTTTTCCTTGCTCATGGCTGTTTCCTTTCGCCCTTGGTAGCTAGTTAGAACATCGGTCAGTTGCAAGTCATTTCGAGGTCAAAAACCGTGCGATATCAGGTTAAATAGCAAAAAGCAGCACAACATGCCCTAGAAACATGCGTCTATGTCGTGCTAAAACCCGACGACCTCAAAATGACTCTGTTGAGGCAATTCGCCCCATGCGGACAGAGACGATTGTTATCGTCGTCGGGAAATTGCGCGCTGGCGTCGGATGGCATTGTCTGCAGTGGTGATGATCTTTACGAACTGCATCTGCCTCTCCTTTCACCTATCGCCGGGCGCAATTCAAATATCGTAAACGGTACCTTTTCCTCGGTAAGCGGCTCTTTTGCCGTCTCCGTTTTCGATGGTCGCTATATTACGCTAAAGTGCCCGCAGCACAAGCGACAAATTCAAATTTCTGAAAAGTTTTTTCATTACTTTGTGAAGCGTGGTGCAAATACGCTCCGTTCCTGCGACAA
Organism: uncultured Collinsella sp.; assembly: GCA_900545745.1. Taxonomy (GTDB): domain Bacteria; phylum Actinomycetota; class Coriobacteriia; order Coriobacteriales; family Coriobacteriaceae; genus Collinsella. The sequence continues at coordinate 89,207 of URAD01000001.1, forward strand.
TACGCTCGGTTACTGGTTGATGGTTATAACGTCTGAAACAATTTCGAAACGAAAGGCGCGCTTTTATGCAAACTTACGAATCGGACACCAATATCGGCAGCATTAAGATTCTCGCCGTTGATATGGACAAGACGCTGCTCACCGACGAGCGAGTGTTGCCGCAGGGTCTTGATGAGCGCCTAGACAAGCTCGCCGAGACTGGCATCGTATTCTGCCCCGCCAGCGGACGCCCCGCCCCAAAACTCGAAGAAATGTTCGAGGGCATTAAGGACCGCCTTGCTTTTTGCCCCGACAATGGAGCTTGCGTGATCTACCGCGGCAACTTTATCTATAAGAGCAACATCGATGTGGCGCTGTATCAGCAGGTGCTCGCTCGTGTCTCGGAGGACCCGCGCGCCGTTCCCGTCCTGTGCTGCTACGACGAGTTCTATGTGCTCGCCCGCGACCATCAGTACCACGACGAAATCAGCGTGTACTACAACACGATCAACTATGTCGACACCTTTGAGGGCCTTGATATCGAGTCCAATAAGATCTCGGTCTTTTTCCCTGCCTACGATGCCGAGCCCGCATTCCGCGAGACCTACAACCCCGAGTTCTCGGACAAGCTCTACGTCACCAATGCGGGCCGCGAGTGGATCGACTTTATGAACCTGGGTGTCGACAAGGGCGCCGGCGTCGCGCATCTGTGCGAGCAGCTCGGCATTGATATCGCCGATGCCGCCGCCGTGGGCGATACGTACAACGACATCCCCATGCTGGAGCGCGTCGGACACAGCTTTATCGTGGACAATGCCGAGGAGCATATGAATGCGCATGCTAAGTGGCGTATTCCGAGCAACAACGACGGGGGCGTACTGACGCTCATCGACGCCATCTTGGCGGCTCGGTAATCTATCTCGTCGCCATGCCCGGGTCCGGCCGTTTTATTTTTGCTCGGTCAGGTCCTGGGCTCGCTCGAAGGCCACATTAAGTGGCCTTCGGCTCGTGCGGAATCTACAAAAATCAAACGGCCGGGCCCGAGCATGGCTACGTTGACTTGCTTGCCGCATGGATGGCGTCTTGGCGCCTAGATACTTTGGCTGATTTTTATTGAACGAAGGACGCTCCTTGTTGATGAGGGGCGTCCTTCTGGTTTTGATTACTTTGGAATTGTGGTCGTGCCCTTACTTGGCGTCTGCCCAGGTCACTCCAGTCGAAGCTTCGGCGATTAGGGGGACGTGGAGGTCTACTACGTGTTCCATGACGTCTTGGACCATGGTGGTTAGGCGCTCGACTTCGTCGATGGGGCACTCAAAGTCCAGCTCGTCGTGCACTTGCAGGATCATGTGGGCGGCAAAGCCTTCTTCTTCCAGGCGACGGCTTACGCGGGCCATGGCGATCTTGATGATGTCGGCCGCGGTGCCCTGCATGGGGTGGTTCATGGCCGTGCGCTCGCCGAAGCCGCGGAGTTGCGGATTTTTGGCCTTGAGCTCCGGAATATGACGACGGCGGCCGTACATGGTCTCGGCGTAGCCCGTCTGCTTGGCGCGCGCCACCACGTTGTCGAGGAACGTACGCACGCCCGGGTAGGCCTCGTAGTAGCGGTCGATCATGTCGCGCGCCTCGGCCATCGAGATATGCAGCGACTGCGACAGACCGTAGGCCTGCTGACCGTACACGATGCCAAAGTTCACGGCCTTGGCGCGACTGCGCAGGTCGGGCGTTACCTCGGACACCGGCACACCGAACACGCGCGCCGCCGTCTCGGCATGGAAGTCCTCGCCCTCGTTAAAGGCGCGCACCAAGTGCTCGTCACCTGAGAGATGCGCCAGCAGACGCAGCTCGATCTGCGAGTAGTCCACCGCCAAAAAGACGCTTCCCTCGCCTGCCGAAAACGCCGTCTTGACGGTACGGCCCAGCTCAGAGCGCGTCGGGATGTTCTGCAGGTTCGGGTCGCTCGAGGACAGACGCCCCGTTGCCGTGATGGTCTGGTTGTACGTAGTGTGTACGCGGCCGTCGCCTCGGCGTAGCGGGCCCAGCGTGTCCAGATAGGTGGACTTGATCTTAGACTTCTCACGCCAGTCCAAGATCAGACGCACGATTTCGTGGTCACGCGCAAGGTCGCTCAGCACCTTGGCGTTGGTCGAATAATAGCCGCGCTTAGTCTTCTTGAGCCCCTTGGTCGGAAGCCCCATCACATCAAAGAGCACATGCGACAGCTGCATAGGACTGCCAATATTAAAGGTCTCGTCACCCGCCAGGTCGCGAATACTGCGCTCAACCTCGGTAATCTGAGTCGCCAGACCCTCGGACAGACTGTGCAGACGGTCGGGGTCCACGAGCATGCCCGCGCGCTCCATCTTGGCAAGTACCGGAACGAGCGGCATCTCGATGCCATCGAACACGTTGGCGGCATTCTCACGGGCCATGCACTCGCGCAACGGTGCCACGAGCGCCAGCGTCAGAGCCGCAGTACGGGCGGCAGGCGCCGGAGCGTCCTCACCGGCACCCTCTGCGCCGCGCGCCGCAGGCAGCGCCATCTGCAGATACGTATCGGCAAGATATGCCTCATCGAACTCGGAGCGATCGGAATCCAGCAGATAGGCAGCGACCACGGTATCGAAGATACGCGTGGAATCGGTAGCGAGCGGATCCATGAGCTCGGGCTCAGAAGAATCGACGGGCGAAAGCTCGTGCAACAGCGCCTTCATATCCGGGCTCGCCACGCGACCCTCCATAAACAGACGCGCGAGCACGCCGGCAATCACGCCGTGAACGAAGTTGAAGCCCTCAACCTCAGCCGCCGCACAGCTGTCGCCCTCCTCGAGCGCGAACAGGCCCTTGGACGTCGCCAACCACAGCGTGCGCGTCAGTCCAAAGAGCGCGCCCTCTTCCTTGTCGTCGTCCACCACGGCGGCGACCCACTCGCCGGCATCAATCGCGCGGGAGACCTCAGCCGCAACGGCACCAAGCGCGTCGGCATCGCCGGCGGCTGCGCGAACCATAGCAGGTATCTCAACCACACTGGAGGCAGCAGCAGCCCCGCCCTCGCCGCCGACCAGCGCCAAGAAACGGTTCTGCATGGCGGTGATACCAAGTGTGCCCAGCGCCGCGGACACTTCGTCGGCAGAAAACGCCGGGAAGGACGTTTCGTCAAAGTCGAGCTCGACGGGCGCATCGGTGCGAATGGTTGCGACCTTGCGGCTCAGCAGCGCATCGTCGATGTGCGCACGCAGGTTCTCGCCCATCTTGCCCTTGACCTCGTCGGCATGCGCGATGACCTCGTCCAAGCTGCCGTACTGTGCGATGAGCGCGCTCGCCTTTTTGGGGCCGATGCCCGGTACGCCGGGAATGTTGTCCGACGTATCGCCCTTTAGACCGTAAAAATCGGGCACGAGCGCCGGCGTAATGCCGTGATACAGGTCGTCCACGCTCTCGGGCGTCATGATCGCCACGTCGGACAGGCCCTTGCGGGTCGAGACCACGTTGACGTGCTCGGTCACGAGTTGATACATGTCGCGGTCGCCGGTCACCAGCAGCATGTCGCAGCCGGCCTCTTCACCCAGGCGCGCCATGGTTCCCAGGATATCGTCGCCTTCCCAGCCCTCGGACTGCAGAATCGGCACGTTGAGCGCGGTGAGCAGCTCCTTGATCATCGGAAACTGCGCATGCAGATCGGGGTCCATGGGCGGGCGTTGCGCCTTATACTGCGGCAGCATCTCCATGCGCACGCGCGGTTTGCCCTTGTCAAACGCCACGACCACACCGTCGGGGTTAAAGGCATCGATCATCTTGAGAAACATGTTCAGAAAGCCGAAGATCGCGTTGGTGGGGCGGCCGTCCGGCGCATTCATGGTGGGCGGCACGGCGTGGAAGGCGCGGTGCATGAGCGAGTTGCCGTCGATAACGGCAAAGGTGCGGCGCTTGTCAGACATATTGAATACCTCGCTTTGGGCTGGGCACGGTTTGCTCACACCAGTTTACACGCTCCCCGCCCCGCGGCCACCGCACATCAGGCTTCCCTGCCGCCGCGGGCCCGCGCGTGATACGATGGCTCACGGTACATCAACCAGCACGATCGATCCGAAAGGAGCCTGCGTCATGGAGCGTCCCTGCGCATGGAAAAAGTACACGCCACAGCAGATCGAGGAGCTCGAGGAGCTTTGCCGCGGCTATAAGCAGTTTTTGAGCGAGAACAAGACCGAGCGCCTGTGCGTCAAGACCGGTATCAAGATGGCCGAGGAGGCTGGCTACGTCAATCTGGAGACCGTGATCGCCGAGGGCCGCGCGCTCAAGGCCGGCGACAAGGTCTACGCCGCAAACCACGGCAAGGACCTCATGCTCGTCAACCTGGGCACCGCCCCGCTCGAGCAGGGCTTTAACATCCTGGGTGCTCACGTGGACTCGCCGCGCCTGGACCTTAAGCAGAATCCCGCCTTCGAGGCCGGCGACATGGCCTACCTCGACACGCACTACTACGGCGGCGTCAAGAGCTACCACTGGGTGGCCTCCCCGCTTGCACTCGTGGGCGTCATCTGCAAAAAGGACGGCACCACCGTCGACATCAACATCGGCGACAAGGCAGACGATCCGGTCTTTACCATCTCCGACCTGCTGATCCACCTCTCGAGCGAGCAGATGTCCAAGCCCGCCAAGGACGCCGTCGACGCCGAGATCCTCGACGTGATCGTGGGCGGCCGTCCCGTCAAGTTTGACGAGGACGACAAGGACGCTCCCAAGGAGCCCGTCAAGCAGATGTTCCTGGACATCCTCAAGGAGCAGTACGGCGTCGAGGAGGAGGACTTCCTCTCCGCCGAGATCGAGGTCGTGCCCGCCGGTCCCGCCCGCGACATGGGCCTCGACCGCTCCATGATTTTGGGCTATGGCCACGACGATCGTGTCTGCGCCTATCCGTCCATGCTCGCCCAGATCGACGTCGCCAACGTGGAGCGCACGAGCATCACGCTCATCGTCGATAAGGAGGAGATCGGCTCCGTGGGTGCCACCGGTATGACGAGCCGCTTCTTCGAGAACACCGTCGCCGAGATCATGACGCTCGCCGGCGAGGATAGCCCGCTGGCCCTGCGCCGCGCGCTCGCCCGCAGCCGCATGCTCTCCTCCGACGTGTCCGCCGGTTTCGACCCGGGCTATGCCGGCAAGTTCGAGACGAAGAACGCCGCCTTTATGGGTCGTGGCCTGTGCTTTAACAAGTACACGGGCAGCCGCGGCAAGGGCGGTTCCAACGACGCCGATGCCGAGTACGTGGCCCTCGTCCGCGACATCATGGACGAGGCCGGCGTGGACTTCCAGACCTGTGAGCTCGGTCGCGTCAACGCGGGCGGTGGCGGCACCATTGCCTACATCATGGCCAAGTATGGCATGAACGTCATCGACTCCGGCGTTGCCGTCCTGTCCATGCACGCCCTGTGGGAGGTCGCCAACAAGGCCGATATCTACGAGGCCTACCGCGGCTACAAAGCCTTCCTCGAGCGCGCCTAACCAAACCCTTGTAACTTGCGGTGAAATACGGATTCATCAGGCCTTCCAACGGGGAAAGCGGTCTGTATTTCACCGCAACTTTTTTAGCGGGAGGAGGATTCCGTGCTACAGGTCGTCATTTCGCCCGCCAAACAGATGCGGACAGCTCAAGATGCCTTTGACGTTTTGGGCATACCGCCTTTTGCACATCAGACGGCCCGGCTCCATCAGGCACTGCTGGGCATCGAACGCGAGGATGGCGCAGCAGGTCTTCAGGCCCTTTGGAACGTGAGCGACAGGCTGCTTACAACGTGCCTGGATACGCTTCACGAATTTATGCCCGCCCTGAGCGATGCCGACCTCGCCGATCCCGATATCGCGCGCCGAATCTCCCCCGCCGTCATGTCCTACCACGGCATCCAATACCAAAGCATGGCGCCCGAGGTCATGGATGCTGCACAGCTCGACTGGCTGCAAAACCATCTCTGGATCCTCTCCGGATTGTACGGATGTGTGCGGCCTTTCCATGGCGTTGAGCCCTATCGGCTCGAAATGGGAGCCAAGCTCGCCGTCAACAACGCCCGTGACCTCTATGCGTTTTGGGGCGACAAACTTGCATGCGCCATTGCGCCGACCGGCTCCAACACCACGGTCGTCAACCTTGCCAGCGCGGAGTACGCCAAGGCCGTTCTACCCCATCTCGCAGGCGACGCCACAACCGTCACTTGTCTCTTTGGCGAAGGTGTCCGCAACGGCAAGCCCATCCAGCGCTCGACCGCCAGCAAAAAGGCGCGCGGCTCCATGGTGCGCTGGATGGCAGAAAACAAGCTCGAGGACGCCGCCGGTCTTACCGAGTTCAACATCGGCTATCGCCACGCCCCCGAGATCTCATACCCAGGCACCCTCGTGTTCATCAACGAACAGATGCTCTAGACCCGCCACCCAAAACTGACCCGCTCAGCCTTCTCTATATAACTTGCGGTGGAATAGTTCCTATTTGAGCCTTTTATCGCACAAACGGGAACTATTCCTCCGCAACTTTTATGATTTGGCCGGCTAGGTGCGACACCTATTCTGCTAGGCCGTCGGCCTTTGCAATCCCGTTTGCCGAGCCGTCCTGATAGGTAATCTTGACATGCTCCACCTCAGACACCGCAACACCCGCCGGGGGCTCCAGGCGCCATTCCGTCAGCGCGATATCCATCGTCGTGGGCACATCTCCTTGATCTTTGAGCTTCACCGTGAGCGTTTTGAACGTCGCGTCAAACGTCACGCGTTCGATTTCTTCACCTGGAATGGACCCACCACTCAGCTGCAACTGCACAAACTCATCGCGCGGGTACCAATAATCGCCCGGAACGGCGAGCGTATTGGCATTACCGCCAGTGCTCCTCACCGTCATGATCGGCAGGCTATCATCAGCCTCGAACTCCCAGGCAGCGCCGCCGCGACCGCCAAACGTCCAAATACAAAAGGCAATCACCAGCACGGCAAGCACCGCAAAACCAATCGCGACAAGGCCATGGTGCGCGCGGCTCTCCTCGGCCGATACATCCCATTGCGTCTCTCGATATAGATGCTTGTCTTCCATGTACACCTCCCCACAGGCACGCTCGTTAGGTCAATCGTACCCATTCGAGCTATACTTGAGCCCACCACATAAACGGGGAGCTTGCAGGACAAGACGGCAGGCTGAGACTGGGCGCGCCCGCCCTGACCCGCAAACCTGATATGGGTAATGCCAACGAAGGGAGCCGTGCCAATGAGCACACAGACCGAGCCCAAGCTCGTCACGCAAATCGACTTCGCCCGTGCCGGGCAGATCACGCCGCAGATGAAGGAAGTCGCCGAGCGCGAGCATCGCGACCCCGAGTACATCCGCGAGCGCGTGGCCGACGGCCGCATCGCCATTCCCGCCAACATCGTGCATATCAAAAAGGGCATGCGCGCCTTTGGTGTCGGCGAGGGCCTTTCCACCAAGGTCAACGTGAACTTGGGCATCTCGGGCGACAAGGCCGATGCCACCGAGGAATGGAAGAAGGTCAAGATCGCCGAGGACTTTGGCGCCGACGCCATCATGGACCTCTCCAACTCGGGCAAGACGCGCCAGTTCCGCCAACAGCTCATCGACGAGACGCCGCTCATGGTAGGCACCGTCCCCATGTACGACGCCATCGGCTACATGGAAAAGCCGCTGGTCAAGCTCACCAAGGACGACCTGTTCGAAGTCGTGCGCGCGCATGCCGAGGACGGCGTGGACTTTATGACCATTCACTGCGGCATCAACAAGTCGGTCACCAAGACCTTTAAGGAGACCGGCCGCCTGATGAACATCGTGAGCCGCGGCGGCTCACTGCTGTTTGGCTGGATGGAGGTCACCGGTAACGAGAACCCGTTCTATGAGTTCTACGACGAGTTGCTCGAGATTTGCCACGAGTACGACGTGACGATTTCGCTCGGCGACTCCTGCCGCCCGGGCTGCCTCTACGACTCCAACGACGCCACCGAGACCGCCGAGATGATCGAGCTGGGCAAGCTGTGCAAGCGCGCTTGGGCCGCCGGCGTCCAGGTCATGGTCGAGGGCCCGGGTCACATGGCGCTCGACGAGATCGCCGCCAACATGAAACTGCAGAAGCGCCTGTGCCACAATGCTCCGTTCTATGTGCTCGGGCCGCTGGTGACCGATATCGGCGTGGGTTACGACCACATCACCGCTGCCATCGGCGGCGCCATCTCCGCCAGCTCCGGTGCCGACTTCCTGTGCTACGTGACACCGGCAGAGCACCTATGCCTGCCCAACGCCCAGGATGTGCTCGACGGCCTCATGGCCACCAAGATCGCCGCACACGCCGCCGACATCGCCAAAAAGGTGCCCCACGCCCGCGACATGGACGACAAGATGGGCCAGGCACGCCGCAAGCTCGACTGGGACGCCATGTGGAAGTGCGCGCTCGACCCGGTTACGGGCAAGAAGCGCTACGAGGAGTCCCCCGCCGCCACCGAGGGCACTTGCACCATGTGTGGCAAGATGTGCGCCGTCCGCACCGTCAACAAAATCTTCGAGGGCACCACGATCGACCTCGGCATGGAGGACTAGCCCTGTCGCCGCGGCCGCTTCTGGCGGCGAGCCGGTGCCTGTCAATTGTTGACGTGTGAACATTTGCTTGCATTTGCGTAAAGATTGCATCGCCCGCCCGGGTTCGACATAGAGTCGGCCCGGGCATCTTTATAATGCTGGCTTATAGACCCATTTGATTCCGACCGAACAAGGGAGCGAACATGGATCGCAGTAAGGTACCTGCCGTTCTATCCATCGCAGGATCCGATTCCAGCGGTGGCGCCGGCATTCAGGCCGACATCAAGACCATCACGGCGCACCGCCTGTATGCCGAGACGGCCATCACCGCTATCACCGCACAGAACACCCTGGGCGTCACCGCCGTGCAGAACATCTCCCCGGATATTGTCGCGGCACAGATCGATGCCGTTTTTGACGATATCCGCCCCAACGCCGTCAAGATTGGCATGGTTTCCTCTGCCGAGATTATCGAGGTTATCGCCGACCGCCTGAGCGCTTGGAACGCGACAAACGTGGTAGTCGACCCCGTCATGGTAGCCACCTCGGGCGCGCGGCTGATTGCCGAAGATGCCGCCGAGGCGCTCACCCGCCGCCTGTTCCCGCTAGCGACGGTTATCACGCCCAATATTCCCGAGGCCATGGCCCTGCTCGACTACGAGGTCGACTCCGAGCGCACGCAGCAAAATGCTGCCATGCTCCTCACCCGCCGCTTTGGTTGCGCATCCCTCGTTAAGGGTGGGCATCTTGTCAACGAGGCCAACGATGTACTGGCCGAACCCGCGCCACTCGATGACGAGGGCAACCATCTGGGAGATCCACTCACCACGTGGTTCCGCCACAAGCGCATCGAGACCGACAACACACACGGCACCGGCTGCACGCTCTCGTCCGCCATCGCCTGCGCGCTGGCGCAGGGCATGGATCTTGCCGACGCCGTCAACGCGGGCAAGGCCTACCTAACGGGCGCCCTCGCCGCCGGCTTTGACATGGGCAAAGGTTCCGGCCCCGTCAATCACATGTGGCAGTATTAAGATTCGCAGTCCAAGCCACCGCAAAGGCGCCCGCCCCCTTTGCGGTGGTTTGGGGTCGCGCTACTCTCCGAGCATCTCTTGGAGCTTGGCTGCCACGGCGTGACCCAGGCTCTCATGGCTTTCGGGCATCATATGCAGATAGTCGATATCGCCCGGCTCGGCAAAGTCGGCGGCATTCAAAAAGTCGCAGCCAAACTGCTCAGCCACATGCGCGTAGTACTCACCAAAATGTTCCGAGGCTTCTACGGAATGCTCGTCAAAATCGGTCATATATACGTCGGCGATCTGCGGCTTAATCTTGATAGGCGCCATCAGCAGAATGCGCGGACAAGGCGCAGCGTCGGTCCACGGAAACGCGCGGACGGCGCGAATCAGCGCCATGGCGCCACGAGCGATATCGGCAGCCGTCACGTTAAAGACCGTCTTGCAGTCGTTGGTGCCCAGCATGATCACAATGGCGTCCAGCGGCTTATGGGCCTCGAGCATCATCGGAAGCGCGCGAATGCCGTTAAGATTGGTGTCCAGATGGCACATGTCGTCGCGTACCGTCGTGCGGCCGTTGAGGCCTTCTTCAATTACATGCCAGCCCTCGCCTAAGTCACGTTGGGCCACGCCACACCAGCGCACATCCCGCGCATAGCGCACCGCGGTGCCGTCGCGCATGCCCGCCGGATCGTAACCATAGGTGTTGCTGTCGCCAAAGCATAGAACGTTTTTCATCGTAAGCCCTTCCTTTTAGTAAAAAGCCGACGGGAGCAGCCTCTCCCGCCGGCTCGACCTATCTGTCAACACGTACCGGTTACAGGTACTTGCGCCAATCGTCCTCGTCCTCATCATCCTCGGTAGCAGCCTGGGCCTGCTCGGCGGCGCGAGCTGCCGCAGCGCGAGCGGCAACCTGAGCATAGGACTCCTCGTTGCGCTCGGGGAAGTTTGCCAGCACGTGCTCGAACTTGGCAAAATCCTCATCCCAGCGCGTAGAAGGCACGGCAAAGAAGACTTGCTTGACCTTAAAGTCGCCCGACGCGAGCTCCTTGCGGAAGAGCTCGGCCACGGCCTCTGCGTCAAAGCCGTTGTTGTCGCAGCCCCAAGCACCCAGCACGAGCTTCTCGCGACCCAGCTCGTCGCAGATGGCAAGCACAAAGCGAATGCGGTCGCGCAGGGCATCCAGCAGAGCATCGTCGCTCACGCGATACTCCTGGCGGGCGCGCTTAACGTTGGGCGCGGCGGCCACGATCACGTCGGCGTATGCATGCACGTGGTTGCGGTCGAAGCGCACCGCAGGCACCACTAGGGCGCGGTTACGATAGAGCTCGCAGTTGATGTTGCGGCGACGGTTCTCGCCGTACCATTTGCGCTGCTTATCGAGAACGTTGTACAGATACGAATCGGCGCACAGTGTGGCCTCCTGGCCCAGATAACCCTGAATATAGCCACCGCCCGGGTTGGTGAACGAGGCAAAGGCGAGCACGGCCATGTCGCAGAACTGCGCATAGCCACGACCGTTGTCCAAGATGGCCTGCGTGACGGAGGCATCGAGCACGGTGACCTCAGGCAGGGACGCAGCAGGCTCCTCAGCAGGCGCGGACTCAGCTCCGGCGATTTCCTCGGCAGGCTCCTCGACGGGCTCAGGAGCTGCCTCGGTCTCGGGCGCTGCCTCGCTCTCGGGTGCCGCCTCGGTCTCGGCAGCCTCCGCGCCCTCGACGTCCTCGGCAACCTGTTCTTCGGTGGCCACAGCACTCTGAACCTTGGCCTTCATCGCCGCGACAAAGCCGGCAGGCATACCGTCAAACTCGCGAACACCGGCAAGCGAACGCTCGATATCCTTGGCGCACGCTTCGGACACAGTTGCCGCGTGACGCTCGGCGGCCTTGGCACGGGCCTCGCGCTTGGGATTGGGCTGACCCGCTCGGTTGGACCTGCGGTTACGGTTCCTGTTGTCGACGTCTGCCATAAGTGGTCACCTTTCTCGGTCGCTGCCGCTATCGGCTTTTCCCATCCATGATACCCCGCCGCGTACAAAAAAGACGGCCCCGAAGGACCGCCTTTCGCATCGATTTACACGCACGGCAAGCACCGCCGCAATTCGCCACTAGTCGCGACGGCCAAGGATGTTCAGAATGCGCAGGAACACGTTGATGATGTCCACGAACAGGTTGGATGCCATAAGCACGGCGTTGGGCAGCGTAGGCGGCACCGTCGTGGCAACATAGGTGTCGTAGCCAATAAAGCCGGCGAACACCACGATCACGATCAGATCGGTGATGGTCTGCGAGACGCCCATGAACATCAGCACGATCTCAACCAGAATAGTGGCGAGCAGAATGCCAAAACCGATGCCATACACGCGCTGGAAAAACTTGGGGAACGTCACGCCCAAGGCGCCAAAGACAAAGGTGATGGCGGCCGTGGCGATAAAGGCAGTGTTGATGGTGGGCAGGTCGTAGTTGGCAAGGCCAAACGACGCGGTCAGGCCAAAGGTACTCGCAAAGATTACGTAGCCCACAAGGGACAGGCCCACGGACTGCTTGCTGGCGGCGGCCGACATCATGACCATGCCGACGATGGTCAAAATAAACGAGCCAAAGACCAGCGGCAAGGCGGCGCCGCTCATCATCATGCGCGCAAACGACATGGTGCTCGTAAAGTAGGCGCCGGCGCCCATGGCGCAAAAGCCCAAGAAGATCAGGGCAGACATGACAAGGTTGTACGCGCGCGGCGACATCTCCTTGGCGCGGCTTGCGCTGCTCTCGATGGGGCCGTTCTGATAGCCCTGGATATCGTTCATAGTTTCGTCCTTTCAAAAGCGCCGCGACAGCGCCGTAGGTGACAAGATTCCTGTCATTGTACCCGAATGCCATATGTCCTTACCCACGGCGCTCGCCCTCGAGCGTACGATCAAAGGCCCAGACCCACCAACGTATCAGATGGGCCTGCGAGCCATCTGGTCGTTCGCGCGTCTGGTCCTCCAGATACAACTCGGTCGCGTGCCCGCCAAAACGCACCTTATAGGTTGCCGTACGAATGCCGTGGACCGTCAGGCCAAACCCAGTGGTCGAGACAATCTCGTCAATCGTAAAGCAGCGACCGTCGACCCAGCAGACGGTAACCGGCACGACTTGTCCGCCCGCGAGGATGCGAGCTACAACGTCCACATACTGCTTGTGCACGCGTCGAGTTTTGCCATCTGTCTGTCGATATTCCATGCCTCCTATTATCGAACGCATGTTTGCATGTTGTAAAGCGAACAGACTGTGGTTTTGGAGTGTCGTAGTAATCGCACGTGTCCGCATGGCGTGTTAGCAAAAAGAACACCCGCGGTCAACAGGGCTAATATTTAATTTTAGTGCCAAAAAGTTCACTTCTCCCATCAGAACTCGGTAAAGAGACCCACAGGAGGTGATACGATTTATCATGTTTTTGTAACGTGTCTGCAAACTTCGAGAAAGCCCATATATGGACGTAACGTTCTCAACCTTCCTCGGCCAAATTGTGTCGAACCCAGTCCTTGCCGTCACCGTGATCCTCGCGTTGGGCGCCATCTTCGTCAATGGATGGACCGACGCGCCCAACGCCATCGCGACCTGCGTCACTACGCGTTGCATGCCCGCCCGCGCCGCCATTCTCATGAGCGCCGCATTCAACTTCCTCGGCGTGCTCATCATGACGCACTTTAACGCGAGCGTCGCCAACACCATCTCACATATCGTCGACTTTGGCGGAAACAGCACCATGGCGCTCGCCTGCCTATGCGCGGCGCTGTTCTCCATCGTCGTCTACGGCGCCACAGCGTCGCGTTTTGGCATCCCCACCTCGCAAAGCCACAGCCTTATCGCCGGCCTGACCGGTGCCGCCATCGCCCTCGGCGGTGCGAGCAGCGTCAACGTCCACGAGTGGATGAAGGTCATCTACGGCCTGGCGCTCTCCATCGGCCTGGGCTTTGCCATGGGCTGGGTCCTGTGCAAGCTCGTCTCGATTCTTTTCGCCGCCGCCAACAGGCGACGTGCTAATGTCTTCTTTAAATACGCTCAGATCGCGAGCGCTGCGGCCATGAGCTTTATGCACGGCGCGCAGGATGGACAGAAGTTCATCGGCGTGCTCTTTTTAGGCGTGGCCTTTGCCAGCGGCCAGACGAGCGTCGGCGATGCAGGCATCCCCATCTGGATTATGCTGCTGTGCTCGGCCACCATGGGTATCGGCACCAGCGTGGGCGGCGAGCGCATCATCAAGTCCGTCGGCCAGAGCATGGTTAAACTCGAGAAGTATCAGGGCTTCTCCGCCGACCTCGCGGGCGCCGCGAACCTGCTGCTTGCCACCCTTACCGGCATCCCCGTGTCCTCCACGCACATCAAAACCTGCGCCATTATGGGTGTCGGTGCCGTCAAGCGCCTTTCGGCCATCAACTTCGGTGTCGTCAAGGACATGATGTTCACCTGGTTCTTCACCTTCCCTGCCTGCGGACTCATCAGCTTTGTCATGGCCAAGCTGTTCATGATGTTCCTCTAATCAAACCGAGCGTCCATCCGGACCGCAACACTTCGCCCACCCGTCTTCGCCTCGAAAGGACCCACCCATGGCAAAGAAACCCGATTCGTTCTACTTTGACAACTACGTCGCTTGCGCCGACCTCGCCGTCCAGGCCGCAGAGCTGCTCACCAAGATTTTTGAGAACTTTGACCCCGCGCAGATCCACGACATGCTCGATAAGATGCATGCGATTGAGCATGCGGCAGACAAGAAGCACCACGAACTCGAAGACGCCTTGCTCACCGCCTTTATTACCCCGCTTGAGCGCGAGGATCTGGACCTGATGAGCTGCTCGCTCGACACCGTGCTCGACCGCATCGAAGGCGTCGTGCAGCGCGTCTACTTCACCAACATCCAGAGCATCCACCCCGATGCCATCGTCATCGCTCACAAGGTAACCGATGCCTGCCGCGCCATGAAGGACCTTATGGTCGAGCTTCCCAACTACCGCAAGTCCAAAACGCTGCGCGAGCTGGTCATCCAGATCAACACCATCGAGTCCGAGGCCGACGAGCTCTATATCAACGCCATGCGCAACCTGCACGTTAACGGCAAGGATCCGCTCGAGGTCATCGCCTGGCGTGACGTGTACGCCTTCCTGGAGTACTGCGCTGACTGCTGCGAGAATGTGGCCGATGTTGTGGATTCGATTGTCATGAAGAACAGTTAATTGGGGGTACGTGTCCCGGCGGCGAAGGGCCGGCCACGGTTTGCTTTCTCACTCCGGCTGCTTTGCAGAGTCGTTCGAAAGTAAACCGTGGCCGGCCCTTCGCCTTACGTACCACCATTGGGAACTTTGGCTGATACTTTGAAAGCGATGGGGCCTTTGTTGACAGGACCTTGGGGCCCGATTGGAAACTTTGGGACCGCCTTAAACGTTTGGGTGGATGGGGCTTTGGGTACCCTTTGGTTTACTTTGGATTGATTTGCTGACTTTGGAGGGTTTGGTTATGGGGTATTTGGATCTGGCTCGGGGTCGGTATTCTTGTCGTGAGTTTGAAGATCGGGCTGTGGAGCAGGCTGTGGTGGATGCCATTGTTGAGGCTGGGCGGATTGCTCCTTCTGCTTGTAATAATCATCCAACCCGTGTGATGGTGTTGGATACGCCTGAGCTTCTGGAGAAGGCTGCTGCTTGTCAGCCTCGGTTTGCTCGTGATGGATCTATCTTTGGCGCTCCGCTCATCTTCCTTATTTGTAGCGTTACCGAAGACGCTTGGGTGCGCCCGTATGACCAGATGAATTCCAGTGAAATCGATACGTCCATAGTGTGCGATCAGATGATGATGGAGGCCACCGAGCAGGGCCTGGGAACGTGTTGGGTATGCCATTTTAAGCCCGAGGTGGCACAGGAGCAGTTCAACCTGCCCGAGGGCGTCTATCCCTATCACATGCTCGTCTGCGGATATCCTGCCGACCACATCGCCGATTCCGAGCATCGCGAGGCCCGTACCATTCCCCTCTCCGACTTCCTCCTCAAGTAGATTTTGGGACATGCCCTAAAACCTATCCTTGACCGCTCACCGGTTCGCCGAGTTCTGCGCCACTATGTGCAGGGCTCGGTTTTTTATGTTGCGCGCCCCGGTACAGTCATAAAAAAGGACCCGCAAGCTGCGGGTCCTTTCTAGGCACTAAATTGTAGGCCGAATGTTAGTCCAGGTCGTCGGCAGCGAAGTTGTCGATCGGGGCGAAGGGATCGGCCACGGGGACAACCGGGTCAGCGACGGGCAGCGGCTCGGCGGGAACAGTCACCGCAGGAGAAGCGGCAGAACCGACCGGCGTGGAGGCCATGAGGTCGGCCGGGAAGGAGTTCTGGGCATCGTCCATGAAGTGCTGGATGAGCTTGAGATACTCGGCCTTGAACTCCTCACGAGAAGCCTTGAGACGATCGATCTCCTCGAGCTCAGCCTGCTTTTCGGTCAGAGCCTGGCGGATAACCTCGCGGGCCTTGGCGTCAGCCTCGTTGCGAATACGCTCAGCGTTCTCATTGGCATCGTTGACGATGGTCTCAGCGGTCTGCTGGGCAGCGATCAGGGCAGCGGAAATCTGGCGCTCCTGAGCGGAGAAGTCAGGGGCGGGAGCAGCCACGGGGGCGGCAGGAACGGCCTGGGCGGGGGCATCCTGAGCCTGGGCAAGCTGAGCCTGCGCATCGGCAAGCTGCTGCTCGGTAGCAGTCAGACGACCCTTAAGGTCGACGATCTTAGCGAGCATAGCGTCAACCTCAGAGGACAGCGTCTCCAAGAAGACGTCGACCTCAGCAGGATCGTAGCCACGCTTGGCCTCAGAGAAAGTCTGAGCCTGGATGTCTGCAGGGGTAATAGCCATAACAAGTCTCCTTTTTCATCGCCTCGGCGCTACACGCCCGACGTAAGTTACTAAGACAGTTCTACACGAGTATACCTATAAGAAGCTGCAGAACCAGCCTCTGCACCAACTGCAACGCAATAATCGCAACGACCGGCGAAAAATCGATACCGCCCATCGGCGGGATGAAACGACGGAACAGGTTGAGCCACGGACCGCACACGCTATCAAGCACCGCGGCAATATCCTGAAGCAAACCACCCTGCTTCATGGGAATCCACGTCATAAAGCAGTAGACGACAATGAGCGTGGAATAGAAGTTGAACAGCGTATTGACCAGCTGGACGATAGTGTAGATGTTGATGGGAATCTCCTCGTCTTGTCTTTACTTAAGGTAGCCGTCGGCACGAAGCTTCTTGAGATCGGAATCTTTGACCTCGCAACCGGCGGGCAGCACCATGAACACGCGGTCGCCCACCTCCTTGACCGTGGCACCCAGACCGCAGGCAAAGCCGTAAGAGAAGTCCAAGACGCGCTTGGCAACTTCGGTGCGTACGCCCACAAAAATCAGTGCGACAGGCTGCTTGGTGCGAACGCGGCGCACCACGGTCTCCACGTCGTCATAGCTCTCGGGGCGCAGGACATAGGCCGGCAGCTGCGGTGTGGCGTTGATGATATTGCTCGCATAGGCCGAGGCATCGCTCGGTGCAGGCGCAGGCGCAGCGGCGGCACGGGCGCGGGTGTTCTCGGCGTAGCTCGACGGCGTGTCATAGGCACCAGGACGATAACCGCTCGCAACACTGTCCTGCGAGCGCGAAGGCGGGTTATACGTCGTGGCATGGCGGGAGTCATCGCCGACCAGCTGCCCGGAGCGTGTATACACGGCAACCGACTCAGCTTCACCACGGCGCGTCTGACCAAGCAGGCCGTTGCTCGGCTCGTCTTGGGTGTAGAAGCCCTCGCCCGAAGCACCGCTGTAGCCGTTGCCCTGATAGCCATCGTCATAGCCATCATCGTAGCCGTAGTCGTCGTCCTGGCCATAACCCTGGTCGTAACCCTGCTGGCCGCCCAGGTGCATCTTATTTTTAATCTCGTCAAGGAAGCCCATGGTTGTGTCCTCTCGCGGTTTAGTGCAGGCGCCCCGATAATCAGTGCGCACTTCAGAGCCTTATTTTACTGCAAACTCCGGGCTAAATACTACCCTGCCCAGGCGAACGAGCGTAGAGCCCTCCTCAAGGGCAGGCTCAAAGTCTTCGCTCATGCCGCAGGAAAGCTCAGGCAGGTTCAAATCGGGATGCGCCGCCTCCAGCTCATCCCTCAGCTCACGAAGCCCCGCAAAGGTGCGGCGTGCCACATCCTTATTCCCCCGGGGCGGCATAGTCATAAGCCCCTGTACGCAAATTCCCTCAAGTTCCGCAAGCTCACCCGCGGCGGCGCGAATCTCATCGGGCGAAAAGCCTCCCTTCGACTCCTCACCACTCACATTGACCTCAATGAGCACACGCTGGGGGCCGGCGAGTTCGCCTGCCTCAATCTTGCGGGCAGCACGGCTCGAGATCGCCTGCGCCAGATGCAGCGAACCCACCGAGTGAATCAGCTCGGCTGAGCCCAGCACCGCATTGATCTTATTGGTCTGCAGGTTGCCGATCATATCGAAGCGCACCTCGGGCAGCTCCGGATGCTCCGCCAAACCTGTGAGCTTGCGAACCAGCTCCTGCGGGCGATTCTCGGCAAAATGGCGATACCCCGCCTGGATGGCGGCAACGGTCTCATCGACACCAACGGTCTTGGACACGGCAATGAGGCGCGCGGCGTCGTGGGGACGGCCCGCGCGATCGAGCGCCGCATAAAAACGTTCCAGAATCTGCTCGCGGCGAGCGCGCATCAAGTCCAAATAGTTATCCATTGCCAATCGCCTCCGCTGACAGCCAAACAAGTAGTCCCATGCTAACGCAAGAGCGCGGCCCCGCATGTGCAAGGCCGCGCTCACTTAGGTATTTACAATCTTTCGACGAACGGGGTTACTTACTCCTCGTCGTCCTCGCCATCGTCCTCATCCTCAAGATGATCGAGCAGGTAGCGAAGACCCTCGCTGACCTCGTTAACGGGCACCTTGGCAACGTAGCGTGCATCGACGGCGGGCCTCATGATAACACCCTCGCCCGAAGGCACGCGCATGCTCTCGAGCTCATCCTCATCAGTGCAGGCGATATCACCGGCAGTCATACGCTGTCCGGTCAACAGGAAGGTCAGACGGCAGGCGGCATCGATGGAAATCGAGGCGATGCGATCGAGATAGCGCGATACCATGATGGCGCGGCGCAGGTCGTCATAGTTGCTGTCGTCGTCCATAAAATCGCCCGTGTCCATGCGGTTAAAGGTGCGGAAGAACTTCTCGTAGGCGGCGTGCACTGGCTCGTCCTCGACGGCCAAGTTGCAGATGATGGACATGTCGTTGGTGACGAGCGCAGAAAGCGAAGAGCCCAGCACCTGGTAGACGGCCTCAGCCTCGGCCTCGACCGTGCCGACAAGCTCCTTGGGCAGCGAGATGTCGGCCTTGATCATATGACGCGTGGCGCGGCAAATCTGGCGAACCTTATCGGTCATGCGCTGCAGGTTAAAGTCGACGTAGATGATCGTCTGCAGCAAGCGGAAGTCGGAGGCGACCGGTGACTGCGTGGCAATCAGGTTGTAGCAGACGGCCTCCAGGTTGGCGCAGCGTGCGTCAATCGAAAGCGTACGCTTCTTGGTCTTGGTGGCGAGCTTGCGGTCGTCGGTCACATAGGCCTTCACGGCATCGTGGAGGGCCAGATCGACGGCCTCGTAGATGCTCAGCATCTCGTGACGGGCCTCGATGAGCTGACGGGAAAACAGTTTGCGCATGGTTCACTCCAATCAGTTGGGTGCGGTCATGCCGCCCGCACAGTGAATACGCACCGGACCAGATCCGATCGGCTTGGGACTAGTCGCACCGATCAGCCAAAGCGACCGGTGATATAGTCTTCCGTCCGCGAGTCCACCGGGCTGCTGAAGATCGCGTCGGTTTGACCATACTCGATGAGCGTAGCGGGCTCGCCGGCAACTTCCTGCAAGAAGAACGCGGTGTAGTCACTGATACGAGCTGCCTGCTGCATTGAATGCGTGACGATGATAATCGTCATCTCGGGCGCCAGCTCGGCCATCAGATCCTCGACCTTAGAGACGGAAGTGGGGTCGATGGCGGAGCAGGGCTCGTCCATCAGGAGGACATCGGGTTGCACCGCAAGCACGCGCGCGATGCACAGACGCTGCTGCTGACCGCCCGAGAGCGCCAAACCATCCTTGTTGAGCTGATTGGATACCTCTTTCCAGAGGTTGGCGCGCTTGAGCGATTCTTCCACGATGTCATCGAGGTCGCTTTTGCTAGTCACGCCCTGCAGACGAGGGCCAAAGGCGACATTCTCGTAGATGGATTTGGGAAACGGGTTGGGCTGCTGAAAGATCATGCCCACGCGACGACGGAGATCGACCGGATCGACACCCTCGGCATAGATATCGTTGCCGTCGAGCGTCATGGTGCCCTCGACGCGCGTGCCCTCAATCAGGTCATTCATGCGGTTGATGCAGCGCAAAAACGTCGACTTGCCGCAGCCCGAAGGGCCAATGAAGGAGGTGATGGCGTTTTTGGCGATGTTGAGGTCAAGCCCCGTCAGCGCATGAAAGTCACCGTACCAAAAGTTGAAATCCTTGGCCGTAATGGCCGCTTGCTCCAACGCGGGAGCGGACTGATAAACGGACATGGGACTCCTTAACTAGCGACGCTTGCGCGACAGGAAGCGCGCAAACAGGTTGAAGGCCAAAATGATCACCATCAGCAAGAGCGCGGTGCCGTAGGCTGCGTTCATGTTGATGCCGTCGTTGGCAAGCAGGTACAGGTGAACGGTCATGGGACGACCGGAATCGAGCGGCGAAATAGGTAGATTGATGGCCTGGCCCATGGTGTAGAGCACCACGGCGGTCTCGCCGATGGCACGGCCGATGGCAAGGACGATGCCCGTGGCAATGCGGCCAAAGGCCGAAGGAAGCACGATCTTGGAGACGACCTGCCACTTGGTAGCGCCCAGGCCGTACGCGCCCCAACGGATATAGCGCGGAACGGCGCGAATGGCTTCTTCGGTGGTGCGCATGACGATGGGAAGCATCAAGAGCGCGAGCGCCAGAGCGGCCGAGACCATCGAAAGGCCCAGGCCCATAGCCTCGACAAACAAGGCGTAGCCAAACAGGCCCATAACGATGGAGGGCACCGAGGCCAAAGCGTCAGCAGCGTAGCGAATGAGCTCGACGACCTTGCCCTGCTTGGCGTACTCGGCCAGATAGACGGCTGCCAGCACAGCGATCGGCGTGCAGATAAGCATGGCGAGCGCCGTCACGTAGACGGTCGAGACGATCGTGGGCCAAATTCCGCCCTCGGCGTTGACGCCCTGGGGCCAACCGAAGATAAAGTCGAGCGAGATGTGTGGCAGGCCGTTGATGACCACGTAGGCGATGATAGCGACCAGCACCAGCGTGGTGATGTAGGCAGCGGCACGAAACACGCCAAGCATGATCTTGTTGGACAGGTCCTTGTTGATGCGGCCCTTCTTGCCGTGGGAAAGGGCACGCTTGATGCGCTCGCGCGACGAGGTCGTATCGACCGTCGTGTCAACGGAATCGGACATAGCCTACCCCCTCTTCTTCTTGGAAATCAGACGAACGATACCCACCAGCGTGGCGGAGATGATAAACAGGACCACACCCATGCCGAACAGCGCCGAGCGGTGCAGACCCGAGGAATAGCTCATGTCGAGCGCAATCTGGCTCGTGAGCGTCGAGATGGGGCTCGCAATGCTGTCGGGAATAACCGGGGCGTTACCTACGACCATGAGCACGGCCATGGTCTCGCCGATGGCACGGCCCATACCCAGCACGATGGCATCAACGATACCCAGCTTCGCGGCAGGTAGCACGACCTTATAGATGGTCTGCCACTTTGTGGCGCCCATGGCATACGATGCCTCGCGAATGCCCATGGGAATGGAATTGAGAGCATCGATGGTGAGCGTGGTGATGGTAGGGACGATCATGATGGCGAGCACAAACCACGCCGTCAGCGCACCAAAACCAAGGCCGCCGGTCAGTTGTGCGATAAACGGGCGGATGATGATCATGCCAAAGAAGCCGTAGATGATGGAGGGTATGCCCGCCAGCAGGTCAACGGCGGGGCTGATGAGCTTGCGCACGCGCTTGCTGGCAATCTCGACCAGGTAAACGGCCGTACCCACGCCCAGCGGCACGCCCATGGCGAGCGCACCGACGGTCACCAGACCCGAGCCAGCAAGCAGCGACAAGATGCCGTAGTGGCCCTCGGAAGGCGCCCACGTAAAGCTAAAGAAGTCAGCCAGACCGATGTCGGTAAAGACGGGCAGCGCCGAGTACGTGGTAAAGACAAAAATCAGGATGACGGTAACGACCGCCAAGAACGCGCAGGCAAAGAAGATCCACTGCAGCGCCTTCTCCTTGATATAGGTACTGCGCGATACGAGCGCCAGCTCGCGCTTCTTGGGCGTCTGAACATTCTGCTCAGTCTGGGAGTTTTCCTGTGCTTCCATGCTACTCACTCCCCTTCTCGTCGTTGGTGACGGGAATAAAGCCCGCCTCGCGAATCTGCTTGTCCATCTTTTCGGACGTCACATAGTCGATGTAATCCTGCGCCTGCTGCGAAGGCACACCCTTCACAAAGAAGTAAAGGTCGCGCGAGATGGGATAGCCGCCACTCGCGACCGTCTTCTCGGACGCCTCAACATGATTGACCGAGACGGCCTTGACCGAGGTCTTGGCGTTGAGGCTATCGACGAAGCCCAGCGAAATGTAGCCGATGGCCCCACGCGAACGAGATACCACGTCGCGCACCTGGCCCGTACCCGAAAGAACGGCCGAGCGGCGATCGAACGGCGTGCCATCCATCACGATGGTACGGAAGGCCTCGCGCGTACCGGACGCCTCGTCTCGGTTGATGACCTGAATCCTCAGGTCCTCGCCACCGACCTCTTTCCAATTGGTAATCTTGCCGGCGTAGATATCGCGGAGCTGCTCGGTCGAGAGGTTATCGACGGGGTTGTCGTCGTTCACGATGACCGCAATACCGTCGTGGGCAATGACAATGGGAGTCAGGCCCAGATCCTGTTCGTCGGCATTGAGTCCACGGGAGGAGCTGGCGATATCGGCCGTGCCGGCGCTGACGGCCTCGATCCCAGCGGAAGAACCCAAACCGGAAACGAGCACGTCGATGCCGGTCTCCTCCTTAAAGCCCTCGGCCGCAATCTCGGCGATAGGAAGGCAGGTCGTGGAGCCGGCCACGGTAATGGAAAAGCTAGAAGATCCCGAAGAACAGGCGCACAGCGTAAGCGTAAGCACAGCGGCGCTCAGGACCGATACGATCTTTCTCATAGCATCACGCCGATCGCAGCATGGCGCCCACAGGTGCCGTCCTCGTTACGGTAGGAATAGAAGCGGTCGTTCTGACGCACGGTCGAAAGCTGGGTATCCACGATATTATCCGCGTCGACACCGACATCTACCAGCGCCTCGCGAATGGCAGCGGAAAGATCGAGCATGCGAGAGGTATTCGCATCGATGCAAGAGAACTCGGCGGCAAAGCGATCCATGAGTTCCTGGGATACCTCATATTCGTCACCCAAGATATGGGGGCCGATATAGGCGGAAACGTCGCTCGCATCGCAACCGGCAGCATCGCAAAGCGCCTGGCACGCCTTGGCGGAAATACGTGCAATCGTGCCCTTCCAACCGGAGTGCACCACGGCAAATCCGCCGGGGGCCACCAGCACCACGGGAACGCAGTCGGCAAAGCAGAGCAGCACGGGTACGTTATGCGCCGTACAGACGATGGCATCGCAGCCCTCGGCAATCTGCTCGCGGACGTCCTCAAGGTCATCGGCGCCGTTCGAGGTCACCGCAACGATATGGTCACCATGGACCTGATTGGGAACGAGCAAGTTGTGCTCGCACTCGGCGGCACCCATAGCCTCGAGCACGCGACGACGATTTTCTTGAACAGCAAAGGGGTCATCGCCAACATGCGAGCCCAAGTTGAGTGAGGAGTACGCATCTTCGGAAACACCACCGGCGCGTTCGGTGAAGGCAAAGCGAACATCGGATGTCGCGCCCTCCACCAACGTAACTCCATCATGGTCGACACGCGAAACGTTGTCCGCACGTGCTGCCATACTAAAGCCTCCTAATAACACAAGTACCGCGGCATCGCCGCTACAGCCCGCGTTTATACGGCTGTCATACTTCTCTAAAAGGATACCTGCTGCGCTGGAGGCAATCGTAAAGGGAACGTAAAGAGATTGGAGGTTCTAGTTTACAAAGTCGAAATAAAAAGGGCGCGTCCATACGGACACGCCCCTGTGCACAACAATGCAAAGAACGACTTAGAAGCTACCGCGCTTCAGGAAGTCGGGAAGCTCGAACTGATCGTTGCCGAAGTTAGGAAGCTCGGTGCCACCGACATTGCGGGTCGGAGCGGCCTGAGCCGGGCTCGTGGCAGGAGCGGTGCGCTGCGGCTCAGCGGAGGCAGCGGCCTTGCTCTGAGACTGCTGAGCAGCAAAGAGCTCGTCCTGACGGTTGACGTTGGAGTCGGAGAAGCCCGTAGCGATGACGGTGATACGCACCTGATCGCCCAGGGACTCGTCGACAACGGTACCGAAGATGATGTTGGCCTCGGGGTCGACGGCGTTGGCGACAACGTCGGCGGCGTCGCTGATCTCCTGGATGCCCAGGTCCTTGGAACCGGCGATGGAGAGCAGCACGCGCGTGGCGCCATCGATGGAGCTCTCGAGCAGCGGGCTGGAGATGGCCTGCTGGGCAGCGTCGACGGCACGGGTGTCCCCAGAAGAGGTACCGATACCCATCATGGCGGTACCGGCCTGCTTCATGATGGTCTTAACATCGGCGAAGTCCAGGTTGATGATACCGGGGACGGTGATGAGGTCGGTGATGCCCTGGGTGCCCTGGGAAAGGACGCCATCGGCAATCGCGAAGGCCTCGAGCATGGTGGTCTTCTTCTCGGCGATGTCGAGCAGCTTATCGTTAGGGATGACGATCATGGTGTCGACGCAATCGGAGAGGGTCTTAATGCCCTCCTCGGCGCTCTTCTTGCGCTTGCGGCCCTCGAAGGTGAAGGGCTTGGTCACGACGGCGACGGTCAGCGCACCGACCTCGTTCATCGCGATATCGGCAACGATGGGAGCAGCGCCGGTACCGGTGCCACCGCCCTCGCCGCAGGTGATGAACACCATGTCGGCGCCAGCGAGCGCCTCGGCAATGTCGTCGCGGGACTCATCGGCAGCCTTGCGGCCAACCTCGGGGTTGGCGCCGGCGCCCAGGCCGCGGGTAAGGTCGGTGCCGATGTGCACCTTGATATCGGCATCAGAGATCGCGAGTGCCTGAGCATCGGTGTTGATGGCAACAAACTCGACGCCGCGGATGCCCTCTTCGATCATTCGATTGACCGCGTTGGTACCGCCGCCGCCGACGCCGACCACCTTAATGACGGCAAGGTAGTTGTTGATCTCTGTCTCGTGCATGTCGGTCCTCCGAACAAAGGTTATAGCCATAGCATGGGTCGACCCCTGCGCACATTAACCTTCAGGTTGAAAGTAAATGCAAAGGTAAACCGTATTATGGTTGCACATTATGAACGTATCAGTCAAATAATTGACCGTGAAAACCAAACAAACCAGATAAACGGCGTGGTATGGCCCCTCAACAAAGCATCAACCAGCGCTACGAGGTCGGAGCGTTCCTAAATGTATAGTTACCCGGAGAGCGCACATTGATATACGTTACGCCCTCTACCTGCGAAAGCAGCTTGGTGACTACGCGCTCCTTCTTGACGATATCGTTCGAATCGCCCAGCGACACCTCAATGCCGTTATTGAGGTTTGCCGAGATGGCTTCGACCGAAGGCGTGGAAATATCCTTGACTTGTCCCAAGAACTCGCTCGAAAAACCACGCACATAATCCAAGCCAGCCTTAACGGCCTTGGAGCTCACTGCCTGGCCGGAAACCGGAGCGACATCCGCCGAGACATCAGTCAACAACACCGCGCCATAGTGCTTAGCGAGCGCCAGCGCGGCATCGATTCCGGTCAAGGTATTTGAGCCCTGCCCTGTCGTGATGACGTTGCCTTGGTCGTCCACTTCGACCGACGTCGACAGTGGGGCGATCCAGGTGTCATCATCCCCGATGGCCCAGGCAAGGTCATCGGAACTGATATAGGCAATTGCGATGACCTTGCGCTCCATCGGCGTAATGATGAGCGTATGCGGGAACTGACGCTGGACATCCACGCCCGAGACCCACGGATTCTGCTTGAGGTCCTCGGTAATCTGGTCGGGATCGACGTTAAAAAGCGACGTTCCCTCGGGCAAATCGATCAGCTGGATAGCATCGTGCTTCGTCACATGCTCGCTGCCTTGAATCTGAATATCAGTGGCGGTAAACAATCCAGAGTTGATCACCACGATGGCAACGACGACGAGCACGGCCAAGGCGGCCAGAACGCCGCCCACGATTTTGCCTTTGCCTGCAACGACAGAAGCGGCGTCTGATGTTTTATTTACCATCGCCCCAAGTGAAGACAACGGGTTGACGCTTTTTTTACCCGAAGGCTTCTTGGCGGTAGCCGGCACCGATGTCAGCGAGCGCGGTTTCGATGCGCCCAGCGTGCGACCTGGACGCGGCGCTTTAGTTCCCGTCGAGGGCTTAGGAGTTGCCATGGGACGGGCGGGTTTGGCGCCCATAACAGGCTTTGACGTCACCGAGGGACGCGAGGACTTTTTTGCGGCCGGACGATTACCGAGCTGCGAGCCGACAACCGGACGACTGGTCTGTCGAGCATGCCCGACAGACTTAGAGTGCGCGACGGTATTGCGTTGAGGTTTGGCAGGCGCGCCGGAACGCCCTCCGGCGCGGCGGAAGGTGGGTTTCGATGCTCTAGAAGCCGAGGAATTTAACTTCCGGTCTGAGCTCGATGCCATACGCCTCCCTCACCTTTCCGTGCACATGTCTGATAACCGCGGCAACGTCATCGGCCGAGGCAGTTCCGTTATTAACGATAAAATTAGCGTGAACGGGCGAAACTTCCGCGCCGCCAATCGAAAAACCCTTTAATCCACAATCCTCGATAAGCTTGCCCACACTCGCATCGGGCGGGTTGCGAAAGACCGACCCGCAGGATGCGCGACCCATGGGCTGCGTACGCTTGCGCCTCGTCAGGTACCGCTCCATGCGCTCGCGAATGTCGGCCTTGGGCGCCGGTTTAAGCTTGAGCACGCACTCGAGGATAATCTCATTGCGGGGAAGGCTACATTCGCGGTAGCCCCAAGTGATCTCGGACCCCGCATAATGCTTGATACCGGATGCCGGGTCAAACGTTACGACATCCTCAACCAGCGAGCCAATCCACTCGGTCCGTGTGCCGGCATTCATAGATATCGCACCGCCAACCGAGCCAGGGATGCCAACGGCAAACTCAAGGCCCGAGAGGCTACGCGACAGGGCGTCGTTGACCAAACGCGCGAACATCACGCCCGCACCAACGGTCAGCGTGCAGCCGTCCTCGGCAACAACCGTGCGCTGAAACTCACGTCCCAGCGAAATAACGGCGCCGCGATAACCGGCATCGGCAACCAACAGGTTGGACCCCTTGCCGATAATCACCCACGGCACCTGCTCGCGGTCAAGCACCGCCACGGCGCGACGCAGGGCATGGTAGCTATGGCACGTCACAAAGAGGTCGGCCTTGCCGCCGATACGATAGCTTGTATGGCGTGCAAGACGTTCGTCCTCGACCACGTCCGTGTCGATCATGCCCGAAAGCGCCATGACGGCGTTAAACAGACCCATAGAGGTTAAGCGTCTTTCTTGGCAGTCAGATACTCGATGAACTCGGGGCCGACGGTCGTAACGTCGCCGGCACCCATGGTGAGCAGCAGGTCGCCCTCGCCCACGAGTTTCTCAAGCTCCTGGTTGAGCTCAAGACGGCTGGAGCAGTACACGACCTCCTTGCCGGGGTGCTTGGCGCGAACGGTATCTGCGAGCATCTTGGAGGTAACGCCCGGAATCGGCATCTCGCCGGCGGAGAACACATCGATCAGCAGCAGCTTATCGGCGTTGGCAAAGGCATCGGCAAAGTCATCGCACAGAGCCTGCAGGCGCGAATAGCGGTGCGGCTGGAACACGACGTCGACATGCTTGTAGCCCAGCGAAGAGGCAGCAGCGAGTGTCGCCTTGATCTCGGTGGGATGATGGCCGTAATCGTCAACCAC
Organism: uncultured Collinsella sp.; assembly: GCA_900545745.1. Classification (GTDB taxonomy): domain Bacteria; phylum Actinomycetota; class Coriobacteriia; order Coriobacteriales; family Coriobacteriaceae; genus Collinsella. The sequence continues at coordinate 116,975 of URAD01000001.1, forward strand.
CGTGATGCCGTCGATATCGCCCACGTGGGTAAAGCGACGGCGGACACCCTCAAAACTCGAAAGTGCCTTAGCGGCGGCGTCGATATCGAGACCCAGGACATGGGCGACGGTCAAGACGGCCGTGGCGTTGAGCATGTTGTGACGACCGGGGTTGCTCTTAATCTCGACAGCGTGCTCGGTGCCGTCCTCAAAGCGAACGATAAAATCGCTCTGGATGCCCTTGACATCCGGGTGCATGCAGACGATGTCGTTGCTCTCGGCAAAGCCGTAGGAAAGCACGTGACGGCCCGTCGACTTGGCGAGCTCGACCAGATGCGGGTCCTCACCGCAGACGATGACGGTGCCGTCCTCGCCCACCAGGCTCATGAATTTGGCGAAAGTCGCTTCGATCTCCTCGATACCCGAGTAGTGATCGAGGTGGTCGGCCTCGACATTGGTCACAATGACCACGTTGGGGTTCAGGAACAGGAAGGAGCTGTCGGACTCGTCGGCCTCGGCGACAAAGTAGTCGCCCGAGCCGTTCTTGCCGTTCGTGTCATAGCCCTCGACGATGCCACCGATCAGGAAGCTCGGATCCAGACCCATGCGGTCGAGCATGGTGGCGCACATCGAAGACGTGGTGGTCTTGCCGTGCGTGCCGGCAACAGCGACGGTAGTGTAGCCGTGGCCCAAGGCAGAGAGCATCTTGGCACGGGGCCACACGGGAATACCAAGCTCGCGAGCACGCACGAGTTCAGGGTTGGACTCCGGAATAGCGGTGGAGACAACAACCACGTCGGGCTTGACCTCGTCGATCGTGGCGGCCTCATGGCCCACATGTACCTTCACACCAGCGCGGGTAAGCTGGCGGATATAACGTGACGTCTTAAGGTCGGAGCCGGTAACGGCATAACCGCGCTCGTGCAGAACGAGGGCGATGCCGCTCATGCCGGCGCCGCCGATACCGATAAAGTGGGCGCTCTTAAACTCGGGCGCGGAGGTTGCAGTCTGGGAATCAGCCATGTGCTCGTGTACTCCTTGCGTAAACACTGCCTGTAACCCGTTAACTGTACCGCACCTACCGCATCAGCGCGAGGGCGACCGACGATATCCCGTCTAACTAACGCAAACCCTCTACCGCATCCGCCAGAAGAGCGGCGGCCCTATCCTGAGCCAGACCACGTGCCGCCTGACGCATGGCGTCGCGCGCCGCCGCGTCATCGACCAAGTGCAGCAGCTCATCGGCAAAGGCAGAACCGTCGATATCGGCATCGGCGCAGAGCACACCGGCCCCGGCGTCGACCAGATAACGGGCATTGGTGGTTTGGTGGTCGGCCGTCGCATGCGGATACGGCACGAGCACCGAGGGCACGGCGAGCGCAGCGATCTCGGCCACGCTCGATGCGCCCGAACGCGAGAGCACCAAATCGGCAGCAGCCAGCATATCGCCCATGTTGTCGATGTAAGGCTGGACGCGGTAACGCTCCGCCTCCTCGGGCGTCAGCGCCAAAGCGCGCTCGGTCTCCTCAAAGCCGTCGGCACCCGTCGAATGCAACACATAGAGGTTCTTGCGCGAAAGCAGCTCGTTTTTGAGCGAAACCACGCGCTCGTTGAGGTGCTGGGCGCCAAGTGAACCGCCAAAGACGAGCAGCAGCGTAGCGTCCTCGGGAACGTCAAGTGCCTTGCGGCCGCGAGCGCGATCGCCTTCGATTACCGAGCGACGTACGGGGTTGCCGGTCATGAGCACGTGGTCAGGGTCACCTTCGCGCTCAAAGACCGAACGCGCTGCCGGCACCGAGATGCACACGCGGGCGGCGTGGGAGTTCATCATCTTGTTGGCCAGGCCCGGAACAGAGTTCTGCTCATGCAGCAGATACGGAACGCCTGCGCCCTTGCACCACCCCAGCAGCGGAACCTCGACATAGGCACCAAAACCTATGGCGACATCGGGCTTGCAGGCTTTTGAAAAATGGTTACCGAGCGCGCGCTTCGCCTTATAGACACGCCACAGCGAGCTCAACGCCGTCCAAGGGCGAGAACGGTCGAAGCCCGTAACCGTAATCGGCACAAAATCGAACCCAGCCTCGGGAACCAGACGACCCTCGAGCTTGTGCGACTGACCCACAAATACAACGTGGTGGCCACGGTCACGCAGCTCCTCGGCCAAGGCGAGTGCGGGGTTGATATGTCCCGCCGTGCCGCCGGCTGCGATAGCAACGGTCATCTTATCGGTCATGGTAGTCCCTTCGTACACGCGGTCCCTGGTCGTCGGTGCGCAGACGCGCCGACGGGTCCGAGTTCAAATCGATTCGATTATATCCGCCGCCCGCGTTGCGAGGGCTGGGGCGCTGAGGACGACCTTGCGGAGCCATTCGCGGGCGTGGACGAGCTGCCGGCTCGGATGGAGAACCATCAAGAACGGTAAAGCCGCTACGCGAAGGTCGTTCACCGCGCACATGGGCCACGCCAGCGGTGCTCTCGTCCATAACGGCAAAGCTCTCGCGGCGACGGTCGTACTCATCGCGACGGGCGCTCTCATACGAAACGCGCAGGATCAGACCGGCGAGCATAAGCGACACGATAATCGACGAACCGCCGTAGCTAATAAACGGCAACGGTTTGCCCGTCATGGGAAACACGTTGAGGATGCCCAGCGCGTTAATCAAAAACTGCACCGCGAGAATGACCGCGGAGCCAGACGCCATAAGCGCGCCCCGACGATCGGTCGCCTGCTCGGCAATGCGAAACGCCGAGCAGATCAGCATCGCAAACACCAAGAAGAACAGCACGGTTCCGACAAAACCGACTTCCTCGCCAATGATGGCCAGGATGTAGTCATTGTGCGCCTCGGGAAGATACGAGTACTTCATGGTTGAGTTGCCGATGCCACGGCCGAACAGACCGCCCGAGGCAAAGGCCATGATGGCAAGCGTGGCCTGATAGCCGTCACCATACTCGTCGGCCCAAGGGCTCAAGGCAACCTGAATGCGCACCATACGGTACGGCTCTGCGACAAGCGCAATCACGATCACGAGAATGCCGAAGATTAGCACGCCGATGATAAATCTGGGGTCGAGACCCGCAAACAACGCCATGCACATGAGGGTCAACAGGATGATCAGGACAGTACCGAAATCGGGCTGGATAAAGATCAGAAAGAGCGAAATGCCCAGGTAGATGCCCATCTTGCGAAGGAATTCGTTGATGTTGCCACCGGGCGAAAAGAAGCGATCAAGCATGATGGCCGAATACGCAATGGCAAATGGCTTTAAAAACTCGGAAGGCTGGAACTGAATACCGGCGATGTTGAGCCAGCGCGTGGCGCCACGGCTGCCGCTGCCCACCAAGAACACCAGAAGCAGTAGCCCTATCATGCCGATAAGGAAGATCCTGAGCACATCCTCCCCAAACCAGCTGTCCGGCAAAACGCGCACGATGGCAATCAGCGCTAGAACACCGACCACGGCAAACGCGGCCTGTCGACCCAGAAAAAACGTCGCCGAGCCATTCTCGTGCAGCGCCTCGACCGAAGACGCCGAGTACACCATCAGCAGGCCAAAGCATACCAAGGTAAACAGGCAGGCCATGAATATCAAACGGGGGCGCATGATACGGGCGGGAACGCCGGCAATATAGCGTTCGCTAAACGACTGCCCGCCGCGGCTGGAACGCGGTGTGATGCGACGTGAGGAAGCACGGTCCGAGTCGGGCCTCCTCATACCTTGTCGGGGGCTCTCCTCTCTCACCGCAACCCCTATTCCATTTGTGATTTCGCTGTAGCGGCAAGCTGAGCCACGTAGTCCTTAAACACGCGGCCGCGCTCCTCATAGCCCGAGAACTCATCGAACGAAGAGCAGGCAGGAGAAAGTAAGATCACGTCACCACGACTCGAAAGCGAACGGGCAACGTCCACGGCGTCGCGCAGATCATCCGCCTGAGCGATATCCACATCGCCATCGACATCGGCCTCGTCCATAGCGGCGGTGAAGCGCTCGCGCGCATCGCCAAAGCAGACGACCGAGCGCACGTTGTCCATAACGACGCGCGCGAAGTCCGTGAGCGGCGTGCCCTTATCGTGGCCGCCGAGCAGCAAGATCACGTCGTCATCGGGAAATGCCGTCAGCGCCTTCTCGACCGCATCGGTGTTAGTCGCCTTGGAATCGTTGACGTAGCGCACGCCGTCAATCTCGCCACACGGCTCCACGCGGTGCTCGAGCGGCTGGAACGAGGCAAGACCGCGGCAGACACCATCAACATCGGCACCGACCGCCAAGGCAGCCGTGGCAGCGCACAGGGCATTGATAACATTGTGATGGCCCGAGATCTTGAGCTCGGATGTAGCGATGAGCGGGGTCTCGACGCCTTTCAGACGCACGATCATCTTGCCATCGCGCACAAAGGCGGCATCCTCGCCCTCAGGCTCGTCAAAGGCAACCTTGCAGATGCGACGACCCGGCGTGTAGATGTACTCATCGAACTCGTGAATGCCGGCGTCTTCGACGTCGACAACCACCAGATCGTCATCGACCATATTGTCAAACAGTTTGACCTTGGCAAGCGCATAGTTCTTATGGCTCTTATGCCAGCCCAAGTGGTCGGGAGTGATGTTGAGCAGAACCGCCACGCGGGGGTGGAGCTCGGTGGTCGTAGCAATCTGATAGCTCGAGAGCTCAGCCACAAACCACTCGTTGTGGGCTCGGCCGTCAATCTCGTTGACCGGCGGCTCGCCGATGTTGCCGACAGCAACGCTGGCCTCGCCGGCAGCCTTAAGCAGATAATCAGCCAGCGACGTGGTGGTCGTCTTGCCGTTGGTGCCCGTGATGGCAATCCAGTTATCGGGCGACAGACGATAGGCAAACTCGGGCTCGCCCATAATCTGGGCGGCATGATTGCGCCCGGCCTTAAAGAAGCCCGAGAACTCCGAGATGCCCGGGCACGTCACGCATACGTCATAGGCGCCCTCGACCTGTTCGGTCCCATAGACAAACGACGCACCAGCAGCCTCGAGCGCACGCGTGGCGTCATTGGGCTCAGAGGTGCCGCCGCCATACACGGTAACGGCGCTTACGCGCTCGGGATGTGCCAGCGCCCAGCGGGCGACATCGAGACCGGATTTGCCCTGACCCAAAACGAGCAGGCTAAAGACATCAGCAAGAGGCATGAAAGACCACTATCCCAACTGGAAGAACAGAGCAAGGCCAACGGCACCAAAGGCCGCAGCGATAATCCAAAAACGGATGACGACCTTGGTCTCGGCCCAGCCCTTCTTTTCGAAATGATGATGGATGGGCGCCATAAGGAAGACGCGCTTGTGCGTAAAGTGGAAGTAGACAACCTGAATCATGACCGACAGGGTCTCAACGATAAACAGGCCGCCGATGATGAGGGAGACGACCTCGGTGTTGGTCATGATGGACGTGCAGGCAAACGCGGCGCCCAGGGCAAGCGAGCCGGTATCGCCCATAAAGATGCTCGCCGGATAGCAGTTGAACCACAGAAAGCCCAAGCAGGCACCGGCACACGCGGTGCAGAAGATGGACAGGTTCACGTCTCCGTGCAAAAACGCCATGGCGGCCATGGCGAGCATGGCAATCATGGAGGTGCCGCCAGCAAGACCGTCAAGGCCATCGGTCAGGTTCACGGCATTAGAAAGACCGGCGATCATCAGCCAGCAAAAGACAATGTAGAGCCACGGGAACGAAAGGCCACAGATGGTGGTCGAAAGAACACCGAGGTCAATCGTCAGGCCGCCGGGAAAACGAATCTCGGGGGCGACGCCGCACCAGTTGACGGCAAGTACCGTAAAGGTGACACATATAATGGTTAGGCCGATCATCTTGGCATGAGGCGTCAGACCGAGCGAGCGCCCATGCGTAACGGAGGTCAGGTCGTCGATCAGGCCCAGCACGCCGGTCGCCAGCGTGGCGAGCAGCACGAGCACGAGCTCGGTAGTGAGCTTGCCCATCAGCAGGCAGGTCAGCGAGATCGCGACGAGGATGACAACGCCACCCATGGTGGGCGTTCCCTGCTTAACCAAATGACGCTTGGGGCCGTCGGCACGAACCTGCTGGCCGATACCCTCGACCTTGAGTAGCTTGATCCACCACGGCATGAGCAGCAGCGCAATGGCGGCGGCGATGCCAAGCCCCAAAAAAGCCTGATACGTTGGATACGAGGGATTGCCGAACATGGGCTAGCACACACCTTCCACAAAGCGGTCGAGCTCAACAAAGCGGGAACCCTTGACCAGTACAACATCATGTTTTTCAAGCGCGCCGCCCATGCGGTCGAGCACCTGCTGATAATCGGAGAACACTTGGATGCGGTCCTCGTCCATGCCCATCATGCGCGCGGCATCGGCCATAAGCTGGGCCAGCTCACCGCCCACGCACGCCAGCATGTCGAGCTTCTTGGCGGCGGCATAGGCGCCCACGAGCTCATGCATGCGAGGAGCCTCATCGCCCATCTCGCCCATCTCGCCCAGGATAGCCATGCGAGACCCCGTGCACGAAAGCGAGCACAGCAGATCGAGGCCAGCAGCCATCGATTCGGCACTGGCGTTATAGGAGTCATCGACGATGCGTGCACCGCTCTTGGCGCGCTTGATCTCCTGGCGGTGACCGGTGATCGTGAGGCCCCTAAAGGCAGCATCGATCTGCTCGGGCGTCACGCCCAAGCGATAGGCAACCGCGGCGGCCTTAACGGCATTAGGAACGGACTGCACGCCGGGGATGGCAAGCATGGTATCGATCGTCTCACCCTGGCCAAAATCGAGCGTAAAGACCGGACGGCCCTCGTCATCAACACGAACGTCGCGGGCACGGACCTCATCATCGTCCGAGACGCCGGCCAGCATCACGTCGATACCAGCAGGCTGGGCGAACGTATCGCGAATGAACGGCGTAAAGTCGTCCTCGCCGCCCAAAACCAGCAGCGGCAAGAAGTCGCCAGCGGCGCACATACCCTGGACAATCTCGGCCTTAGCGCGGGCGATGTTCTCGCGGCTACCCAAAATGCCGATATGAGAGGTGCCGATCTTGCTCACGATGGCAAGGTTGGGATTGGCGGACTGGGACAGGCGCTCAATCTCGTGGAAATGGTTCATGCCCATCTCGAGCACCAGGACCTCGGTATCGGCCGGAGCGGAAAGCACCGTGAGCGGCATGCCGATCAGGTTATTGAAATTGCCCCTGGTGGCCCAGACACGATAGCGCTTGGCGAGCACAGCGGCGAGCACGTCCTTGGTCGTCGTCTTGCCGATGGAACCGGTAATGCCAACGACCAGGCAGCCAAGCTCCAGACGGTACGCGTGCGCCAAACGCAGCAGAAACTCCTCGGGATCATCGGTCAGCAGGATGGCGCATCCTTTGTCCTGCGCCAGCGAGACCAGCTCGGCCTCGGGCTCACGCGTCATCACGACGGCGCCGGCACCCGACTGGACGGCACGGGAAGCAAAATCATTGCCGTCGACGTTTTCACCGGGAAAGGCGACGAAAATCGTCCCTTCCTCGACCTGGCGCGAGTCGATAACGCACCCGCGGCATACCCGATCGGCTTCTCCCGTCACGGTTCGGGCCCCTGTTGCGGCCGCGAGGTTGTTGACGGCGATCTCTATCATTGCAGCTCCCCTGTAAACCTAATAATGCTATCGGCGTATTGTATCCCAGCGCCGCACATGCGTGGTGCAGGGCATGTGAACACCCTCATATGGGACAACAAACAACGCCCCAAAGATTGTAACCCCCTACTTCGTGTGCGGGATACCCAGCACGTCGAGCGCGTTGGCCATAATGGACTGGAACGGCACCGCAGCGGCATCTGAGCCGCTCGGCGTTCCGTCGAGCGTGATATAGCACAGCACCTTGGGCGATTGTGCCGGTGCAAAGCCCATAAAGGACGACATGTAGTTCTCCTTGAGGTAGCCGCCGTTCTCGTCGGCACGTTCGGCCGTACCGGTCTTACCCGCCACGTCATAGCCGTCAACCGCGCCGCCAACGCCCGTTCCCTCGGACACGACCGTCTGCATGCACGATGTCACCTGGGATGCGGCGTCCTCCGAAATCGCACGCTCGCCTTCGCCCCAGTCCTTCTCGTCGCCTTTGCTGGACTTATAGAAGTGCGGTGTCATCATCACGCCGCCGTTGGCGATGCCGCCCACGGCGCGTGCGATCTCAATCGGCGAGACGGACAGCGCCTGTCCAAAGCTCATCGAGCCCAGCGTGGCGCCGTCATACTGGTCACGCTCCTTGACGATACCCAGGCTCTCGCCCGGAAAATCGACACCAGAGCTGTGACCGATGCCCCACTTGTCCACATAAGCGGCAAAGTCATCGGCACCGATCTTGCGCCCCACCAGGACAAAGCCCACGTTGGACGAACGGCGCATCATCTCGCGCACATCCATGGTCATGGCGTAGTCGCGCTTGTCGGCATCGGTGACGGTATCGTCGCCCACCTTGATGCTCGCCGGCACCTCAAACGACGTACTCGATCGCACGACGCCCAAGTCGAAGCCGGCGCCCGCCACGAGCGTCTTAAAGACCGAGCCGGGCTCGTAGGCGTCGGTGACCAGGCGCAAGTTCATATCCTCGGTCTTGGCGTTTTCCAGATTGGTCTGGTCGTAAGTCGGATACGAGCAGGCTGCCAAGATCTCGCCTGTCGTAGGATCGGTGACCAGCGCCGAGCCGTTCTTGGCCTTAGTCTTCTCAACTGCCTCTGCCAGGGCATCCTCGGCCGCACGCTGGATATTGACGTCGAGCGTCGTCACGATATCAACGCCGTCGACCGCAGCCACCTTTTTATAGGCACCGCCCGCGATATAGCTGCCGTCCCTCGCGCGCTCGCGTACGAGAGAACCGTTCGTGCCGGTCAGAAGCTTGTTGTATTGCTTTTCGAGACCCGTCAAGCCATCGTTGTCCACATTCACTACACCCAGCACCTGCGATGCCAGATTGCCGTATGGATATACGCGCTTCATGGCCTGCTCAAAAACCACGCCGGGCAGGTTCTTCTTCTCCAGCGCCGCAACATCGTCTTCGTCCACCTGGCGCTTGATATACACCCAGGTTCCATCGGACTCGACGAGCTTGCGGCAGGTCTTTTTATCGATTCCAGTTGCCTTGACCAGCGCTGACACCGTCTTGTCAACATCCTCGACAAGCTGCGGGTTCACGGCGATGTTGCGACATTCGACCGACGACGCCAACACGTTGCCGTTGCGGTCGTAGATGGTGCCGCGTTTGGCATAGAGGGTCTGCGCAAGCAGGCGGCGCGCATCGGCACGCTCGCGCAGTTTATCGGCTTCGGCAATTTGATAGTCGGCAAGGCGAAAGACGCCCAAGCCCAAGCCAAGCCCGATGAAGCCCATGACGGCTTTGCGGCGAGGCAGAGGCGCGCCTGTGAGCCATTCGGTCGACGAACTCTTGCGCGACCTGGTGTTATGCACTTGAGGGCCGCCCGAGCCGCGAAGTCGCGACGCCGGGTCGTTGCCACGGGACTGCCCGGCGTTGTAAGATTGCCGACCCGTTCCTTGATAACCAGAACGTCCCCGCGACGAGGGACGTCCAGAACCGCAGCCCCCATCGGAACCGCGGCGATAGTCATTTGTCATACTCAGCTACCGTCTTGCTACTGAGCGGTCGCGGTCGCGTTGGCGCCCGCGGCTGCATCCTGCGAAAAGTCAAGTGTAACGCTCTCGCTGGGCTCCACCATGCCATAAGCGCCCGCAAGGTCGCGAATGCGCGTGTCGGCGCCATAGACCGAATGCATGACCTCCAGGTCGGAGCTCTCATCGGTCGCCTTTTCGAGCGTGTTGGTAAGCTCGGCGTTGCTGTTGAGCACCTGGGCCGTAACGCCGGCGAGCGCCACGCGGGCGACGCCGATCGTCATGAAGATAGCCGCAATGATGCAAAACGTTTTAAGAACGCTCATGAAAACCGGGCTTACCACCTGGTTTGCCTGACGGCCCGCGCCCGTGTAGACATCAAAGCGCGGCGCGCGCTGCTCACGGGGAGCAACGGGGGCCTGCGGCGTCTCACGATAGGCGGGCATGGCGTTCATATCATAGGCGAGTGCTGCGCTTGAAGTGTTGTAGCCCATGATATGCCGCCTCCCATCCCGAGTACGTTGGTAGTGTGTTTAAGCTTCGTTTATGGTGCGAGCGGGAGGCCCAATATCGCGCGGTCGCGTCTACAGACGCTGCGCCACGCGGATTTTGGCTGATCTCGCCCGAGGGTTGCGCTCAACCTCATCAGGCTGGGCAACCAAGGGTTTGCGGGTGATGACCTTGAGTATCGGCACGTTGCCGCACACGCACACCGGAATCTCCGGCGGACACGTGCACCCCTGGCTCATCTCCTTAAAGTGGTTCTTTACGATACGGTCCTCGAGCGAGTGATACGAGATGACGCAGATACGTCCGCCCGGGTTGAGCCACCTGGTGGCGGCATCAAGCCCTCGTTCGAGCACATCGAGCTCGTGATTGACCTCGATGCGAATGGCCTGGAAACTTTTCTTGGCCGGGTGTCCGCCATGCCGACGAGCGGCAGCCGGGATACCCGCCTTGATGATCTCGACAAATTGGCCGGTGGTTTCGATCGGTTCTTGCTCGCGGCGGCGCACGATCTCGCGCGCGATCTGCGAGGCGAACTTCTCTTCGCCGTAGACGCGTAGAATCCGGGCGAGGTCGTGTTCGTTATAGGTGTTGATGACCTCAGCTGCGTTTAAGGTGTTATTACCCGGATCCATCCGCATGTCCAATGGGGCGTCCTCGTTATACGAAAAGCCCCTGCCAGGGATATCGAGTTGCGGCGACGAAACGCCCAAATCGAACAGGAAGCCATCGACCCCGGGCACCTCGGCCGAGCAAAGCAGCTCGTCCAAGTCGCCGAAGTTGCCCTTCAGCAGCTGGTGCGGAACGCCGGGAACCTCGCGGTCCAGACGGGCGCCAGCGGCCTCGAGGGCCATGTCGTCCTGATCGACGCCGAGCAAAAGGCCCGTCTCCCCCACCTGCGCGGCCATCTTTACCGAATGACCGGCACCGCCAAGGGTGCAATCGCAGACAACGGAGCCGCTCTTTAGCCGCAGCGACTCAAGCACTTCGCCAAGCATGACAGGTTCATGCCGATATTCTTGTGTCAAGATCCCACGCTCCATCCGTTACTCGTGCCTTGCCCTTACGAGAAGAAGAGGTCCAGCAGGGCCTCGTCGTCATCGTCCTCATCGGCCGCGGCGCGATCCCAAACCTCAAGGTGGTCGTAGTTGCCCACAACCGTGACCTCGCGGTCGAGGTTCGCCTGCTTGCGGAGAGACTCGGAAAGACCGATACGACCGGCACTGTCCACATCCATCGACGTGGTGCGCTTGTTGATCGCCCTCATGAGCTTCTGGTCATTAATGTCACGCGGGTTAAAACCCTCGTGGCCCTCACGACCCGCGAAGAGTCCTTCGACCCACTTATCGAAGGCCTCGGCAGAGAACACGTACAGAGCATCGACATCCAGGGCTTTAAACACGCGAACGTGCTCTCCAAGCTCCTCACGAAGGGGTGCAGGCAGGGATAGACGACCTTTTGCATCGAGATTGCGCTCGTATGCACCCGTCATTCCCATGTGCGCCCTCCCCTCGGTTACTCAGATGGCACGTACGCGGGGAACCACCCCGCCTGTCGACGTCATCAATAATATGGGGAACCGCCCCATTTTTCAACACCTTTCCCCACCCCTTCCCTCACCCCACCCCA
>URAD01000002.1 GCA_900545745.1 uncultured Collinsella sp.
TCCAGCCGGCGTAGCGCTCGATGTATCCGGTCGAGCCCTCGTCCTCAACGCTCAGGACGCGATAGCTGTAGACGGTGTCCATAAAGCGCTTGGAACCCGGGTTCATGATGGGGGCGTCCAGGCCCGCGCCAAAGGCGGCGGCCAAAAAGACCGAACCCAGCAGCGGGCGGGCAGGCAGGCCAAAGCTGATGTTCGACACGCCGAGCGCGCATTTGACGCCCAGGCGCTCCTTGCACAGGGACATGGCGCGCAGGATCTGCTCGGCCTGGCGCTGGTTGGTCGAGGCGGTCATGACCAGGCAGTCGATGAGGATGCGGTCCGGTCCGATGCCGTAACGGGCAGCCTCGGCCACGATGTGCTCGGCGATGGCGAAGCGAGCCTCGGCGGTATCGGGGATGCCGCCTTCGTCGAGCGTAAGGCCGACAACGTTGGTGCCGTAGTGGGCGACCAGCGGAAAGATCTCATCCATGATCTGCTGCTTGCCATTGACCGAGTTGATGATGGGCTTGCCGGCGTAGCGGCGCACGGCGGCCTCGACAGCGGCGGGATCGGTGGAGTCGATCTGCAGCGGCAGCAGCGTGGAGCCCTGGAGCTGCTCGGTGGCCTGTTGGATGATCTTGACCTCGTCGATCTCGGGCAGGCCGACGTTGACGTCCAGGATGTCGGCGCCCTGTTCCTGCTGGCTGATGCCCTGGCTCACGACGTAGTCCAGGTCGCCGTCGCGCAGGGCCTGCTGCAGGCGCTTTTTGCCGGTGGGGTTGATGCGCTCGCCGATGACGGCGATCTTGTGGCCGTCGCAGGGAAGGTCCACGACCGTTTGGGCGCTCGTGACCGACATGCTGGGCTTGCGGCGGCGCGGGCTGGGTGTGTGGTGGTCGATAAGCGTGCGCAAGGCCGCCATGTGCGCCGGCGTGGTGCCGCAGCAACCGCCCACGACGCTCACACCGTCGGCGATCATGCCGGCGACGGCCTCGGCGTATTCGGGGGCTTGGATATCAAAGACGGTGTTGCCGTCGTCGTCTACATGGGGGAGTCCTGCATTAGCCTGCACCATAACGGGCTTGTCGGTAACGGTGAGCATACGTGCGGCGAGTCCTCGGAGCTCGGCCGGTCCTTGGCTGCAGTTGATGCCCAAAACGTCGGCACCGATGGCGTCGAGCGTGATGGCGGCCACCTCGGGACTCGTGCCCAGGAAGGTGCGACCGTCTTCCTCAAAGGTCATGGTGGCAAAGACGGGCAGGTCGGAGTTCTCGCGGCAGGCGAGGACAGCCGCCTTGATCTCGGCCAGGTCGGTCATGGTCTCGATAATAAAGAGGTCCACGCCCGCATCGACGCCTGCGCGCACTTCCTCGGCAAAGAGGTCGTAGGCCTCGTCGAAGCTCAGGGTACCCAGGGGGCGAAGCAGCGCGCCGATGGGGCCGATATCGCCGGCGACGTAGCGGGCGCCGGCCTCGCGGGCACAGGCGACGGCCGCGGCAAAGACATCTGCCACGGTGGCGGCGACGTCGAGCTTGTGGGCGTTGGCGCCAAAGGTGTTGGCGGTGATCACGTCGCAGCCAGCCTCGACGTACTGGCGCTGAATGTCGGTAATGACCTGGGGCTCCTCAAAGTTGAGCAGCTCGGGCAGGGCGCCCGCCTTCATGCCAGCGGCCTGCAACATGGTGCCCATGCCGCCGTCGAACAGCAGGTGTCCCGTGCCATCGATGGCCGCACGCAGGCGATCGTCCTTAATGCGCAGATCGCCGATCGTGCGCGTCTTGTACGTGGCACCGTTGCGACGTGCGGCATCAACGGGTGCCGCCAATGCAGTGCCGTCAGAATCATGAGTGATAAGCGGAGTAAACATTGAGGGCTCCTAATGGCTGGAATAGCAGGTGGTGTGGGCGGCGCGGAAGCGGCAGTGCTCGCGCATGCGGCAGATATTGCAGGTGGGGCGGCTCTGGGCGTCGTGGACTTCGCCGTCGAATAGGCCGATCACCGCGGTCACGCTTTTGGTGGGCATGAGCAGGCTGGTGGGTGTGACGGTAAGTCCGATGAGCCGCGTGGCGTTGAGCGCATTGACGATCGAGCGCTGGGCCGAGAGCGGGCAGTCGCCGTAGCCGGGGCTAAAGCGCCAGTTGCCGGCGAGTCCGTGTGCGGCGGCGTCCGTCTTGACCTGCTGGTCCATTTGCTCAACGGCGGCTTCCACGTAAGCGGAGCACGCGGCGTCGAGCACGGCGCCCTCCAGGGGATGTTGGGCTCCCGTGGTGCGCAGGCGACGCTCGGCGTCCATGCCGAGGGTGCATGCCATGAGCGCGGCAAAGCGGGCATCTTTGAGATGTCGATAGATATCGCGACCTCGCAGCTCAACGTTGGTGCCGACCAAGCGAATGCAAGGCTCACTTTGTTCGTCCACGCCCGTGGCATCGACGGCAAACACGCGGCGCACGCCACGAGGCTCAATGTCCAGTTCCAGACGCTCGACCACAAGCTCAATACGTCGTGACAGCTCGGGCTCAATCTGCTGGCCGCCGTAACCCAGGTACCGCAGCATCTCGGCGCGGTCGACACGGGGATGGTACGCAGCATCGACACGGTAAAGCGCCGGCGACGCAAGGTCGGCCGGCACTTCGACAGCGGTTGTATCGATGTGCGGTTTTTCCATTACCCCAGGCGCTCCATAATGGTCGCGGCGATCGCAGGACGGTTCATAGTGTACAGGTGCAGGCCGTCGGCGCCGTGCTCCTTGAGGTCGCAAAGCTGGCGGGCGGCATAATCTACACCGGCTGCCTGCAGGCTCTCGGGGTCGTTCTCGTACTTGGCGAGAATCTTGATGACGGGGGAGGGCAGCGACGCGCCGCACATAAAGACCATGCGGCTGATCTGCGACTTGCCCATAAACGGCATGATGCCCGCGGTAATGGGCACGGTGATGCCGGCCTTGTCGGCAAGCTCGCGAAAACGGTAGAAGCACTCGTTATCAAAGAAGAGCTGTGTCACAAAGAAGCTCGCGCCGGCGTCCTGTTTTTGCTTGAGGTGTTCGACCGAGAGGTTGAGATCCTCACAGGCAATGTGGCCCTCGGGGTAGGCTGCGGCGCCCACGCAAAAGCCGGCGTCGACGAGCTCGGGGATGAGGTCGCGGGCGTAGGCGTAGTCGGAGGCGGGCTTGTCGTCCTCGGTCGCGCCGGCAGGGAGATCGCCACGCAGGGCCAGGATGTTTTCAACGCCGGCGGTGCGATACTCGTCGATCTTGGCGGCGATGTCGGCGTGGGTGCGGCCCACGCAGGTGAGGTGTGCCACCGAGGGCGTGTCGAATTCGCTCGAAATCATATGCGCGATGGGGGCGGTGGTGGCACCGTTGCCCGAGCCGCCGGCCGAGCAGGTGACCGAGACAAAGCTCGGCGAAAGCTTGCACAGATTGCCTGCCACTTCGCGAGCCGTGTCGAGGGTGAGCTCGCCCTTGGGCGGGAACATCTCAAACGAAACGGGCGCGGTGCCCTGGGATGCTGCCTGCTTAAAAACCTCGTCGACGCGCATATCGTGCTCCTCTAGATACGTAATAGTGTGATGTGTTGTAAGGATTCTACAGCACCACTGTGTCACGGTGGAGTTTCACTCGTTATTCGGGGATACCAATCAAAGATGCCTTGCTATCGGCTTTCTCTATAACAGAGCGGCTAATCTAGGCACGGACTATAAAGACTGGTATCTGATGCAAAATACCAGTTAATAGAGCTCCATCCCAAATTGACTACCCTTAAACCATGGGGAGAGGTCTGCAATTTATGCAGTTGATTGGCTGTTGAGGGTGGCAACGCCGCCTCGATAGGGTAACCTCATTGATTGGTTTCGCGACAGCAACATAACGGTAATGTCGCGGAAACACGGCGAGTCTAAGCTATGACTCGTTCGTTAGTAATCAACACCGCTTCTCACGCGGTGCCGATACGAAGGGAGTTCCGTATGGCCGAACTTACTGACCGCTTCGGGACCATGGTGTTCTCTGAGGAAGTCATGAAGGACTACCTCCCCAAGGACATTTGGAAGCGCCTTGCTGCAACCCTCGAGGGCGGTGAGCCGCTCGACCTGGACGTGGCCAATGCCGTCGCTCACGCTATGAAGGTCTGGGCCATCTCCAAGGGCGCTACGCACTACGCCCACTGGTTCCAGCCGCTTTCGGGCATTACTTCCGAGAAGCACGACAGCTTCCTGGAGCCCAACCACGACGGCACCGCCATTACCAAGTTTACGGGCAAGAACCTCATCCAGGGCGAGCCCGATGCCTCCAGCTTCCCCAACGGCGGCCTGCGCGCCACCTTCGAGGCCCGTGGCTACACCGCTTGGGACCCCACTAGCCCCGCCTTTATCAAGGACGATGTCCTGTGCATCCCCACGGCTTTCTGCTCCTACACGGGCGAGGCCCTGGACAAGAAGACCCCGCTGCTGCGTTCCATGACCGCGCTCTCGCGTGAGTCTAAGCGCGTTTTGGCGCTGTTCGGTAAGACCCCCAAGAAGGTCGTTCCTTCCGTGGGCGACGAGCAGGAGTACTTCCTGATCAAGAAGGACGCTTACCGCAAGCGCAAGGACCTGGTCATCACCGGCCGCACCCTCTTTGGTGCCGCTCCCTGCAAGGGCCAGGAGCTCGAGGAGCACTACTTTGGCGCTATCCGCCCCACCGTCTCGGCCTACATGAAGGACCTGGACGATGAGCTGTGGGCGCTCGGCATTCCCGCCAAGACCAAGCACAACGAGGTTGCTCCCTGCCAGCATGAGCTCGCACCGGTCTATGGCGAGGTCAACGAGGCCATCGACCAGAATCTGGTCATGATGGAGAAGATGAAGCTCATCGCCTCCCGCCACGACTTGGTCTGCCTGCTGCACGAGAAGCCCTTTGAGGGCATCAATGGTTCGGGCAAGCACAACAACTGGTCGCTTGGCACCGAGTCCGAGAATCTGCTCGATCCGGGCGACACTCCGCTCGACAACCTGCAGTTCATCGTCTTCCTCACCGCGGTGATCGAGGCCGTCGATAACTATCAGGAGCTCCTGCGTGCCTCCGTTGCCTCGGCCGGTAACGACCATCGTCTGGGCGCCAACGAGGCTCCTCCGGCGATTATGTCCATCTTCCTGGGCGACCAGCTTACCGAGGTCGTCGAGAAGATCATCGATGGCAAGGCTTCCGTCCATGCCACGCGCGGCGTGCTCGACTTGGGCGCCGATACTCTGCCCAAGCTGATGCAGGACAACACCGACCGCAACCGCACCTCCCCGTTCGCCTTCACCGGCAACAAGTTCGAGTTCCGTGCCTGCGGCTCCGAGCAGAACGTCTCCGACTCCAACCTGGTGCTCGATGCCGCCGTGGCCAAGTCGCTCAAGTCCTTCGCCGACGCGCTTGAGGGTACGCCCGAGGATGAGTTCCAGGATGCCGCGCTCGAGTACTGCAAGAAGGTGTTGACCGATCACCAGCGCATCCTGTTCTCCGGCGACGGTTACTCCGACGAGTGGCCCATTGAGGCCGAGAAGCGCGGCCTTGCCAACAACAAGACCACGGCCGATGCCCTGCCCGCCTTTGTTTCCGATAAGGCTATCGCGCTCTTCGAGGAGACGGGTGTCCTGACCAAGGCCGAGGCTCAGTGCCGCTACGACTGCAAGCTCGAGAAGTACAACAAGCTCATGAACATCGAGGCTACCACGATGGTTCGCGAGGCGCGTCGTACCTATCGCCCGGTCATTACCGCCTATGCCACCAAGGTCGCTAAGGGCCTTGAGACTATTCGCGCCGCCGGCGCCGAGGCCGCCATGCAGTGCGAGCAGAATACGCTCAACAAGCTCTGCAACGGTATCACTGCCATCAACGACTCCATTAAGGCGCTCGACGCCGTGCATCAGAAGGCCGAGGCCCTCGATGGCCAGGAGCAGGCCAATGTGTATGCACACGAGGTCGTTCCCGCTATGGATACGCTGCGCGCCGCCGTGGATGCCATGGAGGAGATCGTGGCCGCCGACTACTGGCCGGTTCCGACCTACGACGACATTCTGTTCTATGTGTAGAACGTAACTGACATATCGTCACGGTATTGAGCCGGGGTCCGCATCGCGCGGGCCCCGGCTTTTTGTTTGCGAAGGACGCTTTGAAGCCCGTTTTGCCGCCGATGTGCCTAGGTATAAAGGGCTATGGGCAAAAAACGTCAAATATGAGTACTGTCACAAGTCCTGTAACATTATTTATTTGCAAAATATGTAGTGTTACGCAACATATGTCCAAGTACTTAGCCGATAAACGTCTGCAATTATTCCGCCGTAGGACGCCCGACGGCTAAATCGCCTTCTGAAGGCATGAAATCGCTGTAACTAAAATGGTAACAGTACTCATATTTGCCATTTTTTGACCACAGGCCTTGCGATGATGCCGGGATTCGCACCCTGTCGGGTTCGAATCCCGGCATATCGGTAGCAAAAAGCCCGCTACCGAATTGATAACGGGCTTCTTAGATTCTGTGGGCCCCCAGCGGGATGTCCGCGTGCGGCTGGCGCCGCCCGCCTTCGCTGCGTCGCTTCGCTCCTTGTGTGCTGCGCTGGAAAACGCTTCGCGTTTCCTCAGCTCCGCACCCTGTCGGGTTCGAATCCCGGCGTTGGGGAAGAAAAAAGCCCGTCACCGAATTGGTAACGGGCTTCAGATTTCAAATGGTGCCCCCAGCGGGATTCGAACCCGCGATATCCACCTTGAAAGGGTGGCGTCCTTGGCCGCTAGACGATGGGGACAGCGGGAAAGAGTATAGCAGACTTTTCTATCCGTTCACATATCGTTGGCAGATTGAAAAACCACCACACAGGAGTGGGTTTCTATTCCGATTTTCAAATATCTCAATCTGTAACATCTGGGCGGGCAAATCGGCTCTATCTGTTACAGATCGAGACAGACGGCAGACGTCGGGACGAACGTCTCATTCTGTAACAGTAAGACGACTTTTAACGGTCTAGATGTTACAGATTGAGACAAACCGCTGGGACGGGGCAAAACCACCACAAAGGTGCCTGTCCCTTTTGTGGTGGTGGGGTGCTAGGGGAGGAGCTTCATGGCGGCGTCGTGGGCGGCGTGCTCGTAGGTGTCGTCGAGGGGCTTGAGCGGCAGCAGGGCGGCGGCCTGTGCATCGCCACGGTGCTCGAGGGCATGGGCGATCAGCCAGTCGGCGAGCTCGGGGTTCTTGGGCAGCGCCGGGCCATGCAGGTACGTGCCGATGACGCCCTTGTAGATCAGGCCCTCAAAGCCATCGTCGCCGTTGTTGCCGGTGCCCGCGACGACGGACGTTCCGAGCGGCGTTGCCTCCGCGTCGAGCAGGGTGCGACCTCCATGGTTCTCGAATCCCACAAAGGGCTCAGGCGCCAGATCGGTTTTGACGGCTACGTTGCCGATCAGGCGATCGGAGCCACGTACGGTTTCGGCGGCAATGACGCCCAGGCCCTCGATGCGATCCTCACCCATATAGTACGAACGGCCGAGCAGCTGATAGCTGCCACAGATGGCAAGCAGCGAGCCGCCATCCTCAACATAGGCCGCGACCTTGTCTTTTTGGGCGAGCAGCTCGTGTGCCACGGCTAGCTGGTCGCGGTCGGAGCCGCCACCCATCATGACGATATCGGCATCGGTCAAATCAAGCGTTTCGTCCATACGGACCTCGTCCACGCGCACGGGAATGCCACGCCAGGCGCAGCGGCGCTCGAGGGCGATGACGTTGCCGCCGTCGCCGTAGAGGTTAAGGGCATCGGGATACAGGTAGACGATGCGCAGCGGGCGCGAAAGCTCGACTGGCGCGATACCGACAGGAAGAGCGCTGCCGTCGGCACGGGCTACGGCGCGCCCAGCAACAGCGTCGGCGGTGGCGCCTTTCAGCCCGTCGAGCTCCTTGACCAGCGGCGGGAAGGCCGTGTAGTTGGCGACGGCGTAGAAGGTGTCATCGGCGGCCTCGTCTGCCACGGCGCCAATTGCCTGCGCGACGTCCGAGATAATCGCGGCGTCGATGCCGGCGTACTTCAGGCGTACCTGCATATCGTGCGCGCGCGTACCTCCGGCAAAGGCGACAAGCCCTGGGGTATCGGCGATGCGCTCGAAGTCGACGTCGTAGATCCACGAGACATCGTGGCCGTCGGCGTCGTTGTCGTTCAGGAAGAAGGCGCAGAGCCTGCCGCCTGCCGTTTTAATGGACTGAATCTGGCGATCGAAGCCTACGGGATTCTTGGCCAGGTTTGCCTCGACGGTACGGCCGGCGATCTCCCAGCGGCCCATGCGTCCGCCGGCGGGGACGTAGGCATCGAGCGTGGGCTGCAGATGCGCCGCGTCCACGCCCAACTCGCGCGCCGCAAAGAAGGCGGCGGCAACGTTATAGACCATGTACAGGCCGTTGTAGCGCGTGGCGATGTGCGTTGCGGGTGCGTCGGCGTCGGGTCCAAAGTTCAGTTCAAAGCCGTAGCCGTCGCAGCCGAGCTCCACGCCCGTCACGCGACGGGCAAGTTCAGGGCGGGCCCAACCGCACGAAGGACAATGATAGGCTCCGAGCTGGCCGTACTGCACATAGTCGTACTCCAGCGGAGCGTTACACTGCGAGCAAAAACGCGAGTCGCTAATGCGATCGGACTCGGTGCCCGTGGCGCCGTCGATGCCAAAGGCGATGCTCGTGTTGGGGACGCGCGCGGCGATCGCGGCACACAGCGGGTCGTCTGCGTTGTAGATGAGCGTTGTTGCCGGAGAGAGCTCCAACGCATGGGCGATGACCTCCTGGGTGTGATCGATCTCGCCATAGCGATCCAGCTGGTCGCGGAACAGGTTGAGCAGCACGAAGTACGTCGGCTTGAGCTTGGGCAGGACGCGCACGGTGTAGAGCTCATCGCATTCAAAAACGCCCACGCGCTTGCCGCCGCCGGCTCGCTTGAGGCCGCTGCGCGCCTCGAGCAGTGCACCCACCACGCCCGGCTCCATGTTGTTGCCGGCGCGGTTGCATACCACGGTGGCGCCGCCGGCACCAACGGCGTCGGCGATGAGGTTGGAGGTGGTGGTCTTACCGTTGGTGCCGGTGATCACCACGCTGCGGTCGACAAGGCCCGCCAGGTCGCTCAGCAGATAGGGGTTGATCTTCATGGCGATGCGGCCGGGGAGTACGCCGCCCTGGCGCTTGAGGACGGAGCGCAGTCCCCAGCGAGCGATATCGCTCGAGGTGCAGGCAAGAGATGAGCGGAGGTTCATGAAACCGTTCCTAACGTAAACGACATGGTCGGGTCGAGTGCGTCACTAAAATCCGTAGCGGCGCGCAAATTCCTGGGCAAGCTGCGACACGTCTTCGCAGGCATTGGCCCAGGGGGCAAAGTCGGGAGTGTCCGAGATAATGCCGTCCGCTTCCCAAACGGCCTGGTGCGAAAGATCCCAGGGATCGCGTGGCTCGGGCCGGCAGGGAAGGTACGGTGTCTGGTACATGGGATTCAGCAAGAAGAACGCGCCGCCCTCGCAGCGGCTAGCGAACTCACGCAGCGCACGCGCCGCTGGACGCATCTTGTTCGTTTTGAACAAGAGGATTGTGCGGGCGAGCAGGTACCAGGGGGAGTTCTCGAGTGCATCGGCCCCTACCTGTTCCTCGAGCTGGTGAGCCAGGGCAAAAAAGCCGTCCTGGTCTTCCAGGCGTGCGAGGGCGAGCAACACGGTGCCGGCAGCTCGGGTGGGATAGCCTTCTGCCTTAAGGACGCGGCGGGCGTAGTTGGCAGCAGCGCGGTAGCGGGCGCTCGCCATGCACAGCTGCGAGATGGCCTCGAGCGTGTGGAGCCACCCGATAAGTGCCGGCTCGCTCACGGTGAGATCTGCCGCCGTCACGCCGTCCGTCAAAACCTTGTTGGCCCAGTAGTGTGGGGGCTCCATATCGAACCCGGGCACGCTTTGCTGCAGGTAATCGGCCGTGGTCGCTTCGAGCTTCATCAGGTCGCCCAGGCAGGCGTCAACGGGCGTGTCGGCCAGGATGATGGCGAGCAGCTGCGCGTCGACGGCCAGTGCATCGACGCGGACAATCTTGAGCAGCTCATCGCGCATGTCGTCAAACAGGCGATTGCGCGTCTGCTCAAACTCCTCATCGCTGCCCATGTCTTCGATGCGATGGAGCTCGTCGAGCAGGTGGCGATGAACACCGGCATAGGACAGCAGTGCCTGGGCATGCTCGGACTGCGCATACTTATGAGGGTTGACGCTCACGTCGTTATGGACAAGCTCGCGTGCTGCATCGGTGAGTTCGGGGTGCGACGCCAGATAGGTGCGCTCCAGGTAGGCGGGGATGTAGACGCTCGGATCCATTAGAGGTCTCCTCCCTTAAACGGCAAACCCTGCTCGGCCGCCCGCAGTATGCGCTCATCGATTTGGGAACGCACGATATCGTTGGTGGCGACCCAGGCGGCAAAACTGGCGTTGTCGGGGGCGCCCAGGCCCTCCTGCAGTACCGGCGTCGCCTCGGACAGCGCAAGGACAAGTTCGTCGGTGGAGCCCACACCCACGTTGACGCGGGCATAGACGCCATCGGGAAACTCGGTTTGGAAGTAGAGTGCCTCGGCTGCGTGCGGACACGAGCGCGCAAGGATGCGCAAATAGTGCTCGGCGCCCTCGTAGTCCAGCTCGCGCCAGGCAGCGCTCATCAGCGCGATGAGCGTCCACGGGTCCAAGTCGCGCTCCGCATCCTTGGGACGACGGCGCAGCGGCGTGTTGGCGAGATAGGGGACGGAGTGGGCAGAGCGAAAGCGCTTGAGCTCCTCGGCGGGGTATTCGAGCTTTGCCATGGCGAGCATCGCGGTGTGGCGGACACCGGCGGGGTCGTTGGGCGCAAAGTCGAGGCTGCGGTTTGCGGCTTCGAGCGACATGCGATAGCGGCCGCTAATGAGCGCGCGTGACGCAAGGGCGGCAAGCCAGCGCAGATAGGGGCGGCGCGTAAGGTCGCCTGCGGCCTCACGCTCGTAGGGGTCCTGCGCCGAGGCGATTTTGAGCGCCAGGTCATGCTCCACCTCGTCGCACTTGGACACCAGATACTGCACGTATTCCTCGTTGGATTCGGCGGTGAGGGCGGTCAGCATGCGCTGAGCGTCCCAGTTGGTGGGGTCGAGCGCGGCTGCCTCGCGGAGCATGTTCTCGGCAGCTGCCTCTTCCTGCTCTGCCTGGGTATCGTCAGGGATAAAGGGAATGCGGTAGTCGACAGCCTCGACCACCTTGGCAATGAGGTGCCCGGCGCGGTCGCGGTCGTGCACGATGAGCGGTGCGGGGTTGCGGGTGAATTGTTCCATCAGACGCTCTACGGCAGCACCGTCGGTGAGCGGGATATTGTCGCGGCGCAAGGCCTCAAGAACGAGGCGATGGCAATCCTCTTGAATGGGATCGAATGCCATGGGGCCTCCTTTGCTGCGGTTAGGGTTCAAATATCTCTATATAAGGTTCTAGTTTACCCGCATGTGGCACACCGGGGGTGCCGCACTTGGACTTGCACCTTTGCACCACGAAGACGGATGTCGCACAAATGTCGGCACCTTGGACGACCGAGTGGTATCACGGTGCCGCAAACGGTCGATTTTTGGCGGCGAACGGTGCATATTTTGGAGGGGCACAGTCCTGCCCGGGATATGTAGTCAACCTTGATAAAACGTTTGCCCAGCTTGGGAGTATGAATGCCGCACAAGGGTCTTCAGGGATAGAAAAAACGTTTCATCATTGGCGGCTTTAGGTGAATAACTGACCAACCAGAACGGTAAAATAGTGTTTGTCTGAGCGTTGAGACGTTTAGACATCGCGCATTGTCATCGCCGGCAACGCGCAAACCGGTCCTAACGGAGCCAATTGGGTGCTCCGTTATATACGCAAGTCTAAGAGGGGCTTGTTTAGGAGGCACAGTATGGGACGTTTTACCAATCCTCGCGATCTGTACTTTGGTGAGGGCGCTCGCCACGAGGTGAAGAACCTCAAGGGCAAGAAGGCCATCATCGTTTCTGGCGGCAGCTCTATGCGCCGCGGCGGGTTCCTGCAGGACGTCGAGAACGACCTTAAGGAAGGCGGCTTCGAGGTCAAGCTGTTCGAGGGCGTCGAGTCCGACCCGTCCATCGAGACGGTCATGAAGGGCGCCGAGGCCATGCGCGAGTTCGAGCCCGACTGGATTATCGCCATCGGTGGCGGCTCGCCCATCGATGCCGCTAAGGCCATGTGGGTCTTCTACGAGTATCCCGAGGAGTCCTTCGACAACATCATCCAGCCGTTCAGCTTCCCTGAGCTGCGTCAGAAGGCTCATTTCTGCGCCATCTCCTCTACCTCCGGCACCGCTACCGAGGTCACCGCGTTCTCCGTCATTACCGACTACGCCAAGGGCATCAAGTACCCGCTGGCCGACTTCAACATCACCCCTGATGTCGCCATCGTCGACCCCGAGCTCACCTACACCATGCCCGCCAAGCTGTGCGCTCACACCGGCATGGATGCTCTGACCCACTGCATGGAGGCCTACGTTTCCACCTGCGCCTCTATGTTCACCGACGCCAACGCTCTGCACGGCATCCGCGAGATCGTCGAGTGGCTGCCCAAGTCCTATGCTGGCGACCATGAGGCCCGTCAGCACATGCACGAGGCTCAGTGCATCGCCGGTATCGCCTTCTCCTCGGGCCTGCTGGGCATTGTTCACTCCATGGCTCACAAGACCGGTGCTGCCTTCGAGAACGGCCACATCATCCACGGTGCCGCTAACGCCATGTACCTGGGCAAGGTCATCCAGTGGAACTCCAAGGATCCCCGTGCTGCCGAGCGTTACGCTTACGTGGCCAAGGAGATCCTGCACCTTCCCGGCGAGACCAACGAGGAGCTCATCGCTGCGCTCGTCCAGAAGATCCGCGACCTCAACGACCAGCTCAACATTCCGCAGTCCATCAAGGATTACGCGAATGGTGGCGTGAAGGTCGACGCCGAGAACCCGCAGATGGTTTCCGAGGAGGAGTTCCTCGCCAAGCTGCCCGAGATCGCCGCGAACGCCGAGCAGGACGCCTGCACGCCCGAGAACCCGCGTGAGACCAAGGCTGCCGACTTCGAGAAGATCCTCAAGGCCTGCTACTACGACACCGACATCGATTTCTAATCGACTCTTGTTATCGTAACGAGGGGCTCCGCACGTATCCGTACGGAGCCCCTTTCTTTTTTAGAGAATGGGATAGTTATGGCTGCAATTTTCAATAGCCCCAGCAAGTACATCCAGGGTCCGGACGAGCTCGCCAAGCTCGGCTCCTATGTCGAGCCGCTCGGCGCTAAGGCCCTCGTCATCGTGACGCCTTCGGGCAAGAAGCGCGTCGGTGCCAAGATCGAGGGCGGCTTTGCCGAGGCCAAGGCCGAGCTGCTGTTTGAGGACTTTAACGGCGAGTGCTCCAAGGGCGAGGTCGATCGCCTGGTTGCGCTCGCTCGCGACAACGGTTGCGACATCATCGTCGGCGTCGGTGGCGGCAAGATCCTCGACACCGCGAAGGCCGTCGCCTACTACCTGGAGTCCCCGGTTATCATCTGCCCCACCATTGCCTCGACCGATGCACCGTGCTCGGCACTTTCGGTGCTCTACACCGATGACGGCCAGTTCGATAAATATCTCTTCCTTAAGGCAAACCCCAACATTGTCCTGATGGATACGACGGTTATCGCGGCGAGCCCGGTGCGCCTGACGGTTTCCGGTATGGGCGATGCTCTCGCAACCTATTTCGAGGCCCAGGCGACGCACGATGCCGACGGCGGCACCTGCGCTGGCGGCAAGGGCGGCATGGCCGGCCTGGCGCTCGCCAAGCTCTGCTTCGAGACGCTTATGGCCGATGGCGTCAAGGCCAAGGTCGCGCTGGAGAAGGGTGCGCTCACGCCCGCCGTCGAGCACATCATCGAGGCCAATACGCTGCTTTCGGGCATTGGCTTTGAGAGCTCGGGCCTTGCTGCTGCTCATGCCATCCACAATGGTCTGACGATGCTGCCCGAGTGCCACGGCATGTATCACGGCGAGAAGGTCGCCTTTGGCACTATCGTCCAGCTGGTACTCGAGGATGCCCCGACCGAGAAGCTCGAGGAAGTCTTGGGCTTCTGCATTGAGCTGGGCCTGCCGGTCACGATGAAGGAACTTGGCGTTGCCGAGCTTACGCGCGAGCAGGCCATGATTGTTGCCGAGGCCGCCTGCGCACCCGATGACACCATGTGCAACATGCCGTTTGAGGTGACGCCCGAGATGGTCGCAAACGCCATTCTGGGTGCAGACGCACTGGGCCACTACTATCTCATGGATGAGTAAATCAAGCTAAGGAAGGGGCAAAGCCAGCAGATGGCTTTGCCCCTTTTTGCTATGGTGCAAAGGGGTCGGGTTACTTTGCACCAATCGTTGTTTGATGAAGGGTGGATTCTCGTATGGCGCTTCCTATGGTTTACGGCGGTCCCGGCCGGTATGTTCAGGGGCCGGGCGAACTGTCGCGTCAAGGCAGGTATTTGTCATGGTTGGGCTGCGCTGCCTATGTCTTGTTTGACCAGGGCACCGAGGATCGGCTGTGCAGGCAGATCGTCGATGGATTTCTGGACGAAGATCTAAGCGAGCCGTTCTTTAAGATTTATGACGGTCCGTGTACGGAAGAGGCCGTTGTCGAAATGGCCAAGGAAGCCCAGACCGAGTATTGCGACATGGTAGTGGGTATTGGCGGCGGCAAGATGCTCGATATCGCCAAGGCCGTTGCGTTTTATGCCGAGTTGCCGTTGTGCGTATGCCCCACGGCGGCTTCGACGGACGGTCCGTGCAGTGCGATTTCGGTGCTGTATCACGAGGATGGGTCGTTCGACCGCTACCTGTTGCTCGAGAAGAATCCAGACCTGGTCGTGGTCGATACCAACGTGGTCGCGTCAGCCCCGCTGCGTATGACGGTCGCTGGTATGGGCGATGCGCTGGCAACGTACTTCGAGGCGCGTTCGTGCGCCGCGGCGCACGGCGCTAACGAGCACGGTGGCGCGCCGGGGCACTTGGCTCTGGTTGCGGCTCGTGCCTGCTATGACACGCTCATGGAGTGCGGCGTCGCTGTCAAGCGCGATCTCAGAAAGGGACGTATATCGCCGGCGGTTGAGCGCCTGATCGAGTGCAATATTCTGCTCTCGGGTGTTGGCTTTGAGAGCGGTGGCCTAGCGCTTGCCCATGCCATCGCCAACGGCCTGACGATTCTGCCCGAGTGCAAGGCCATGCATGGTGAGGCCGTGGCATTTGGCCTGGTGGTGCAGCTGCGCCTGGAGCGTGCGCCCGAGCTTGATCAGGTGCTCGAGTTTTGCCAGCGCGTCGGTCTGCCGACGACGCTCGCGGAGCTGGGCCTTGGCGGGATTTCCGATGCTGACCTGATGAGCGTTGCGGATGCGGCCTTTAGAAACGAACGCAATATGGCCAACGAGCAGGCCAAGGTGACCAGGCAAAAGCTCGCCGAGCTCATGCGCGAGGCATAGTTTGGCGCTTGATTGATCTTGTGCAATCGAGACGGCGATAGGCCATGGGCTATTTGCCGCAAAGATGCTCCGCGTGTAATTTGCCCGAGGCGTGGGCCGATAGCGTATCATTATCTCTTGCTTGTTTGCACTGCTCAGGGAGGGGCCGCGCATGGCGCAGGAACACGATCTGTTTGATGACATTATCGAGATCAGCAAGGGTTTCGACTTTCTTAAAAACCCGCTTGGCGGCGTGACCGACGCGCTCGATCCGTCGGCGCCGCAGTGGAATCCTGCCGACTACAAGGAGCGTCCGCGCGGCAACACCATTCCGTGCTTGACCTGCAAAAACGAAAAGAGCGGTTGCGCCGCGTGCATGGACGTGTGCCCGGTCAACGCTATCGAGGTCGAGGAAGACGCCATCGAGATCCTCGACTCCTGTCGCAAGTGCGGCCTGTGCGCCGCTGCCTGTCCGACCGAGGCGATCATCTCGCCGCGCCTGGCGCCTAAAAACCTGTATGACGATATCGTCTCCGCTGCTACGAGCCACGAGACCGCCTACGTCACCTGCACACGCGCCCTCAAGCGCATGCCGCGCGAAAACGAGGTCGTCGTTGCCTGCGTGGGCGATATTACGGCCGAGACCTGGTTCTCGGTACTGGCGGACTATCCCAACGTGAGCGTCTACCTGCCACTGGGCGTGTGCGATAAGTGCCGCAACACCGGTGGCGAGGACATTTTGGGCGAGGCCATTGCTACCGCCGAGGAGTGGGCGAGTACGGGCATGGGCCTGGAGGTCGACCCCAAGAGCCTCAAATGCCATAAGCGCCGCGAGTACGAGCGCAAGGAGTACATGGATAAGATTGCCCGCACCACGGGCCTGACGGTGACCAAGCTCAATCCAGCGACGGCGGCGCTGGCCTCGGTGACGCAGAAGTTGAAGGCTCACCGTCACCAGATCACGCAGCTCGAGCGCACGCTCAACACCATGTGCGGCACCACGACGACCAAGCGTCGCCGTTCGCTCACGCACGGGCGGCAGCTGGTGCTCTCGACGCTGCAGAACCACCCCGAGCTTGCCCAGAATATGCAGGTGAGCACACCGGAATGCGATTTTGACAAGTGCACGTCATGCGGCGAGTGCGTCAACGTGTGCCCCACGTTTGCCTGCGATTTGGTGGGAAGCGGTCGCTTTGCACTGGAGTCCACGTATTGCCTAGGTTGCGGAGCCTGCGTCAAGGTGTGCCCCGAGCATGCGCTCAAGCTGGTCGAGCACGATGCGTCCAATCTGGTCGTTGTCGACCCCGAGGCCGAGGAAAAGGCCGCTCAGAAGGCCAAGGCCCACGAAGAGGCCCAGAAGGCCAAGGCCGAGGCAAAGGCCAAGCTTGACAAGATGCTCGATCAGGTGGAGAAGCTCGCGGACTAGTCAGCGAGCTCTATCTCTGCTTCATTTGCGCCGCCGCGGTGTCCGGATTCGCCCGGATGCTGCGGCGGCGCTATACTTATACAGTTTGAAGTACCTGTACTAAAAGGAGCTGTCGTGTCCCTTTCCATCGGTATCGTGGGCCTGCCCAACGTGGGCAAGTCGACGCTGTTCACCGCGCTTACCAAAAAGACCGGCCTTGCCGCCAACTACCCGTTTGCCACGATCGACCCCAATGTGGGTATCGTCGACGTGCCCGATAGCCGCCTGCAAAAGCTTGCCGACATCGTCAACCCGGGCCGCATTGTGCCGGCTACGGTCGAGTTTGTCGACATCGCGGGCCTGGTGAAGGGTGCCAACGAGGGCGAGGGCCTGGGCAACCAGTTCTTGGCAAACATCCGCGAGACCGATGCCATCTGCGAGGTCGTGCGCTACTTTAAGGACCCCAACGTTATGCGCGAGGTGGGCCGCACGGGCGAGTTCGTCGATCCCGCCGGCGATGCCGACACCATCATGACCGAGCTCATCCTGGCCGACATGGGCACGCTCGAGAAGCAGCTGCCCAAGCTCGAGAAGGAGGCCAAGCGCGACAAGGAGCTCATGCCCAAGTTCGAGGTGGCCAAGCGCCTGCTTGCCTGGCTCAACGAGGGCAAGCGCGCCGCGTCCATGGAGATGACCGACGAGGAGCGCGCCGCTGCCAAGGGCCTGTTCCTGCTCACCATGAAGCCCATCCTGTATGTGGCCAACGTGGACGAGGATATGCTCAACGACGACCTGGCGCCCATCGATGGCGTCAAGCCGTTGCCCATCTGCGCCAAGATTGAGGCCGAGCTTTCCGAGCTCGATCCCGAGGACGCCGCCGACTACCTGGAGAGCTTGGGCCTGGAGCAGCCCGGTCTGGACGTGCTCGCGCAGGCGGCCTATAAGCTGCTCGGTCTGCAGTCGTTCTTTACGGCCGGCGAGATGGAGGTCAAGGCCTGGACGGTTCGCCAGGGCGCGACCGCCCCGCAGGCCGCCGGCGTCATCCACACCGATTTTGAGCGCGGCTTTATTAAGGCCGAGGTCATTGGCTATGACGACTACATCGAGCTCGGCGGTGAGCAGGGCGCCAAGGCCGCCGGCAAACTGCGTATTGAGGGCAAGGACTATGTCATGGCCGATGGCGACGTCGTGCACTTCCGCTTTAACGTGTAAGGGCGACGCATATGTTTAAATACGGCAAAAAAGCTGGCTACATGGGTATTGCGCTGCTCGTACTTGCGGTGATTCC
Source organism: uncultured Collinsella sp. (assembly GCA_900545745.1). Lineage (GTDB taxonomy): Bacteria > Actinomycetota > Coriobacteriia > Coriobacteriales > Coriobacteriaceae > Collinsella. Next base: position 18,139 of record URAD01000002.1, read on the forward strand.
GCTGGTGGTCGCAGCGTGCGTTATCCCCAACATTGGTCCCGAGGTGGCAACGAAGTTTAACGCCGCCGGCGAGGTGACGCGCTGGGGCAAGAGCTACGAGTTGCTGGCGCTGCCGGTGCTCAACCTGCTGCTGAGCGTGGCGACATACTTTACGGCGGGACGTCAAGCTAAAAACAATGATGACTCCGCCGCCATGGCGCGCATCGTGTGCGAACGCTACCTGCGCAACGGTTGCATCACGGGTGTGTTCCTCAACGTGATCAACGTTTACTTTATGTACTCGGCGATTACCGGAACGGGCTTTGGCTTTGGTTTCTAGCTTGTCCTTTTAGGCAACGAGTCTGCACACATATTCGATAGCTGCTGCGAGGCCGCCGCTCGATCGTGGTTTAAAGACCATGTCGGCGGCGGCCTCGTTTTCGTATCCGGCGCCGCGAAGGGCGAGTGCGATACCGGCTTCCAGGAGAAGGGGCAGACCGCGTTGGCTGGTTGCGATCACGGCAGCCTGATTGAGCGAGCAGCTGTGCGCCTGGCATTGGATAGCAAGTTCACCTTGCGCCGGGCAAGGGACCAGAACGGCGGCGACGCGACTTGATAGCAATGCAAATGCTGTGCGCTCATCGGGCGAAAGGCATTCTGATTCAACGACGACGAGCTTGGGCGGCGCGCTGTTTGTGCGAGGCGTGGCTCGGTACATGCGGACCGAAGAACCCGACATAGAAAACTCCTGTGTATTCGGCAAAACGTAAACTATAGTTTACGTTTATGTTCGGCTCCATTTCAAACTCGGCTGCATGGACGAACGTGCGAAACAGATTCTTGGCAGGCGGGTCGAAGAGACACGCAGGGACCTTGGTATCTCCAAGGTTGATTTTTGTGTGGCGACAGGAATCAGCCGACCCTACCTCGACCGAATCGAAGATGGGACGGCAAATTTCACGCTCAAGGTTCTATTTAAGATCGCACCCGCACTCGGTATGACGGTGTCAGAGCTTCTTGAGGGTATCGAATAGGGGATACCCGCCGACAGCTGAATTACGCCATCGGGATACGGTCGTGGTTGACTTGGCTGTAGAACAGGCGCTGAATCTCGTCCGCATCACGTGACTGGCCGAGTGCCCACATGGTCTTGGCCACGAGCGTCTCGGTGGTCATGTCGTCGCCGCGCAAAATACCCGGATGATCGGCGTAAGCTCGGCCGACCTCATAAACGCCCAGATCGAGGCCCTCTTCGGGGACCTGCGTGGTCATAACGACGGTGCGGCCCGAATCGACCCAGCGGAAAATTGCCTCTTGGAACGACTCGCCCGACTCGCCAAACTCGGGAATACCGCCAATGCCAAAGGTCTCCAGAATCACGGCATCGTAGCTATTGGCAAGGGCGTCGAGGATGCCCGGGTTTACGCCGGGCGTAAGCTTGAGTACAAATACGCGCGGATCGATGCTGTCGTAGAAACGCACCGGGTTTTCGCCCTGATGCGTGCCGTGAAGCCCGTTGCGCACGATGCGGTCGTTGCGGATATAGGCGATGGGCGGATAGTTGACGCTGATGAACGCGTTAAAGCTCATGGTGCGCTGCTTGCGGGCGCGCGTGCCGGCAATGGCGACGCCGCCAAACACAATCGACACATCGTGCGAATGCTCGTCGAGCGCATAGAGCAGGCTCTGATACAGATTGAGCTTGGCATCGGTAAAGGGGTTGCCCATGGGCTTTTGCGAGCCGGTGAGCACGATGGGCTTGGGGCTGTCCTGAATCAGGTAGGAAAGTGCTGCCGCGGTGTAACTCATGGTGTCGGTGCCGTGCAGAATCACGAAGCCGTCGTGATCGGCATAGCCTTCGACGATGACATCGCGGATACGCATCCAGTCGCTCGGGCGCATATTGGTGCTGTCGATGTTCATGGGCTGCACCACGTCGAGCTCGCAGAGGCCCGAGATCTCGGGGACGCTCTGGGCGAGCTCCTCACCGGTCAGGGCGGGGGAGAGGCCGTTGCCGTCCTCGGTCGATGCGATGGTGCCGCCCGTGGCGATGAGAAGGATGCGCTTCATGCTGGTATTCCTATCGTATTTGCCGCCGCAGAGGCGGAGTCGTTCGGCAGTATTGTGGCACAGGGCGTCCAATGTTCAAACGTATTACATCATCTGTAACGTTTGGTAACACTTCAATTGCCGTCAAATAGGGGCCTAGGTCGTGCGTTTGCCGTGCGCTGATGGCTGCGAGGGGCGAGAAACCCCATATAACGTGTACACTATGAAGGCTATTTTCGTTCATTCACGCGGGTGGGCACCGGCTCCCCGCCAACAAGAGGGGGAACCATGGATCAAAAGGCTTCCGCAAAGGTCCTCGTACTCGACTTTGGTGCGCAGTACGGTCAGCTCATTGCCCGTCGCGTCCGCGACCTCAACGTGTATTCCGAGATTGTCCCCTGCGACATCTCGGCCGACGAGATTCGCGAGATGAACGCCTCTGCGCTCATCCTTTCCGGCGGCCCGGCTTCTGTGTATGCCGAGGACGCTCCGTCCATCGATCCTGCCATCTTTGACTTGGGCCTTCCTGTCCTGGGCTTTTGCTACGGCCATCAGATCACGGCCGTGACGCTCGGCGGCAAGGTCGGCCATTCCGAGGTGGGCGAGTACGGCCGCGCTACCATTACGCGCACGGCAGGCGCCAAGCTCTTTAACTCCACGCCCATGGAGCAGACCGTGTGGATGAGCCATCGCGACGCCGTTTCCGAGGTGCCCGAGGGCTTTACCGTTACCGCCAGCACCGACGTGTGCCCGGTTGCTGCCATGGAGTGCGTCGAGCGCAAGATCTTCACCACGCAGTTCCACCCCGAGGTCAAGCACTCCGAGTATGGTCAGCAGCTGCTGAGCAACTTCCTGTTTGAGATCTGCGGCCTGGAGCCCAACTGGAGCATGGACAACCTGGTCGAGACCATGACGGCCGAGTTCCGCGAGAAGGTCGGCAACGACCGCGTGATTCTGGCCCTGTCCGGCGGCGTCGACTCCTCCGTCGTGGCTGCTCTGGGCGCCCGCGCCGTGGGCAAGCAGATGACCTGCGTGTTCATCAACCACGGCCTGCTGCGCAAGGGCGAGCCCGAGCAGGTGGAGGAGGTCTTCACCAAGCAGTTTGACGTCGACTTTATTCACGTCCACGCCGAGGATCGCTATGCCGAGCTTTTGGCCGGCGTGACCGAGCCCGAGGAGAAGCGCCGCATCATCGGTACGCAGTTCTGGAAAGAGTTCTTCGCCGTGGCGCAGCAGCTCGAGACCGACGGCAAGCCGGTCAAGTACCTGGCCCAGGGCACCATCTACCCCGACATCATCGAGTCCGGCGCTCGCAAGACGGGCGGCAAGACGGCCACCATCAAGAGCCATCACAACCTGATCCCGTTCCCCGAGGGCGTGCACTTCGACCTCATCGAGCCGCTCGACCACTTCTTTAAGGACGAGGTCCGCGCGCTCGGTCTGGCGCTGGGCCTGCCGGGTCATATCGTGTTCCGTCAGCCTTTCCCGGGCCCGGGTCTGGCCATCCGCATTATCGGTGCGGTCGACAAGGAGAAGCTCGAGATCCTCAAGAACGCCGACGCCATCGTGCGCGAGGAGCTCGACGCCTACAACCAGCGTCTGTTTGAGCAGACCGGCGAGCGCAACTCCGAGCACAGCTGCTGGCAGTACTTCGCGGTTCTGCCCGACATTAAGTCCGTTGGCGTTATGGGCGACGAGCGCACCTATCAGCGCCCGATCATCCTGCGCGCCGTCGAGTCCAGCGATGCCATGACCGCCGACTGGGCTAAGCTGCCCTACGACGTACTGGCCCGCATCTCCGGCCGCATCGTTGCCGAGGTTCCCGGCGCCAACCGCGTGTGCTACGACATCACGTCCAAGCCGCCCGCGACCATCGAGTGGGAATAGGCTGATATCTAGCGTTTCCGAGCCCCTGACCTGCACAAACAGGTCGGGGGCTTTTCGTTTGGCAACCGCTGGACAACCTTTATGGTTTCGTGCCCCGTGAACAGGGGACGTAGCGCTGTTCACGTCTGGGCCCATGTCGGCACCGATCATTGCCCGCGCTGCTTCTGCTTGCGCTTCAGCTTCCGCTGCTCGAAGCACGTCGTCGGGAGTTCCGCGTCGGCGCCCCGCCTTCCCGCCGAAGGAGGGGGTGGCGGCTCCCTGCAGAGCCGCGGAACCTCCTATATCCGCTTGTTGCGGGCTTGCTTGAGCCAGTTCCTCTTGAAAGAGCCTATACCTCCGAAGAACTTGTTGTACGTCTCACCGTTCTCCTTGGCCTCGTACTTGACCAAGGCAAGTTCGATAGTGCAGAGGTAATCCGCCACCTGCTCAAGGCGGTAGTCGGTCATCGAGGTCTTGCGGCGTCGGACGACCCCTTTTGAGAGGACCTTGCCCACCGAGTCGTCTCGCCCGCGGAACAGAAGGAGCGCATCCTCGCGACCTTCGGCGACCTGTGCTGCGAGATGGAGGGCTGCACCATCGCGCAGGCCGCCTATCTCAACGGCGTGCCCCTCGTCGTCGTGCGCGCCATCAGCGACAAGCCCTGCGCCGAGGGCCAGGTCGTCGACTACAACACCTTCGAGAAGAAGGCCGCCTGCGACTGCGCCCGCATCGCCGTGCGCATGGTTAAGCTTTAGGCCCTGCGCGCCGGGGCCCTTCTTTATGTTGGGACCCCGGCACGCAGGGCCCTTTCCAAAGCGAAGTGTCGAGCCGAAGTGTTGAGCGTCGGCCCTGAATGTTCAATGGCCGTTGTTTTCTGCCCCTCAAGTGGTGGACTTTTCCTCGGGGCTGTTGATTCCCCCACGCGCCCCTTTCCGTTCTCTGTGTTCCCCTTATACTCCTTGTACGAGGAGGTAAGAAGTCATGGACAAGACCGCACAGGACAGCTTGGCAAAGAAGCCCGTCGACATGAGGGACAGGATTCTCGAGCATCTCGAGGCCCTCACCTCTGCCGTCTCGCTCGACGACCTTGCCCGTCTGTCCACCTCCGACATCGCCGAGACGCTCATCATCTCCAGGAGCCTGGCGAGCCAGTACCTCAACGACCTTGTTCGCGCCGGCCTTGTGGTTAAGGTGGCGGGCAGGCCTGTCCGTTATTTTCATCGCCGCGCGTTCCAGAAGCGTTTTCAGGTAAAGCTCTCTGCAAGCGAGTACGCCTCGCTCGCCGACCTCATCCAGGCGACGGGAATCGCCGATCACCGCGACTTCGCGCGTGCCGTGGGCTTTGACCTGAGCCTCAGCTCCGTTGTCGAGCAGTGCAAGGCTGCGGTTCAGTACCCTCCGTTTGGCCTACCCATCCTCTTGAGCGGCGGCGTGGGTGTCGGTAAGTCTTTCCTTTCTCGCCTTGTGTACGAGTACGGCAAGAACCAGGGCTTGCTGTCCCGCGACTCCTCCTATGTGCGCATCGACTGCGCCGGGGTCCCGGATGCCGCCTCGTTCAACGGGCTTCTTGACGAGTCGATCGCGAAATCGCGCGGGGGTGTGGTTTTTGTCAACGGCATCGAGGCACTCTCTCCCTCTGCGATGGAGCACTGCCTTGCGACGGCCCTCGGGCTCGATGCCTCCCAGGATGCGCCGCGCGCTCGCCTCGTTCTTTCGACGACGCTTTCCACCGATGACCTGAAGGTTTCCTCGGCCTACAGCAAAATGCCCATCTGTGCCCGCGTCCCCTCACTCAAGGAGCGGACCCCCGAGGAGCGCGAGGATCTCATCTTGAGCTTCCTGCGCAGCGAGGGGTGCCGAATCGGTTCTGATGTGAAGATCAGCCGCGGCGCATACCGTTGCCTCGTGAACGCGGACTTTTCCGATAACATCGCCGGCTTGCGCGCCTGCGTGACGAACTGCTGCGCCAAAGCGTTCCTCAATCGCGAGGGCGACTACGTCGTCGTTCGCCCGTATCTTCTTCCCAGCGGGCTCCTCTCCTCCGCGCAGATCGATCAACAGCCCGACGATGGCGTTCTGATCGACGCGTCCCTGGATGCCGCCGAGAGCACAGGGCCGGTCGAGCAGGCGCTCGATGCCCTGTGCTCCCTCGATGAGCGATTCTGCGCCGGGGAGCTCTCTGTCTCCGAGCTCGTCTCGCAAGCTGTCTCCGCTGTGCGCGGCGTTGAGGATCACTTGATCTTCGGCCGCGGCGTTACCTCCTCGAGGTCGCGCGCCTTCGAGCGCATCGTGGGCGCGGTCCTTGCCGACGCAGGCTCTTCTTATGGCATCGAGCTTTCGAGGAAGGTCGCTTTTCTACTGGCCCAGGAGATTTGCCTGCAGTTGTGGCCGGGCATCGGCCTGGCTAAGCGAAAGTCTGCCTGTGCGGAGCAAATCTCCCATCTCCTCGGTGCCGTGACCTCCGAATTACCGTTTGCCTCGAGCGTCTCCGATCAGGTCGCCGCAGACGTGGAAGGGGCGCTGGGAATCTCGCTCGATCACTTCACGAAGACGCTTCTGACGCTGTGCGTCGCATCGGAGTCTCGCGACGCGAAGGCCCTTCGAACGCTCTGCGTCATCTTGTCCCACGGCTACTCAACGGCGACGAGCATCGCCGACGCGGCGAACCGTATGCTCGGCATGCATGTGTACGAGGCGGTCGACATGCCCTACGACCAGCAGCTGAAGGACATCGTCGGTCCGCTCCAGCGCCTCGTCGACCGCCATTCCTACTGCACCGGGGTCGTGTTCCTCGTCGACATGGGCTCCTTGGAGGAGGCCTATAAGGCCCTCGAGAACGTTACCGACTCCACTATCGGCGTGGTGAACAACGTCTCTACCGGTCTTGCGCTCGAGATCGGGGTCGGGCTGCTCGGCGGCAAGTCCATCGCCGAGGTTCTTGGCGATGCGACCGCCGCGTGCGTGACGCACTGCAAGGTGATCGAGCGCGTCAACCGTGAGGACGCCATCGTCTTCTGCTCCGAGTCCGGGGTCGACGCCGCGGAGAGGATACGCCAGCTCGTCTCGCAGAGCCTCCCGCGCACCATAGGCGCGCGCCTGCTCACGAGGCCCTTCAAGCAGCTCGTCGCGAACGGGTCGAACGACGCCGTTTTCTCCGAGCACCGCGTCTGCGCCGTCATCGGCACGGGAGACCCCGGGGTCGCCTCCGTCCCCTTCGTCGCCCTCGAGGACATCATGTCGACGGCGTCCGCCTCTAAGGTTGATGCCGTGTTCGGCAGGTGGCTTGACGCTTCCGAGCTCTCTTCTTTCCACGAGAAGCTGCTCTCGAACATGACGCTGCAGAACGTCATCCGCTCCATCACCATCCTCGACCCGGAGCGGCTATTCCATGAGATCGAGAGCGCCGTGCACGAGCTTCAGCGCAGGACAGGCGAGAAGATCGGCAGTAACGCCATCATTGGGCTCTACGTTCACCTCTGCTGTCTCGTCGAGCGCCTTGTTACCAGAAACCCCATTGAGACCTACGTTGGCCAGGACCGCTTCGAGGAGGAACGCGCCGATTTCATCGAGTCCTTCAGGCAGAGCTTCTCGAGCATCTCGACGCGCTATCGCGTAGAGGTTCCCGTAAGCGAGATCGCATATGTCTTCGACTACATAAGCGTGAGCGCCGCCCCGGCGCGAGAGGAGCGCCTCGGCTCCTCGGACCTCCTGCTCGACGAGTGACCTTCCCCGCGCCGCCGCAAGCTGACCGCGCGTCCTCAATAATCCGATAACCCCTTGCCCGGCGCGAATCCGGATAGCGCCGAGGCAGTACCGAACGTAAAACTTCATTTGATAGGAGCAAACATGAGTGTTGTTATGGCACGAGTCGACAATCGCCTGCTTCACGGCATCATCGTGACGCAGTGGGCCCCGGTGTCGGGCGCGACCCGAGTCATGGTCATCGACGACAAGGTCGCCGGCGACGAGGTCCTGAAGTCCACCATGAGGATGGCGCGCCCCGCGGGCATGGCCGTCTCGATCATCTCCGAGCAGACCGCGCTCAAGAACTTCGCGGCGGGCAAGTACGACCGCGAGAAGGTCTTTGTCATCGCCAAGGAGCCCGAGACGATCCTTCACCTGGTCGAGTCGGGCATCGAGCTCCCGTCGCTGATCGTCGGCGGCTCTCTTGTCAAGGAGGGCGGCGTCCAGCTCACCCAGCGCGCCTATGCCTCCGCCGAGAACGTCCGGAGCTACAAGGCGCTCATCGCCCGCGGCGTCAAGGTGACGGCACAGTTCGTGCCCGCCGACAAGCCCGTCTCCGTCGCCGACCTCATCTAAGGAGGGAACATGGTCAACTTCACTATCCTGCAGGTCGTCCTTTTGACCCTGCTGGCCTTCATCAAGCACGTGGACTACTACGGCATCCCGATGATCTTCGTCAACTATGCCGTCTTCTGGGGCCTCATCACCGGCGTCGTCATGGGCGACTGGAGGACCGGCCTTGTCATCGGCGGTACCATTCAGCTCATGCAGCTCGGCGTCGCGGGCTTCGGCGGCTCGTCGATTCCCGACTACGGCACGATGGCCATCATCGCCACCGCCTACGGCGTGACCCTGGGCGCGGACACGGGCCTCGCCATCGGCCTGCCGGTCGGCATGCTCGGCATCCAGCTCGACGTCATCGTCAAGATCCTCAACGGCTTCGTCGTCGAGAAGTCCCAGAAGTTCTGCGACGAGGGCAAGTTCAAGCAGATGAACGCCATCCTGTGGGTCTGCCCCGTGCTCTTCGGCCTGTGCGCCGCCCTGCCCGTCTTTGTCTCCGTGACCCTCGGCCAGCCCGCCGTCAACTGGCTCCTCGAGGTTATGCCCCAGTGGTTCCTTTCCGGTCTCACCCTCGCCGGCAAGATGCTCCCGGCCGTCGGCATCGCGATGCTGCTGCGTTACATGCCCACTGGCAAGTACTTCCAGTACCTGCTCGCCGGTTTCTTCCTCTCGGCCTTCCTGAACGTGCCCATCATCGGCGCCGCCATCGTCGGCGTTGCCCTCGCGATCGCGTTCTACCAGCGTGCCGAGAGGGACACCGAGCTCGCCGCCCACGCTTCCGCAGACGCCTTCATCGGAGAGGATGAGTAACCATGGAAAACGAGAACATCACCGCCGTCGCCGAGGGCAAGCCCTCCGGCTACAAGGTCACCAAGAAGGACCTGCGCAACGCGAACTGGCGCTGGCTCATGAGCGTGTGCACCTTCAACTACCAGACCCAGCAGGGCGCCTCAGTCGCCTACGCCCTCTCGCCGGTCCTGAGGAAGATCTACACGAACGACGAGGACTATAAGCAAGCGCTCAACAACCACTTCCGCTACTACAACACCCAGCCTTGGCTCGCCGCCATCATCCTCGGCGCCTGCGTGGCCATGGAGGAGCGTGACGGCCTCGCGGCGGCGGACGCCGTCCAAGACCTGAAGATCGGCACCATGGGACCGCTCGCCGGCGTCGGCGACTCCCTGCTCATGACCATGATCCCGACCATCATGGGCTCCATCGCCGCCTATATGGCCATCGAGGGCAACCCCGTGGGAGCCGGCATCTGGTTCGCGCTCATCCTGGCCATCTTCTGGGTCCGCATGCACGCCCTCGAGTTCGGCTACAAGCAGGGTGTGAAGCTCGTCACCGACTTCAGCGAGAAGCTTCCCAACCTCACTGCCGCCGCCTCCGTGCTCGGCCTCACCGTGGTCGGCTGCCTCATCGCCTCGGTCATCGGCGTCACCTGCCCGATTAGCTTCAGCTTCGGCGACGTCTCGATGGAGATTCAGCCGCTGCTCGACAAGATCCTGCCTGCCATGATCCCCGCCGCCATCACGGGAAGCGCGTACTACCTTCTTACCAAGAAGAATGCGAGCATGACGGCCCTCATCCTCGTGGTGATCGTCCTCGCGATGGTCGCCTCCGCCGCCGGCATCCTTGCCTAGCTTCGACCCAAGAGATTGGTGAATCAATGAGAAAGATAGTTGTGGCGAGCCATTCCCTTCTCGCCCAGGGCTTCAAGGACACCCTCGAGTTCCTTACGGGTAAGAGCGACGCCGTCAACGCCGTGTGCGCCTACGTGAACGACAACGGCGAGGGGCTAGACGCGGCGGTCGAGGCGGCTCTTTCGGGCACTGACGAGGTCGTCGTCCTCACCGACGCGCTCGGCGGCAGCGTGAACCAGCGCTTCTCCCGCTTCGCCTCCGACCGGATCCACGTGATTGCGGGTGTCAACCTCCCGCTCGCCATGACGGTCGTGCTCGCGCGCCCCGACGAGAAACTCGACTTCGACGCCCTCGTCAACGAGGCGCGCCAGCAGATCGTCTACGTGAACGGTGCCAGTTCCGCCGAGTGCGAAGACGACGAATAGAGGAGGTCGACGATGAGAGAGTTCCTTAAGGACGTGTGGATGCACGGCGGCGAGGAAAGCCGCGCCATCACCCCCGAGAACATCACGGGCGAGAAGGGCCGCGCCGCCATGTCGGCCAGCCACCTCGGCGTCGGCCGCAAGGGCTCGTGCTGCGTGCCCCTTGAGTCCGGCGAGACCATCACGCTCGCGGACATCGAGGGCCCCGGCATCATCCGCCACATCTGGATGACCGTCCCCGACAAGACCGCCGCCGGCAGCTTCGTCATGCGCGACCTTGTGCTGCGCTTCTACTGGGACGACGAGGAGACCCCCTCGGTCGAGTGCCCTGTCGGCGACTTCTTCTGCAACGGCTTCGGTGAGCGCGCCATCGTCAACTCGATGCCCATCTGCGTGAACCCGACGGGCGGCATGAACTGCTACTTCGAGATGCCCTTCAGGAAGCACGCCAAGGTCACGCTTACGAGCGAGCACCCCGGGTTCATTAAGTACATCTTCTACACGTTCAACTACGCGCTCACCGACGTGCCGGACGACGCCATGTACTTCCACGCCCGCTTTAACCGCGAGCGCAGCACTCGCAGGGGCGTCGACTACACCGTGCTCGACGGCGTGCGCGGCAAGGGCTACTACGTCGGCACCTACATGGCCCTGTGCGCCCTGGAGCGCTATTGGTGGGGCGAGGGCGAGATGAAGTTCTTCCTCGACGGCGACGAGGAGTTCCCCACGGTCACCTCGACGGGAGCCGAGGACTACTTCGGCGGTGCCTGGGCCTTCCTCGACAGGCCGCCCCACGCGCTGCCCGAGGCGCAGTGCTTCAACACGCTGTTCGCCGGCTACCCGTACCGCTCGACGCGCGACGCCACGCGCGACCGCTTCAGCGCGGGCAAGCCGAACCCGAACCCGATGCTCGCGACCAACGACGACGCGCTGCCCAGGCACGGCCTCTACAGGTGGCACCTTCCCGACCCGATCTCGTTCAAGGAGGACCTGCGCGTGACGTTCCAGGACCTCGGCAACGACGACATCAAGCTCTACGAGCGCGAGGACGACATCTCCACCGTCGCCTACTGGTACCAAAGCGAGCCGCACGCCGTGCTCGCCCCGTTTGCCGCAAGGCAGGACCGCGTGCCCAGGTAGGGTCGCCTCGAAACAAGCCAACGTTATGGGCGCCCGCGGTTGACCATGACTGCGGGCGTCCCTTTGTAAGGAGGATCACATGAGCGAAAAGCAAATGAGGCTCGGCGCCCTCGAGGCCGGCGGGACCAAGATGGTCTGTGCCGTGGTGTCCGGCGACGGCGAGGTCCTCGACCGTATGGAGACCCCGACGCTTACGCCCGCCGAGACCGTCCCGCAGATGATCGAGTGGTTCACCGCCCGCGATGTGGACGCGCTGGGCATCGGCGCCTTCGGCCCGACCTGCGTCGACCCCAACGACGAGCGCTACGGCTCCATCCTCCAGACGCCCAAGCTCGCGTGGCGAGGCCATGGTCTTCGCGCCGCGTTCGCCGACGCCCTCGGGATTCCGGTGGCCTACGACACGGACGTGAACGTTGCCTGCCTCGGCGAAGTGGTCTTCGGCTGCTGCAAGGGGCTCGAGGACGCCGTCTACGTGACCATCGGCACCGGCGTGGGCGCGGGCGTCATGTGCGCGGGCAGGCTCCTTCACGGCATGCTGCACCCCGAGGCCGGCCACATGCTGGTAAGGACCCGTCCCACCGAGGAAGGACGCTGCGTCTGCCCGAGCCACGCGAGCTGTCTCGAGGGCCTCGCCTCCGGCCCCGCCATTGCCGCGCGCTGGGGAAAGCCCGCGGCCGAGCTCGCGGACAACGATGAGGCGTGGGCGCTCGAGGGGGATTATCTGGGGCAGATGTGCGCGAACCTCGTGCTCATGTACTCGCCTCGCCGCATCGTCCTCGGCGGCGGCGTGATGCACCAGGAGCAGCTCTACGGCATCGTCCGCAAGAAGACCCTCGAATATCTGGGTGGCTACATCCAGACCGCCGAGCTTAAGGACATGGAGCGCTACATCTGCGCCCCGGGCTGCGGCGGCGACCAAGGAATCCTCGGCGCGGCCGAGCTGGCAAGAAGGGCGCTCGCGTAACTTGCGCTCTCTCCGCCATACAACGCGTTAAGAAAAGACGAGCGCTTCTTGCCAATTGAGCGGCAAGAAGTGCCCGTCTTTTGCATTTTTGTCTCTCAAAATCTTATTTTCACGATTTGCATTTTCATCCCGTTGTCACCGACCCTTGCGAGAAACCGGAAAAAGCCGCTGACAGAAGGGTCTCTCAAATCGTTATAACCCAGCATATAGCCGCGACTTGTGACCTGCAGACGGCTGTCCCACGTGCCGATTTCCTTGGCGGCATCCGAAACCGCAAATATGCCCCCACATCCTTGATTTTTGCAGTCTTAAGCCATGTTTTTGCGATCATCTTTACTGCTGTCCGATTGGCAGCATCAAAGACCAGCACACCGCCGGGGAAAGCGTCCGCCATCTCCCGCACCAGTTCCCGGACCTGCTGGGTCAGAAAGTAATAGAACACCCCGGAGGCAAAGAACACCGCCCCGCCGGAGGCATCGATTTTGTCAAACCATGCGGGGTCTTTCAGGTCGCAGGGGATGTTTTGCTCCCGCTCCCCGGCGGGCAGAAGCTGCTGCCGCAAGGCAATCACATCCGGGAAGTCCAGATTGTAGATCTTGCATCTACCGTTGTCGCAGGTTCTGCCGGTGTTGTCCAACCCGCAGCCCAGATTGACCACCGCCGCATTGGGATGGCCTTCCAGGTAATCCCGCACCTCGAAAGCAAGGTCACTCTGCCGCATGGCCACCTCCAGCGCACCAAAGCGCTGCATCAGGCTGCGGGAGTTTTTCTCTGCCTCTGAAAAGTCGTAGTCGATCTGGTCGAGCAGGCGAACCGCTGTTTCATCCCTGTAAAGGTTCGGGTACAGCTCCGTACACAGCTTTCGGGAATACAGCGGGAGGATCAGCGTCTCTTGCACGGTGTTTTTCTCAATTTTACATTTCATAGGTTTCTTCCTCAGTGAATAAAAACTGTCATAAGTGCCGCCAGCACAGCCGCTATGACCGTCATGCCTAACGTCACGTGCGGGATGGATGCAAAAATGCCCGCATGGCGTCCTCAAACGCCATATCCGCCACACTGCCTTGCAGAACGGCGCAACGCCCCTCCTGAATTGCAGTTCGGTTGAGCTTTCTAGCCTTCTCCACGCTGACGGGCGAATAGTCGATGCCCTTGACGACGCCATGCGGGCATTTTTTCAGCAGTCGTTTTATGTTTGCCCCGCCGCCGCAGCCACAATCCAGCACTTTGGCATTTGGCGCAAGTCGCAGAAATCGAAGTCCCCACCGCGCCACAGGGCCGTGGCCCAGATTCATCATGGCAACCATAAGTTTTCCGCCGAGGCCCACGGGCTTGCGGGTGTTTTCAAAGAACGACATCTGGCCCCTCCGATTTCGTGCATTCCGTATAGGTCAACTGGAACGAGGCCTTCAGCACCGCGCTTTTCTGCACCGCCCAGCCGTTTTGACGCAGGAAACGCAGGTATTCCTCGCTTGTCCACCTGCTGTGGAGGGGGAATCCTGCCATACTCATGAAAAAGGCTTTTACCTTGCCGGAAACCGAGTTTCCCGCGTGGGTGAAGGTTGGCGCGATGAGCACGCCGTCGTCCTTCAGCACCCGCCTGATTTCTTGCAGGGCCTTTTCTGGATGCGGCACTATGTGAAGCGCGTTGGACGCGATCACCACTTCGAAGGACTTCTGTGCATAGGGCAGGCGGAACATATCTTGTACGGAAAAGTGCAGCTTTGCGGATTGATTGTCCCGCTTTGCTTCAAGGATCATCTGTGCAGAAGCGTCTGTAGCCTCGATGTGTGCCGCCGCATTCACGATGCTCTTTGCGATAAGCCCCGTGCCGGTGGCAACCTCCAGTACGGTTTTTGCTTTCACTACCGGCCTGATCAGTCCATACATCTTCTCATACGCCGCCCGGTCGTTTCGCATGAAACGGTCGTATCGACCGGCATTCTTGTCCCAGAAGCCCTTGCGTTCGTGCATGGCTATCGCCCCCAAACAGTTAGAGCCATCTAACTATAACACACGAATCATACAGTAAAATAAGGCTAACCTTATTTCTTGGCTAAGATGCATCTCTTCGGTTTTCGCTTATAACGGCGCGAGTCAGATACTAGGCTGGAGCTGAAGAAGGAGCTTGGCGGACAGGTAGGTCGATACCGGTTCCCGGAACGGTGATCCAGCCAATTACACCAGGGCTCTAGTCATTGAGTGGGAATAGAAAATTCCTTAGTTATGGGGGTATAAATTTGATTTCCTTCAGGATAAACCCCCATGACTATATGAATTGACCTGCTGACTTCAATGAAGATTGGAGGGTAACGGTCAGGGGTGACGGCCCAGCGAGTGTTATTTTGCGAGCTATGCGCATTGAAAGCGACCTTTCGTGGTATAAACTACTTGCCGGAAGCCGCGGCTTTCAGAGTACGGCTTACGTGTACGTTTAACCTCCGTGGGCGACGGGGTGCCGCAAGGCGTAGAATATCGCCCACCTGTAGGGGCCTGCAGCGATGCGGGCCCCGCTTCGTATGAAGGGGGCGTAACCGATGAAGATCGTATCCATCTCTCAGGATTTCTTCGACCTCGTCGAGGGCGACCGCGAGCTCATGCTTAAGCACAATCGCCCCTGCATCGTGGTGGTGAGGCTGCGTTTCCGCGGGAAGCGCAGGGACTTCGCCGTGCCGCTGCGTTCCAACATCGCCCCTAACGTGCCCAAAGACCAGTACTTTGCGTTGCCACCCCGCCCCACGACGCGCCCCGGCTGCCGCCACGGCATCCACTACATCAAGATGTTCCCCATAACCAAGGCCTACCAGCGCCGCTTTAGGACCGAGGGCTCGGCCTACTACGAGACGCTCCAGCGCATCATCGACGGCAACACCAAGCGCATTGTCTCCGAGTGCCAGGCATACCTCGACCGCTACGAGCGCGAGGGAAGGCCTCGCTTTGCCGTCGACATCGACCGTATCGTGGGGCTGCTGGAGGGCGAGAAGTAGGGCACCTCGGCTCAGTCTCGAGCCATGCGGAGTCGCTCCGCATTTTTGAACGCCGCGTGTGCGTCCCAAATACTTGAGAAACAAGCTGTGAAGTGCGGTGGCGCGACCGTGCCCGTGCATAGCCGTCACCATTAGCGTCTGCGCGGCGTCGGCTTCAAGTGGAACTGGCGCCGCTGCTGTATATGGTTTGCCTTGCTGCAAATGGCGATCAGTGCCCGCGATGTTTCTGCTTGCGCTTCAACTTCCGCTGCTCGAAGCGCGCCTCCGCCTCATCCGCGCGACGCTGACTTCTTGCTTGAGCCGACTCCCGCTTCATCGCTTCCCGCTGTGCCGCGAGCGCCTGTTGTGCCTTGGTGCTCACAGCGGGCCGTTTAAGGGCCTTCGCCGCCTCGCGAGCGCGCCGCTTGGGGTTCTTCGCGGGCTTGCTTGTTTCAGTGGCCTTGTCGCCGAAGAACGAGAGCTTCTCCCATTCGCTTGTAACGAATCGCAGGATCTCCTCATCGGACGGCTCCGCGCCGAAGACGATGCGGGCGGCGTCAAACCCGCCGTCCTCGACGTGCTCCGTCAGCCCGACCCAGAATTGGCCGTCGTGATATACGGTCAGGGTGGACGACACGCTGATCTGCATGGTTGGTTCCTCCTTTATGTAGATGTCCATGCAGAGAAGGGACAACCAAGGAGGCAGGTTACTGATGCGGACATCCGCACGCCCACGACTACCCGACGGGGACTGTGTTTTCATCTATGACGCGATATCAAGCGAGCATGGAAGAGTTGAAATAATGTTTAAGACACCAATTTCTGCAAAATCGAAAAAAATAGGTGCCTTAACCGACGATTAGCGTCCTCTCTGATAAGCTAAGCAGAGGAGGCGATTTCTATGAAACTGTATCATCGCGAACAGTACTTGAAAAAGATTCGACCGTTCTACGACGATGACCTGATCAAGGTGATCACGGGTATCCGCCGCTGCGGCAAATCGTGCCTCATGTCGACGATTGCCGAAGAACTGAGAAACCGTGGTGTCGAAGACAAGGACATTATCTACCTCGACCTCGACAAGCGCGGCAACCGCTCAATTAAGACGCCTGATCAGCTGGAGGAAAAAATCGAGTCGCTTCTGGCTGACAACGACTTCAAATACCTCTTCATCGATGAGGTGCAGAACGTCCGAGACTACGAGGAGGTCGTGAACGCCTATAACTCGGATGGCGGCTTCTCGATTTTCATCACAGGCTCCAACTCGTATCTGCTGTCTGGCGAGCTGATGACCAAGCTCACGGGCCGATACGTGGAGTTCGAGATGTTCACCCTGTCCTTTTCCGAGTTTCTCGATATGAAGAGGTTCATGGGCAAGGAGGTCGGTGGCGCGCGGATCGAGTTTGACGAATATCTACGGTATGGAGGGTTTCCCCGGTCCCTGGAATACGATGACCCCGAGGCGAAGGCTCGCTACATCGAGGATGTCGTAGGGCAGATCGTCGACAAGGACATCAGGTCTCGCAACAAGATCCGGAACATCGATACGTTCAACCGTGTCATGACCTACGTCATCAACAACTACGGTGCGCCGACGAGCCTCACCAACCTTCACGGCTACTTCACCAAGACAGAGCATATTGCCGTCGAGCGGCGGACAATCGCCTCCTATATCCAGATGCTCGTCGATGCCAAGGTGCTCTATAAATGCGAGAGGTTCGACCTTAAGTCCCGCAAATCGTTGCGCGGCGAGGAGAAGTACTACCTCGCGGATCCGGGTATCTATTTTGCGCGCAACGTCGATGTCCGGTTGAATTACGGGCCCTCGTTGGAAAACGCCCTGTACATCTATCTCCGCTCGAGGGGATATAAGCTATCCGTAGGCCGCATCGGGAAGCTGGAGTGCGACTTCATCGCGCGTAGACGCAACGCCTACGCCTACATCCAGGTCTCGATGACGATCGCCGATAGGGACGTGGAGGAGCGGGAGTACAGGCCGTTCGGCTACATCAGGGACGGATATCCGCGCTACCTTTTCACGCTTGACCCCCTGCTGCAGGAGAGAGACGGCGTCAGGCATCTGAACATGGTGTCGTTTATGAAAGACGACGGCGACCTAATTTGAGTGGAGGCCGGCTCCGATTCATGTCGGCATTGATTAATGCCCGCGATGCTTTTGCTTGCGCTTCAGCTTTCGCTGTTCGAAGCGCGCTTCCTGCTACCAAGGATGGAGCGTGCATTTCCGACACGCCTGCACGAGCGTGGAAATCTGGACGCATGAGCGTGGATTATCCACTCTCATTTTTTCGACATGTGCCGAGCCGGCGGCCCTAGTGTGCGCTGAGCGCGTGTGAGGACCAATCGAGCCGCCTGAATGAATAGCCATCGGGATAATCTTGCCCTGCCAGTCCATCTACAACCTGGCGTTCATCTCGCCCGTCTCGTTGTTCACTCCCGGGATGGTTGCCTCTTTGACCTCGTTGAAATCCACCAGCATCGGTACGTTTCTTTCCGTGCGTCGATTTGCCATATTTTAGCTAGCTGTTGCGGCTCCTTGTTGCGGAAATGCCGGCTGCTGCGATCGCTACGCCAACTGCGCTCAAGACGACTGCCGTTGCGCCGTTGTCGCCTGTTGCGGGCAGGACGGTCTCGGTGTGCTTAACGACCGCTGGTGTCTTGGCGGGGGAGGAGGCTGCGGCTGGCTTTTCTGTTTTAGGCTGCGGCGTGGGCTCGGGCTTGGTTTCTGGATTGGGTTTCACCTCTGGGTTCGGCTTAACGTCAGGGCTGGGCTCGGGATCGGTTGCGTCGGTTGCAATCAAGTGCACGTCGCTGTCGAAGACGTAGCGGATGTAGTAATCGTGTCGTGTCTCGCGCATAGTTCCCTGCGTGGTGTCGCAATCGCGGTCAACGTGTGTACCAAGGCGGGTTGAGCTGACGAGATTCAGCCTGTAAGGGATTTGGTCGTCGGCGTAGCCGCCTGTAAAGACTACGGTTGCTCTTACGTGATTGTCGATCATGGTCAGGGTAATAGAGACGCTGGCTTCTTTGGGGTTTTCGGTTTTTACAAGGCTTTCGGTATCGGTGTCGACCTTGAAGAGGTGGACGGTGTCGTTAAGCCCGTAGACAAAGTCATCGGGTTTGTCGGGGAAGTCGTAAACAAACGCCTCGTTCTGGATCAACATGAAAGCAGGGGGTAGCTCTAGGTCGTAGTAATGGTCGACAACGGTGGTAGCTGTGAAGTTGCCGTTCGTGTTGGTTTCGTCGCAGGTAATGGGCGTTGCGGTATCGGGTTCGGGCATTTCGGCCGCCAGTGCCGCGCCGGGTAGCAAAAGCAGCCCCGCCATAAGAATGCATACTCCGAAAGCAGCGACTCTGACACCTGTATGACGCATGGCGTTGCGGATAGACAGGCTGGTCCGTTTGTTCTGGGTTTGATGTGTAACACGCTGTCCATACATAAGGCGCTCCTTGTTCGTAGGCCGGTTTCCGTGGGTCTATATTGCGCCTGTCCGATTCGGCCAGGTTCATACACGCGAACGCTCACGCGAGCAGGGAGAAAGCTCAAGTTAATTTTCCCACAGCCGACACTTTGCGAGCAACATTCTGCCCGCTTGATTCTTGGAGAGAGAATTAAGGTTGCCGGGGAGTTATCAACCAATGGGATTGTGTCTAGAGAGTGCGAACAAGAGACGTGGTCTTCAGACAACTGAATAGCTCCATCCGGTTTGGTTAAAACAGAAAACGTGCCGCGCGCCTGCGGCATGAAGGAGGGAGATTCTTATGAATATCGTTGTATTGAGCGGAAGCCCGCGTAAGGGCGCCAATACCGACATTATGGTCGAGGCGTTTGCCGAGACCGCGCGCGAGGCCGGCCATGCGGTCGAGGTCGTCCGCGTTGCCAGCAAGAAGATCGCTGGTTGCCTGGGATGCCAGTACTGCTTTGCCCATAAGGGCGCCTGCGCGCAGAAGGACGACATGGCCGGCGTGATCGAGTCGCTGAAAGACGCCGACATGGTCGTCTTCGCTTCGCCTATCTACTGGTTTGACATCACCGCGCAGGAGAAAGCCGCCATCGACCGCCTGTACGCCTTCGGTGCCACGGGATTCCCGTTCACCAAGACGGCCCTTTTGCTTGATAGTCACAGCGAGGGCGTCTATGATGCGGCAATCGCCATGTACAAGTCCACATGCGCATACTGCAAGTGGGAGGACCAGGGCATCGTTACCATCAGCGGTATGACTGAGCGTGACAGCATGGCCTCCTCGCCCAAGTTGGAAGAGGTGCGAGAGCTCGCTCGCAAGCTCGCCTAAGGACAAGAAGAACGCATGGCAATCAGCGCTAACCGAAGTGCTTGTTGCTCTTACCAAGAGGATTGCTGATTGCCATGCGTGGCTGTTGACATTTCCTTTTGCAAGTTTTGGTATTTTTTGCAAGTTTTGCTAATTTTTGCAAATTTTGCTAACGACAGTACCAGGCCTTTCGCTTGACGAAAAGGCCCAGGCGGTTGTGTCGCCTGGGCCTTTAACTGTTCCTAAATCATGTGCCTGATGAAGAGTTCTGGCTTTTAGTCAAACAAGCTCGGCATGTCGTTTTCCTTCATGAGGGCACCGGCGGAGGGTAGGCTCTGCGCGGTGAACTTCTCGGCGGAAACGCCGGCGCCGAGGATGTCCTCGGTCGTGCCGACCGTGGTGACCGAGCGGCCCTTCTTGGCCGTGAATGCCTGGACGCCCTGCGTGTTGGTGGTCGTCTTGGTCTTGAGCAACGACGTGTTGAAGTTCATCAGGCGGTAGTCGCTCGAGACCAGCGCAATGTCGCGGTCCTCTTTGAGCACCTGGGCATACAGCAACTTGCTGCCGCCGTAGATGGCGTTTTTGAGGCGCTTGCGGTTGGTCTTGGTGACGTATCCGGAAAGCGCGACGCGCACCACGCGGCCGTTTTCAAAGACAAACAGCGCGTCAGCCTTGTAGTCCTCGGGGTCGATAACCCAGATGACGCTCTCGTCGGGTTCCATCTCAAGATCGGTCGGCAGGTACGAGCCCAGCTGGGCCGACTTGGTGTCCTCAAACGCCGCAACCTTGCACTTGTACACCTGACTCTTGTTGGTAAAGACCAGCAGCTCGTGGGTGTTGGAGGACGGAAACTCGATAAAGGGTTTGTCGCCGTCCTTGTACTTGAGTGTGGTCGCCTTCTTGAGCACGCGGTCTGTCATCTTCTTAAGGTAGCCATCGCGCGAGAGCATGATGGTGACCGGGTACTCCTCGACCTCGGGCTCCAAGCTTACTTCGATAACCTCATGGGGCTCAATCCTGCCCGTGCGACGCGGCATCACATATTTCTTGTTGACCGCGGCCAGCTCGTCGCTGATGACCTTCTTGATGTTCTCCTCGCTGGAGAGGATCTCCTCAAGCTCGGCAATCTCGCCCTCGAGCTTGGCGATGTCCTTGGTGCGGTTGAGGATGTACTCTTCGTTAATGTTGCGGAGCTTGAGCTCGGCAACAAACTCGGCTTGGGTCTCGTCGATGTCGAAACCCTTCATAAGGTTGGGCACGACCTCGGCTTCAAGCTTGGTGCCACGGATGATGGCGATGGCCTTGTCGATGTCGAGCAAGATTGCCTCGAGGCCGTGCAGCAGGTGCAGGCGCTCGGACTTTTTGCCCAGGTCAAAGTTAATGCGGCGACGCGTGGACTCAATACGCCATTTGACCCACTCGTGCAGAATCTGGCGCACGCCCATAACACGGGGATAGCCGTCGACGAGCACGTTGAAGTTGCACGAGAACGAATCCTGCAGCGTGGTCGAGCGATAGAGCTTGGCCATGAGTTTGTCGGGGTCGACACCGCGCTTAAGGTCGATGGCGATGCGCAAGCCCGAGAGGTCGGTTTCGTCGCGGATGTCAGCGATCTCCTTGACCTTGCCCTCCTTGGAGAGCTTGACGATGCGCTCGATGATGACATCGGTCTTGGTGGTGTAGGGGATCTCGTAGACCTCGATAATGCGCTCTTCGGGAATCCAGCGCCAGCGGGAGCGGATCTGGAAGCTGCCAAGGCCGGTCTCGATAATCTTTTCCATCTCCTCGCGGCGGTAGATTATCTCGCCGCCGGTCGAGAAGTCGGGCATGGGCATGTACTCGAGCAGATCGCAGTCGGGATCCTTGAGGTAATGCATCGTGGCAGTACAGACCTCGTTGAGGTTGAAACCGCAGATGTCGGACGCCATGGCGACGCCGATGCCCTTGTTGGCCGAGACAAGGATGTTGGGAAACGTGGTGGGCAGCAGGCGCGGCTCCTTCATGGCGCCGTCGTAGCTGTCGACGAAGTCGACCGGGTCCTTGTCGATGTCCTTGAAAATCTCGGCGCTGATGGGGGAGAGCTTGGCCTCGGTATAACGTGAGGCGGCGTAGCTCAGGTCGCCCGAATAGTACTTGCCAAAGTTGCCCTTCGACTCCACGAAGGGAGCGAGCAGTGCCTCGTTGCCGGTGGCCAGACGCACCATCGTTTCGTAGATCGCGGCGTCACCGTGCGGATTGAGCTTCATAGTCTGGCCCACAATGTTGGCGCTCTTCTGGCGCTCGCCCTTGAGCAGGCCCATCTTGTACATGGTGTAGAGCAGCTTACGGTGCGAGGGCTTAAAGCCATCAATCTCGGGGAACGCACGCGAGACGTTGACGCTCATGGCGTAGGGCATGTAGTTGACCTCGAGCGTCTGCGTGATCGGCTGGTCGGTGACCTCGGAGTGCAGGCCGATGACGTTCTCGGCGTTGACCTGCTTTTTCTTTGGCTGGTTTTTCGTCTTCTTCTTTGCCACGATTTCCTCTTGAACTTCTTATGGGCCGTCGTTGTCGATTTACTGCTATTGCAGGTCCAGCTGGTCCAGGTATTCCTTGCCGTGCTCAGAGATATGGCGCTTGCGGCCTGCCTCGTCGTTGCCCAGCAACAGATTGAACATGGTCTCCATCTTGGTGACGTCCTCGGGCTCCACCTTGATCAGGCGGCGCGTCTCGGGGTTCATGGTGGTGAGCCACATCATGTCCGGGTCGTTCTCACCAAGACCCTTGGAGCGGTTGATGGAGCACTTTTGGTCGCCAATCTCCTTGAGGATGCCGTTCTTCTCGAGCTCGGTGTAGGCAAAGTAGGTCTTCTCTTTGCAGTTGATCTCGTAGAGCGGCGACTCGGCGATATACACGTAACCCTCGTCGATAAGCGTGGGCACCAGGCGGTAGAGCATGGTGAGCACAAGCGTGCGGATGTGATAACCGTCGACGTCGGCGTCCGTACAGATGATGACTTTGTTCCAGTTGAGGTTGTCCAGGTCAAAGGCGCCAAGGTTCTTGATGCGCTTGTCCTTGATCTCCACGCCGCAGCCCAGCACGCGCATGAGGTCCATGATGATGTCGGACTTAAAGATGCGCGGATAGTCTTCCTTCAGGCAGTTGAGGATCTTGCCGCGGACGGGCATAACACCCTGGAACTCGGCATCGCGCGACGTGCGGATGGCGCCTGCTGCCGAGTCGCCCTCTACGATGTAGATCTCGCGGCGGCTCTTGTCCTTGGAGCGGCAGTCGATGAACTTCTGCACGCGGTTGGCCATGTCGGTCTTCTGCTGTAGGTTGGTCTTGATGCTCTGGCGCGTCTTTTCGGCGTTCTCGCGCGAGCGCTTGTTGATGAGCACCTGCTCCATGATCTTGTTGGCGGCATCTTTGTTCTCGATCAAGTAGGTCGAGAGGCGCTCCTTAAAGAATGCCGTCATGGCCTGCTGGATAAAGCGGTTGTTGATGGCCTTCTTAGTCTGGTTTTCATAGGACGTCTGGGTGGAGAAGCAGTTGGTCACCAGCACCAGGCAGTCCTGGACGTCCTGCCATTTGATGCCGCTCTCGTTTTTGTTGTACTTGCCCTGTTGCTTAATGTAAGCATCGATGGCACTGGTCAGAGCACTGCGGGCGGCCTTCTCGGGTGAGCCACCGTTCTCGAGCCACGATGAGTTGTGGTAGTACTCCTGCATCATGAAGGTGCGCGAGAAGCACATGCACGCGGTAATCTTCACGTTGTAGTCGGGCAGGTCCTCGCGGTCGCGACCTCGACGGTCGGCCTCGATAAAGAAAGGCTCGGTGAGGTAGTCGGTACCGACCTTCTCGAGCACGTAGTCTTCGATGCCCTTGGGATAGCAAAAATCCTCTTCGGAAAACTCGCCATCGTCGCCCTCGATGCGCAGGCGGAAGGTCACGTTGGCGTTGACCACGGCCTGGCGGCGCATGGTCTCGCGATACCAGTCGTGGGGAATGCTGATCGAGGTAAAGACCTCAAGATCGGGGCGCCACTTGATGGTGGTGCCGGTGCGGTTCTCGTCGCTGGGCTCAATCTCGAGTGCCTTCTTCTTGGCGCCGACAACCTTGCCCTTCTTAAAGTGCAGGGAGTACTTGTTGCCATCGCGCCAAACCGTGACGTCCATGTACTCGGAGGCGTACTGGGTCGCGCACGAGCCCAGGCCGTTGGTACCGAGCGAGAAGTCGTAGTCGCCGCCCTGGTTGTTATTGTATTTGCCGCCGGCGTAGAGCTCGCAAAAGACGAGCTCCCAGTTAAAGCGCTTCTCGGAGGGGTTCCAGTCGAGCGGGCAGCCACGGCCATTGTCCTCTACCTGGATAGAGCCATCGCGAAAGGCGGTAAGGGTGATGAGCTTGCCGTAGCCCTGGCGCGCCTCGTCAACGGCGTTGGACAGGATCTCGAAGGCGGCATGCGCGCAGCCGTCGAGCCCGTCCGAGCCAAAGATGACGGCGGGGCGCAGGCGTACGCGCTCCTCGTCCTTGAGCTGGCGGATACTGTCGTTACCATAATTTGCGATGTTTTTTGCCATACTCGCTCTCTCGGTGCTCCTTTGCTGCGTTTAAGTCATATAGATAGTCAAGGTAGCATAGCCCAGCCCATAGGCGATTCCACCAACACGAAATCCATCGAACAATCGTTCGGCATTTGGTGGAACAGCGTTTACTCGGACAAATCCGAGTCGGTTTTGTCCGAGTAAGTTTGAAGACGGCCGAATGTGTCTTGCTGCGTTTGCGGTTGGATGCGCTTGTCGAAACGTGCCGTATGGATTGTTGGATCGAATCGAACATTGGGATAAGCGTCTCGTTTTATTGGCCGCGGGCGTGTGCGCGAGTCCTTTTGGCCCATGAGGGATGCTGGCAGGTCAATATTTGGGCCACGGGTCACTTCGCCTGTGCCGCGTTTCGTCATACGCTCAAAGTGGAAGCCGATGCCACGGAGTCGACTTGCGACTCGGGTAACGGATGAGCTGTGAGCCGAAAGGAGCGGTGAGGATGATGAAACCCATGACGAAGAAGCTGCTGTTAGGAATTCCCACCGTGGCGCTTTCGGCTGTGTTGGCGTGTACGCTTGCCGGCTGCGGCGGTAATGCGCCGAGTGGCTCGGGCGGGAGCGCACCTGTGCAGGAGAAGTCCAAGAAGGCCAAGGCCTATGAGTCGCAGACGGTCGAGGTGGCTGGCATCACCTATGAGTCGGTGGCTCACGGTACGTTCTATCGCGGTGATGCCAAGAAGCAAGACGGCTTTTACCTGCACATCAAGATTACCAACAACAACACAAAGAACAGGACGTTCAGTTCCTTTAACGTGCATGCTGCCCAGGGCGATCTTGAGGCAGGCGACCCGTTGTTTACTTCCGGCAAGGCGGCCGTGCTCGACTACGTTGCAAGCGAGGCTCCCGATGAGCTTCACGAGGGCATCGATCTTTCCAAGAGGCCAGATATCGGTCCGGGCGAGACTGTTGAGTACGTGTATTTCTGGGCGCCCAAGACGGCGTACTATGGGCCCATCACCGTCGAGTTCGTAGACGCATATGCCCCCGCTAAGAACCACGAGGCCATGCATTTTGACACTACGGGGTGTGAGACTAAGGAGTTCAAGGCAGCGGGCGGCGTGGCCGATTCTGGTGACGCGGCCAATATGACCGGCATCGATTGCGCATCGTACAGTATCGAGACCGCCGATGGGTACACGCTGGATTCGTCCAACGAAGAGCACGAAAAGGCAAATTTCTTCCACGACGAGACTGGAGGACGCCTGAACATCAGCATCTTCCCGCGCTCGCCGGAGGAAGAGGTTGCAAGCCTAGAGCAGGTCTACGAAGGCAAGGAGACAACAACCGACCAGGCCGACTTCAACGGCATAACGTGGCTGCGTTTCACCGGTCCCGATAACGGTCATACGCTATTTGCGACGGCTCCTGCGACGGGCGAGACCGTCCGCGTGTCGATTGGCTGGAAGATCGATTGGGACGCCGCCGTGCCCATGATGGAGGCATTGAAGCTCAAGTAGCGGACTGCAATTCCCGTGTCAGGCGACTCAGGGCTGGCTCCGAGTTATCGGGGCCAGCCCTTTTTGGTGCTCGATGAGCCGAGTCGGCGTCTCTCACAAAAGTAACTAGGAGCTAGCGAGGCTTATCAGAATTGACCTCATCGGCGGTGTCGGTTTCGAGCGCCGTGCGGCGGGCGCTGTAGGCGACGAGGCCGGCGCCTGCCGCGGCGAGTGCTGCAGCGGCTGCCGTAAGGGGAGCGCTGACATCGCCCGTGCCCGCAAGCGCGCCCGCTTTTCCGGAGCGCTTGTTATTGCCGTGGTCCTTGCCACTGCCGGAGCTGCTTCCGTCGGAGCCGCCGCTCTCGCCAGTACCGCCGCCACTCGAGCCGCCATCGCCGTCTGCTGTCATCGGGGCGTCGTGAAGTCCTGTCGTATCCGCGCTGCCGCATACGCCGACCTGAACTTCTGAGCGCTCGCATGCTGCGTCGGGCACATGAAGCTCGTGCAGTACGGCACCCAGCGCCGAGTTTGCGCCCGGTCGAATTTCCTCGAGCGTTACGGGATCGAGCGCCACCAGATTACGCGCCTTCGCATACAGCGTTACGCGTTTGCCCACTTCGTCGCTCCAACTCTCGGGAATGGCGAAGCTCATGCGGAACTGTGCCGTGCAACCCGGTGCCAGCACGGCGTTGCCGTTGTCGGCTACCAGCGGGTGCGTTGCAAAACGTGCGCCCAGCGTCTCGAGCGCGTACTTCACGTGTGCCATATCGTTGGCCGAAGCGTCCTCGGCAAGCTCTGGATCGTAGATCGAAGCCATGCGCGCGTTCACTCCGAATCCGATGGATGCGCTGGAGAACGGCTGGCTGGAGCCCTCTCGGTACAGATCGATCGTTCCGGCGGTCAACAAGGTGTTGCCGTCGTTTCGCACTGTGACCATGAAGGATTCGCCTGCTGCTCCGGGCACCACCGCGCCCGAGGTAGCGACCGCGCCCGTCGGGGTGGCACACGCCACCAAGGGCACTTCGATGCCGTGCAGCTCTGCCTCGCTCTTCTCCGCGCTCACAATGTGCGTGGCGAGTGCGGAGAGCATGCCCCCCGACGTCAAAAATGTCGTTATCTGATCGACGGGATGGTCCAGCTCGCACATCACGAACGGCTCCGTGAACAGATCGCCTGCCAAGGTGCTGGCGAAGATGCGGAAGTGCTTGCCCATCACTGCTACCGGGTTGCCTTCTTCGTCGTAGGTTTGCCCCACCTTGCCATCGGTGTTCTCTACATAGAGCACGCACCTGCCGTTGTTGCTTACGCTAAACGATGCCGGGCCACAGCCTGCGGCACCCACGGGCTGCGTTGCAAATGCCGATGCGCCTCGCGTCCAAGTAATATGCTGCAGTTGCTCGTTGACGGTAGCCAAAAAGCCCGTGTGCTGCGGCCACGGCACCGCGTGGGGTACTGTGGCATCTGGCGACATAACGCCCCAGCTCGCAATGGACTGGCCGATCACGGCGTACGATGCACAGCCACAACCGCCTGCGGTCTCGTATGCAATGGGCACCACCATTTTGCCGTTGATATTCTCGGGCGCGCCGAGCTCGATGCTCGACGGTGCCTGCGGAAAGCGGAGGACCTGACGGAACGTGAGACTGTCGCCCGAAACGTCCGACCACAGGGTAAAGCACTCCAGCGCAACCTCGGCCTCGCTGCCGAGCGTCTTTTCTGCGGTGGTTCCGCGGCGGTGGAGGTAGGCGCCCGACAGGCGCCCGTCGACAAGTGTCTTGCCCACCGTGATGCGTGGGCACTGCAGGCAATGGTAGCCATCCTCCTGAAGGCGGCCGCGCGAGATGCTGCGCCACGACGTGTGCGATACCACGCGAACTTCGCTATTGCTTATGCGCAGGCGCACAACGGACAGTATGCCGGATGTGCTCGCCGTATCGAAAAGGGTGTTGTCGCCGGCGGGGCGCTCGCCCGAGACCAGCAGCACGTAGGCGTCCTGGTTTCCTCTTCCGTCCGTATATTCCACTACGTCGAAGTCGTAATCGTATATGCTGTCGCGCTCCACGTCGCCCTCGCCAAACCCAAGGGGAAAGTCCACAGGCGTGGGAGCGGACCACGTCCCGTTTGCCTTTGTGTGTACCACCAGGCGCGAGCGACCATTGTCGCCGTAGCGCACCGAGGCGATACGGAACAGGCATTCTACGCCGGCAATCATTGCCAGCTTCATGTGGGCTTCGCTGAGCACGCCAGCAAACAGCACGTTGTCGCTCGAGGGCTTGATGCCGCCACGCTCGTCCTCCGATACACCAGCAGAATTGGCGTTGGGGTCCGCAACGGCGTTCGTTGCCTGACCGATGTAGGTGTACTCATACATCGGCGCGGCGTTTTCGTCGTTCTCTATCAGTGCATGGACGAAATGCTCGATCTGTCCCGTGTCGTCGCTTTCTGCATCCGCCTCGAGCTCAATGCGCGTGACCGCCCGATCCCAATCGCGCACGACAGGCGCGGCGTTTACGGCAGCGGCCTTAACCTCGGCGCGTGCGAGCAGTTCGGCGTTGGTGACGATGGTGGCCGATGCGATAAATTGCGGCACGCCGCCCGCCTCAATGTTGCCGGCCGAGCCGAAGCAGGCATCCAGCGTATAAGGCGTATCTCCACCCAATGCGAGCTCAGAGCGCTGGAGCACATACTGGTCGCCATTGTTCACCGACATATTCCACGAATCGATGAGCGTGGGCCACGACCCCGACCAAGCCTTGGTGGTCCACTTGAACATTACGAATTGGAGTATCACATCGACATCGACGTCTGCACCTACGCGCAGTCGCGGAAGCTGGTGCCCGTCCGCCTTCTCGTACCCAATGAACAGGGTGAGGGATGCGGCGCCACGCACGGCAGACGAAGCGACGCCTGCAACGCCGGCGCCAAAGGTGACGGCAAGCCCGATCTGGATAGTGAATGAGCCCGACGTGTTGGAATAGTCGAGCGAAATGTTTTTAAAAAACGCCGCGCCGCTGCCGTGCGTGTGGGCACCCACGGCGAGCGCCAGCTTCGCCAGCACCCAGGGGTTGACGTTTAGGAAAAACGGCACCGGTCCTAGGGTAAACTGCTCGGTCCAATTGAGGTCGGTTCTTACCTGGAAGAGGGCCTTAATATTGCCGTATGCGGGGTCGTTGTTGTTACCCCAGGTTTTACCCACCCAATCGTAGGCGAGCGAGCCGTACAGCTGTGTGGCGATATCCATCGTAAACAGCAGCGTGCAGTGGTGACGAAGCAGCTTGGTGTTTCTTGGATCGGTGCCCGAACCGGCACTCATACTCTTGTACTGATTCCACTTCCCCTCCA
The DNA here is from genome assembly GCA_900545745.1 of uncultured Collinsella sp. Lineage (GTDB taxonomy): Bacteria > Actinomycetota > Coriobacteriia > Coriobacteriales > Coriobacteriaceae > Collinsella. Next base: position 47,126 of record URAD01000002.1, read on the forward strand.
TTTCGTCGAGGTAGCGGTTTGCCTGCTTGGCGCCCGACTCACGCGGCGATTTCTTCCAGTACTCTGGATCAGGGTAACCCGAATCGTTCATGTAGCCGACCGGTTTGTATCCTCCGCCAAACAGCACGTATCCGGCAAACGAGAAATCGAAGAGGATCGGAAATGTGGGCATCCAGCACGTGAACTTATTGCCGCCGATGCCGGGAAATGCCGCGGGGAAATCAAACGGAGTGATCTCTTGGTCCATGGTGGTGGGGACGATAGTGGTCGATCCGGATTCCGCCTTTGCCGCCGGCGCGGTGACAACGGTCATGGGGGAGGAGAGCGTGTAGGTTTTGCCCTGATAGTCGAGGACAAAGCGCAATTTGCACCCTTCTTCCAGAAGGCCCGATGCCGCGTCGAGAAACTTGTCTTCGAGTGTGAACGTCGCCAGATTATCTGCGCCCGATGCGCTGGCCTTGACTTGGCCAATCTGCGTGACGGTTTCGGGCGAGCTACCCGTGACGGGCATTACCTTGTTGATGTGCAACGTTGCCTGTCCACCCTGTGGCAGATGCGCCTGCACGGTAAAAGCGTGCGTGTCGGGCTGGTCGTTTGCCGTGTCGTCCTTCGGCAGTGCCATAAACGTGGCGTCGGCGTACTGGATGTCCCATTCGTCGAATGTGAGCTGTCGAAAGTACGGCTCGCCATCGGAGGGCGGACGTGTGGGTGCGGTAATGGCGGTGCCGCCTTGGACACGTGCGAGGGGAATCTCGACATCGCGGTAGCCTTTCATGCTGATGGAGATACCGCCGTTAAAGTCGTACGCGTCGAGAAGCGTTGCCTCGTCCACGTAGCCTTCCGAAAGCGGCGCGACCTCAAAGATAGCCGTGCCTTCGTTATCGGTAGTGGCGGTGAGCTGCTTGCCTGCGGCATAGCGCGATGTGAGCGTGACCTGGGCACCCGTGATGGGCGTATTCTTGTTGGCGACGTCGACCACGACCACGCCAAACATAGTGCGCGAGAGCACCAGGACCTTGAAGGGGTCTTTTTCGTCGGCATAGGCTTCGGTGGGCGCGAACGGCAATATGAAGGCGTTTGCGCTTCCCGGCACGCGCGGCAACATAATGCTCGCCAGCGAGGACATTCCGGCAACAAGTAACGAACGGCGATCAAGCATCTTTGGCTCCCATCCCGCAGGTATCGGTGGAAATAATCCAATTTTGCGAGAAGGTGCCACGTGGCGGTAGTGCCGTTCAAGGGTCAAAATGTCCAAATTGATCGAGCGAAGCGCCGGGTTCCGGAACGCATTCGATGCGCTAGGCAGCCCGGTCGCTAACGCAACATATGCGCGACCAGCTCGGCGCGTGTGCCGATGCCAAGCTTTGCGTATACGCCGGATAGGCGGTTTTTAACGGTGCCCGGCGATACTTCCATGTGGCGTGCGATTTCGGCATTGGTCCATCCGCGGCAGGCGAGCATGGCCATGGTGAACTCTGTGGTCGTTAGATCGTCGGCCACGTCCTCGCCCGAATCGGGGTTGTGGATGCGCCGCCAGCCGTAGCTGAATCGATACGTAATCTCGATGATGCGTGCGAAATCGTCAGGGTATTGCGATTTTAGGCATGCCTCGATGAGTCCCTGCAAAAGGCCGTGGTGCTCGCCAATGAGCTCGATAAGGCTGTCGGGGCGCGCAATGTTCCAAGCGGCTCCGAAGTGTGTTTTTGCGGCATCGATGTCCTTGAGGCTCATGCATGCCATGGAAGCTGCCAGGTGCAGGAACAGTTCCGAAATCGGATAGCTTCCCTGTTTCATAATCAGGGCGTTTTCCGCCATGCCCAGGCTGCGGCCGTATTCGCCGCGCAGATACAAGGCGTGCGCCATCACGTAGCTGGCGAATAGACGCAGGCCTTCGGGTAGGTGCGCCGCAAGCGGATAAAATTCTTCGGCAGAATACGGGGAAGCCAGGTGTAGCAGGACGCTCGCGGCGGAGGCGAACAGGATATGCATGGCGTGGACGGCAGGCGATTCCTCGTCAGTTGGCGTATCGAGGATGCCCGCGAGGCAACGGCGGGCATCGGCGATACGGTTGAGCGACAGACTGGCATATCCGCAGATAAAGCATGCGGAATAGCGCAGTGCGGGGTCGGTGGCGTCGAGATAGGGGCGCGCCGTCTTGGCGGCGAGGGTGGCCTGTCCGCGAAAGTACAGCGCTTCTGCCGTGGCGATGGTGCGTGAATCGGGGTCGGAAATGCCTGCAACCGCAGCGTCAATCTGCCCCGGCACAAAGGCAGTGCACATCAACGGCATGGGAACGCATGGGTAGCCATCGCAGTCCATCTTCCATCTCCCAACAGCTGGCAACAATGCAGCAATTGTACTCCTGTTGCTCGGGACCCCTTTCGTTTTACTGTTCGGTTAACGCTTCGGATCGTTTTGGAAGGCTTACGAGCATGGTGGTCCCGTTCTCGGAACTTGTTTCGACCTCTACCGTGCCACCGTGAAGCGCTGCAATCTCCCAAACAAGCGCTAGTCCGAGTCCTGCGCCGCCGTATGCCCTGCTGCGGGATTTATCCAGGCGAAAGAACGGTTGGAAGATGCTCTCACGGTACTGCTCGGGTATTCCCGGGCCCCGGTCCTCGACTCGCAGGAACACGTGGTTGTCGCTGTCGCTGATGGAGACGTTGACAGTCGAGCCGGAGCGGCCGTAACGGATGGCGTTTTCGGCCAAGTTAAACACCAGCCGATAGAGGAGCGCATCGTTCCCGATTACTAAAGCGTCTCCAGCACAATTGAGGGCTATGCCCTTATTCTCGGCAAGTGGCGCAAGGTCGGTGAGGACCTCTTCGGACAAGGGACCGAGTTCAACATCGTCCTCGCAAGGAACGCTGCGGAGCTCACTCATCTCGAGCAATACCTTGGTCATTCGAGACATGCGCTCGGTTTGTTCTTGTAGCAGGCCGAGCAGCTCGGCTGTTTCGGGTTGCAAACCGGAGTGCTCGGAGATGAATAGTTCAATCTGTGCTTGCATAAGGGCGAGCGGGGTGCGCAGCTCGTGTGCGGCGTTGCCGGTAAACTGACGCTGTGCAGAGAACCCTTCGCCAAGACGGGCGATCATGTCGTTGAAAGAGGCGCTACATCGTTGTAGCTCGGTGGGCACATCTTCACTGAGTCTGATTTCGCTTAGGTTGTCAGGCTGCACACGCTCAACCTGGGCGGCAAAAGCTCGTAGCGGTTTGAGCGCACGGCCGCTCACAAAGTATGCCAGCACGCCGCCAAGGAGTGTGACTCCAGCCGTGATGCACCAGGCTGTCGTGCCAAAAGACTCTTGTGCGTCGTTTACGACGATCGTGACCTCGTCATCGAGGGTCGCTTTCGTTGGGTCGAACGCCTGGGGCGAATCTTCGCCGGCTGCGCTAAGGGCCGAGACGTCGCTGCCGATAGCATCCATGTAGCGCATGCCCGTATAGCCGACCAGGCAGTTCGTCAGCACGCACGCAGCGCACGTGAGCAGTGCCGTCATAATCGTTATGCGCCATTGCAACGAAAGCCTTTTCATTCGCTATCCTCCATAACGTAGCCCTCTCCAATCCGATTGCGAATCGGGTCGTATCCCAAAGCGATGCGTAGCTTTTTGCGGAGTAACGAGATATGAACGCGGGTCGCGTTGCTAAAGCTGTTCACGCTGCTATCCCAAACGTGCTCGATAAGCTCCTCTTGGCTTACCGGACGCCCCTGATTAAGCATCAGGTATTCCAAGATTCCCGTTTCCTTGCGCGTAAGAGATAAAGTCTCGCTGTCCACGGAAGCGATGCGCGCCTTGGTGTCAAAGCGGAGCTTTCTGCAGGTTAAAACTACGTCGCTTTGTGTAAAGCGTCTGAGGGTAAGGCTGCGGATCCTTGCCGCAAGCTCGTCCAGATGAAACGGCTTGGTGAGGTAATCGTTGGCGCCGGCATCGAGTCCGGCGACTTTATCGGATACTTCGCCACGCGCGGACAGAATCAGCACCTTGGTCTCGCAGTCGGTTTTCCTAAGTTCCCTGAGTACGGTCATGCCGTCGATACGGGGAAGGTTGAGGTCGAGTATCACGAGGTCGAAGGCCTCAACGTCCAGTAGGTCGAGCGCCTCCTGTCCGTCGTGGCAGCAGTCGACGCTGTACGCCAAGTTTCGCAAGCTGCGCGCGATTGCATCGCACAGCGCTCGCTCGTCTTCGACGATCAAAATACGCATAACAGTCTCCTTGCACATTCCAAATCGCGCTTAACACGGATTTTATAGTCGATATGGTCCAATGGTCGCGTAACGAAAGGAGTGGTCGAGTTGTTCAAAGCGGTAAAACCCATGGTACAGGTCGCTTTGTTGATCGTCGGAATTGCCATGGTGTGCTTTGGTGTTATGCGTGGCGAGGCGGATGCCGTGCTGGCCAAAGCGATTAGGCTGTGCTTGGAGTGTATCGGAATTGGATAAAAGAGAAAACACTGCGTCGCATGTTTTGGCCCGATTTCGCGGATTCATTCAGGCGGCGGCGACGCTGGTCACCAATATTCACCTGCCAAACTTTGCCAAAGGAAGCATCTATCAGGGCGCGGGAAAAACAGTCTGCGTACCTGGACTTAATTGCTATTCGTGCCCCGCGGCATCGGGTGCGTGCCCCATCGGGTCGTTCCAGTCGGTGGTAGGTTCATCCAAGTTCAACTTTTCTTACTATGTTACCGGTTCGCTCATTTTGCTCGGCGTGCTGCTGGGTCGCTTTGTATGCGGGTTTTTGTGCCCGTTTGGCTGGCTGCAGGAGCTGCTTCATAAGATTCCCGGAAAAAAGCTTTCGACAAAAAAGCTCAAGGCGCTTACGTATATCAAATACTTCGTGCTGCTGTTTGCTGTGGTATTGCTGCCTGTGCTGGTGGTCAACGACCTGGGGATGGGAGATCCGTTCTTTTGCAAATACGTCTGTCCGCAGGGCGTGCTCGAGGGCGCCATTCCGCTGGCCATTGCCAATGCCGGCATTCGATCTGCGCTGGGACATCTCTTTACTTGGAAACTTGCCGTTCTCATTGCCGTGGTAGTGCTGAGCGTTTTGTTCTACCGCCCCTTCTGCAAATGGATTTGCCCGCTCGGCGCATTCTATGCGCTCATGAATAGGGTGTCCTTGTTGGGGATTCAGGTTGACGCGTGCAAATGTGTCTCGTGCGGCAAGTGCTCAAAGGTTTGTCAGATGGACGTTGATGTGGTCCGCGCGCCCAATCATGCCGAATGTATCCGGTGCGGAAAGTGCATCGGGGCCTGTCCTGTCGATGCCATCAGCTATCGCTATGGCCTGGATATGTCGGCGGAAAAGCTTCCCTTGACCGCCGATAAAAAGTAAACAAGCTTCGACAAAACGGAGGAATGACTATGAAGCTTTCTAAGATTGCGGCCCTGTTTATGGTGCCGGTATTGGCCTTGTGCCTTGTGGCATGTTCGGCGCCCGGTGGCAATGCGAGCGAATCTGCGAGCTCCGATCCTAAGATCGCAGAACTCACTGCGCAGAAGCCGGCCAATGCCGACGAGGCCGCCGAGTTGTATGCAAAACTCATGCAGAAGGAGAACGAGATCTTTTCGAGTGATAACGCGCTGTGGGAAAAGGTATTTAATGCGGCAAATAAAGACTCGGCAATGATTGAGGACGGCAGCAATTACGGCGATTTTCTGTTCAAGACCATCGACGGCGCCAAGGATGAGTTCACGGCGGATGAGCTTAAGACACTCAAGGCCGGTGCACAGCAGATCAAGGAGATCGAGGACAAGCTCGAGAGCCTGGAGAAGGAGTTCCCCGGCTGTGGAAACACGCCGAGCGCAGGCGAGAGCGTCGACGCTTCGACCGCTGGCATGACGGCTGGTGCCAATGCTTCGAGCGAGACGACGAAGTTCCCCAGCTTTACGGGCAAGGACCTGGATGGCAACGACGTGAGCAGCGACGAGCTGTTCTCTAAGAACAAGGTCACCGTCATGAACTTCTGGTTCACCACTTGCAAGCCGTGCGTGGGTGAGTTGGGCGACCTTGAGGACCTGAATAAGGAGCTTGCCAAGAAGGGCGGCCAGGTCGTGGGCGTCAATTCCTTTACGCTCGATGGCAACAAGGGCGAGATTGCAGATGCCAAGGACGTACTGAGCAAGAAGGGCGTGACATATAAGAACATCTGGTTCAAGTCGGATAGCGAGGCCGGTAAGTTTACGTCAAATTTGTTCTCGTTCCCGACAACGTATGTCATCGATCAGAATGGCAACATCGTAGGGGAGCCCATCGTGGGCGCCATCAGCTCCGCTGAGCAGCGCGCAGCGCTCGACAAGCTTATCGACCAGGCGATTGCGAATAGCGAGCAGTAGAAAACGCGTAAAGCATGGCGATGATCGTGCGCCGCTGTACGAAGTAGTCCGCTACCTTTCAAGATAAGCTCCACCATATAGAGGTCCCGCTCGGGACCTCTTCTTTTGGGCGCCGTCCCGTTCGTTTTTTGGCGCGGTTTGTTACATTCCTCACTGGCGTCGGCAAAAAATGGGGATAGAGTAGGACAAACGCGTCGAATACGAACGGCGGAGGAGAGCGGGCAGGGTGCCTGCGCAGGAGAGGTTGCCGTCCATGCTGGAGCTCAAAGGTATTTGCAAAAGGTACGTTACGCAGTCGTTTACGCAGGTGGCGCTCGACAGCGTGAGCCTGTCTTTTCGCGATAACGAGTTCGTGGCCATTCTGGGTCCCTCGGGTTCGGGCAAAACCACGATGCTCAACGTTATCGGCGGACTCGACCACTTTGATTCTGGCGACCTGCTGATTGACGGCATCTCGACCAAGGACTTCCGCGACCGCGATTGGGATGCCTACCGCAACAACCGCATCGGCTTTGTGTTCCAAAGCTATAACCTCATTCCGCATCAGACCATTTTGGAAAACGTGGAGCTGGCGCTCACGCTCACGGGCGTGGGGCATGCCGAGCGCCGCCAGCGTGCGCGCGAGGCGTTGGAGAAAGTCGGCTTGGGCGAGCACGTTAACAAGCGCCCGAGCCAGCTTTCGGGCGGGCAGATGCAGCGCGTGGCCATCGCCCGCGCCCTGATCAATGATCCCGAGATTGTGCTGGCAGACGAGCCGACCGGCGCCCTGGATTCAACGACATCCGTACAGGTCATGGACCTGCTCAAGGACGTGGCGCGCGACCGCCTGGTCATCATGGTCACGCACAATCCCGAGCTGGCGTACCAATATGCCACGCGCATCGTCAATCTGGCGGACGGCAAGATTACCGATGATTCCAATCCTTTCGATGTCGCCGACGCCGCGCGCCGCGAGGCCAAGCCTACGCGCAAAACCTCGATGAGCTTTGTGACGGCGCTGGGACTTTCTGCTCGAAACCTCATGACCAAGAAAGGCCGTACGGCCATGACTGCCTTTGCGGGCTCGATTGGCATTATCGGCATTGCGGCGATTCTGGCGCTGTCCAATGGTGTAAACGGCTACATCAAAAAGGTCGAGGAGGATACGCTCTCGAGCTACCCGCTCACCATTTCCAAGCAGGACTACGACCTGTCGTCCATGATGGGTGGTCAGGGGGCTGCGGATGATGACTCGCCTGAAAACGTGGATTCGTCCGACGACAGTGCCGGCGGCAAGGCTAAGGGAACCGATAAGATTCCTGTGGTCACGGCCGTAAAGGATATGTTTGCGAGCGTTAAGTCCAACGACATGACGAGCTTTAAGGCATGGCTCGATGCCGGTGGCGACGGCATCGATAAAGAGGTCAATGCCATTCAGTACGGCTACGGTGTATCGCCGGTTGTCTATCGTGCCGGCAAGGGCGATGAGAAGCCTGTCCGGCTGGTGCCCAACGCCATGACCGAGGCCATGAGCGGAGGCGCGAGCTCGGCGGCAACGGTGAGCATGGAATCCATGGGAACCTCGGTCTTTAACGAGATGATTGACGACCAGAGCCTGCTCGACAGCCAGTACGATGTCGTCGCCGGTCATTGGCCCACGTCTGCCAACGAAGCCGTGATGGTGCTTTCGAGCCGTGGCACGGTGGGCGACTATACGCTCTACAGCATCGGCGCGCTGGATATCAATGAGCTCAACGATCTGGTAAACAGCGCTATGACGGCTGACGGTGGGGTCGAAACGCCCGAGACCGGCACCGAATTTACCTACGACGATGCGCTGTCCACGACGTTTAAGGTGCTGTCGCCGGCCGATGCGTATCGCAAAAACGAAGAGACCGGCATATGGACCGATATGTCTGGCGACACCGACTTTATGGCCGCCAAGGTTGCCGACGGTATCGACGTGCACATTGTGGGCGTGGTGCGACCCAACGAGACCGCCAACGCGAGCGCGTTGTCCCCGGGCATTGCCTACACGCATGCGCTGACTCGCCAGCTTATGGAGCGCGCCGCAAATTCGCAGATTGTGCAGGAGCAGCTTGCCCACCCCGAGACGGATGTCTTTACGGGCAAAACCTTCGACGAACTGCAAGGCGAGGCCAAGCAAGGCGTTGATCTGGGCAGCATGTTCAGTGTGGACGAGGCGGCGCTCAAGAGCGCGTTCTCGTTCGATACCTCCGCGCTCTCGGGTGTTGCCGGCGGTATGGACCTGTCGGGTCTTGACTTGTCCGGGCTGGACATTGACCTTTCGGGCGTTGGCAAGGACATCGACTTCAGCGACATCATGGCAAAAGCGCCAACCCCAGATTTCTCGGGTATCTTTGACGGTCTGGAACTCACGCCCGAGCAAATGCAGCAGGTGGGAACACTAGCCAACCAGCTGTTTGAGGGCTTTTTGCAGTCTGATCAGTTTAAGGCGCTGTCGCCCGATAATCTTAAGGACGCGTCAAAGCTCGCCGCCGCATTCTCGACGTATCTTGAGAATGATGCCACGGCCCAGCAAATCCTTGCCCAGCTAAAAGCGCTCGGCGGCGATGCCCTGGCCGAGCGCCTGCAGCAGGTGATGACCGACTATGTGCAAAAGCAGCTGGCTCCGTATCTGCAGCGGGCTATGGATCAGATGATGAAGACAATTAGCGAGCAGATAGCGTCGACGGTATCGTCCCAGCTCAAGGCGGGCGCAGCGGGGCTTATGGACCAGATGGCGACGCAGATGTCTTCGAGTTTTGCCAACTTGGCGAGCGCCATGCACGTGGATGCGAGCGCCTTTGCTCGTGCCATCCATTTCAACATGGACGCCGAGGATCTGAGTTCGCTCATGATGAGTTATGCCAAGGCATCGCAGCTTACCTATGACAACAACCTGACCACACTGGGTTATGCGGACGAGGCGGACCCCATCTCGGTCAAGATTTTCCCGCGTGACTTTGAGGCCAAGGAGCGCGTACTCGACCATATCGATGCGTACAACAAGCAGGTCAAAGCCGCCGGCCACGACGAGCAGGCAATCTCGTACACCGACTACATGGGCATCATCATGGGCTCGGTGACTGATATCGTGAATACCATCAGCTTGGTGCTCATCGCATTCGTGAGTATCAGCCTGGTGGTGAGCTCCATCATGATCGGCATCATCACGTACATCAGCGTGCTGGAGCGCAAAAAGGAGATTGGCATCCTGCGCGCGATTGGCGCGTCGAAGCGTAACGTGGCAAACGTGTTCAACGCCGAGACCTTTATCGAGGGCCTCATTGCCGGCGTCTTTGCCATTGTCGTCGTGGTGCTCGTGAGTTTCCCGGTCAATGCCTGGGCACTTGCGGTCAAACAGGTTCCCAACCTGATGAGCCTGCCCGTGCAGGATGCGCTGGTACTCATTGCAATTTCGGTGCTGCTAACGGTCGTTGCCGGCCTGCTGCCTGCCCGCAGCGCATCCAAGAAGGACCCCGTCGAAGCCCTGCGCTCCGAATAATGCGACAAAGGGACAGTCCCTTTGTCACATTGAGACCCTTGCGAAAACGGGGTCTAATTACCGTTCGGCAGGTTAAGAACTCCCTCTCCCCGCTTAATGCTTGACGAAGAGTCCTCTGGTTTATATACCTATCGGTAGGCATATAGGATGTATTGCCGATAGAAATGGAGCAACCATGACTCTCACCACACCAGCCAAAAAAGATTGTCTCCGTGAAAGCGGCGCATTTGCTTGGGTCGTCGTTATTGCGCTCGGCTTAATGTCCGCCGGAACAACTGGCACATATAGCATTATTGCCGGCTCATTCGTTGCTCCAGTATGTGAAGATCTGGGCTTTGACTACACTTCTTTTTCTTTCTATTTCACCGCGATTCTTCTTGGCCTTGCGCTTGGGCTTCCGCTTTTGAGTCGCTTCATTCCAAAAGTAATCGGCAAACCATGGCATATTTGCATTGAACTCGTCCTTATTGCCGCCGGCGCCGCAATGGCGTTCTACACCGAGGTCTGGATGTTCACCGTCTCCGCCGCAGTGATCGGCATCTGCTTTTCGTTTACAACGGGCGTCTGCATGTCCGATGTCATTGACCAATGGTTCAGCAAATCGTCCGGTCTCGCCATCGGCCTCGCTTGGGGCGTTAATTCTCTCTGCACGCTGTTATTGAGTCCTGTCATTACGCTGGTCATCGAGCAGCAAGGCTGGCGTACGGGATACATCGTGCTTGCGGCCGTTTCTGCAGCTATGATTTTGCCTGCAAGCGCATTTATCATTCGCCTTAACCCCTCTGATCGCAATATGCTTCCGTACGGAGAGACCGCCTCCGAAACCCATGAGAGCTGCAGCGCCGATGAGCAGGAAGATGTCCTTTCGGGCATGGCACTCCGCGATGCCGCGAAAACGCCGTCTTTTATTCTCTGTGTCCTCTTGCTTTGCGTGGCGCAGCTCACCTGCTGCATGAACCAGCTGTTTCCAACCTATGCAAGCGAGGTCGGTTTCAATCCTATCGTAGGAAGCTTAATGGTCTCGGCAGCTTCACTCTCCGATATCTTCCTAAATCCCTTCGTGGGCAAAACATGCGACAAGCTTGGCGCTATTAAAGCAACGGTCGCATGGACAGGTGTCAGCATTCTTTCATTCCTGCTTCTTATCATTGGCGGAAGCAATGAGACCGTTTCCATCATTGCAGCTGGTGTAAACGATGTCATGTTCGCCATCGTTGGAACCGCAATGCCGATGCTTCTCCTCTCGCTCTTTGGATCACGCGATTTTGGAAGGATCTATTCGATCGTTTGCTCAGCGGGCTATGTCGTCGGTGCTTTTGGAATGCCGGTCATGATGAAGGTTTACGGCATGGCAGGGTCATTCCAGGGAGTATTTATCTTCTGCATTGCCTGCAACCTTATGATTGCTGCGTTTGCTATCGTTTCCGGCTTTCTCAATAAGGCTGCTGAAAAGTAATAAGCGCCGATTGCACCGGCATAGATTGCCACGCAACAGGGGTCGACTCCAAGCCAGATTGGAGTCGACCCCTGTTTTCGTTTTAAAGGTTGCCCGCAGGCACCATGGGCGCCAACATGCGCTTCAGCTTGGCTGGTCTATTTGAACATAAGCTCGACTATTCCCGCCCAAACCGCTTTCTCATCAATATCCTCACCTTGAGCGACCGTATTGCTTGCTCCCTCCAGAACGGTATAAAGAATTTGTACGTAGAGCATTACGTCGGCGCTATCGGAAAACGCGCCAATCTCTACACCATGAAGAAGGATGTCTTTAAGCGCATCCATGGTTCGTTTGGTCGCCGTCGCTTGACGTTCCTGAACTGCAGGAATTCGATTTGCTTGAACGCTAACCTCGGCCAGCACGCGCCGGCGCTTTTCATCGCTTCGATAGCCACCTATAACTGAATTGCCGAGCTCGATAAGCGCGGCCTTGAACCCGTCCCTATCGACTATTAGCGAGTAGTCGCGCTGATAGTCAATGGTCGGAAACATGCTGTCCAAGAGCGTAGTGAAAATCTCCTCTTTTGAGGGAAAGTAGTAGTACACCGACGGCTTGGATATACCGACAAAGTCGCAAATCTTTCCGATAGACGCTTTGTCATAACCGACTTCTGCCACAAGATCGTACATTGCGTCCAATATTTTTTTTCTTGTGCTCACGCTGCATTTCTCCATTGCAAATCACTTCCGCACTACCAACATTATTAAGGATGGCAACGGAACATCAATTCGTGTCCAAACATGACCACTATATACGGCGAACGGTATGTATCAGTAGGCGAGCGGCAATTATTCAAAATTATCTACCGAACGGTAGGTATAGTAGTACTATAGCAGGTGAAACCCCGCTATTGTCGCGGCCGGACAGCATCGCGGGAAACCCGACGGAAGGACCAACCATGTACGAGAACTATCGTATGCCGGGCGAGTTCGAGAAGCGCTCCAACGTCTATGTGACATGGCTTCCCGATTACATCCGTGCAGAGGGCTACGATAACCGCCAGCCCTGCGTTGACGTGATCAAGGCTCTGCTCGAGTATGGCGACGTTACGGTCAACCTCAATTGCGGCACCCCCGGCTCCTATGAGGAGGCTTGCTCGCGCCTGAAGGAGGAGGGGGTTGATCTCGATCGCATCGAGATCACGCAGTTCGAAGACTCCAACTTCTATGTCCGCGACAACGGTCCCAGCATCATGGTCGACGACAAGGGCCATTCTTATATGGTCAACCCCGCTTGGACCTATTACGGCGTGTGGGACAAGAACTCCCCGGAGTGCCAGTCCGCACGTAAGGCAGCCGTTCACATGGCGGTTGCGCTCGGTTGCTTCGATATCGTCAATTCCGAAATGGTTTCGGAGGGCGGCGACCGCGAGTTTGACGGTCACGGCACTCTGGTCGCCATCGAGGACACGGAATGCCGCAAGCGTAATCCCGAGTTCACGAAAGAGGAAATAGAGGCCGAGTATAAGCGCATCTACAACCTCAACAAGGTTATCTGGCTTCCGCAGCCTATGCTCGAGGACGACGACTATCGACTGGGCATCCTCGACGAGAAGGAAGACGGAACTCCCGTCTTTGGCATGAGCTTTGCAGCTCACATTGATGAGATGTGTCGCTTTATCACTCCGAACAAGATTCTTCTTGCCGAGGTGTCCGATGAAGAGGCAGCCTCGAGCAAGGCTGGAGCAGAGTCTCGTCGCCGCATTGAGGCAGCCTACGAGATCCTGAGCAACGAAACGGACTGGGAGGGCAAGCCCTTCGAGATCGTTCGTATGCCCACCGCCGAGCCTATTGAAGTCGTTATCGCCCCTGGCGATGAAGATTACGAGCTCTATAAGGGCTTCATCGACGAAATGGGCGGCAAGTTTATGGATGGCACCCCCTGGCCCGAGGGCCCCGTCCACTTCTACGCCGCAGCGAGCTACTGCAACTTCCTGATTTGCAACGGCGTCGTTCTTGGCCAGCGTTATTACCACGAGGGCATGAGCGAGGTCGTGAAAGAGAAGGATGAGCAGGCCAAGGCAGTTCTTGAGAGCTGCTTCCCCGATCGCAAGGTCATCATGATTGATTCCCTCGCGCTTAACCTGTCCGGCGGCGGCGTGCACTGCTGGACTAAGGACGTGGCGGCCAGTCGTTAGTGAGCCTTAGAGCCTGCGCTCTTTGGCTTAGGCGCCACATGTACCGCTCCCCGAGGGATATCCGTGTTTTCCTCGGGGACACATTCAACAATAATTTTGATAATAATTCGAAAGGAAATAGGCATGAACAACAGCCTCCGCGGTCGCGACTACATCAACATCCATGATCTCTCCTCCGAGGATTTCCGCTATCTCATCGATCTTGCCTGGAACCTTAAGGCTCAGAAGAAGTCTGGTGTCGACCAGCGCTACTTCCCCGGCAAAAACGTCCTCGCCAACTTTGAGTGGGGCTCGACCCGTACTCGTTGCGCATTCGAGACCTCCTGCAACGATTTGGGCATGGGCTTCACTTATCTGACCAACTCCCACATGGGTGACTGCGAGACCGTCAAGGACGCCATGCGCGTCTTTAACGGCATGTATGATCTCATCGTCTATCGCGCACAGAAGGACGAGCAGTTCCTCTATGACGTCGCCGACCTGGTTGACATCCCGGTCATCAATGCCCTTACTCTCGGCGATCACCCGACTCAGATGCTCGCTGACGCTCTTACGATGGAAGAGCAATGGGGCGGTTTGCGTACGAGCCGCGGCAAGAAGATGGCTTTCGTTGGCAACTGCGCCGGCGCCCCGGTGTGGTATGGCCGTCTGTGCGCTATGCTCGACATGGACTTCCTCGCCATCGGCCCCGACGACCTCCGTCATCAGATGTGCAAGGAAATGATCGAAGAGGTGGAGGCCTGCTACGCCAAGTACGCTCCCAATAGGACCTTTACCATCACCTCTGACCTCGATGCCCTGGATGGCGTTGACGTTATCGTTACCGAGGAGTGGCGCTACATCAACCCCGAGTGCGGCGAAGAGGTTCTGGATCCCGACGACTACAACTCCTGGCTGGGCGATGCCGAGTCTTTGTACCCCTATCGCGTCACCAGCGAGCTGTGCAAGCGCACCAACAATCCCGACATCTTCTGCATGCATGAGCTTCCCTCTGTCCATAACGCAGATCACCGTGTCGGCAAAATGCTCCTCGACCAGTGCAAGAACGACCTCCATCGCGAAATCATCACCGAGGGCTTTGAGATTGCCGACGAGTGCTTTGAGGCCAACGCTTCGGTCATCTTCCGTGAGGCAGAGAACCGTCAGCACACCATCAAGGCCGTTATGTGTGCCCTTCTGGGTCTCTAGGAGCTGTATCAATGGAAAATGCAAAGTTAAAGAGCAGCAAGGTTTACGCATGGGTTCTCGTAATCGCGCTCGGCCTTATGTCTGCCGGCACGACCGGATCCTATAGCGTCATCGCGGGCTCCTTCGTCGCACCCGTGTGCGAGGAGTTCGGGTTTGACTATTCCATCTTCTCGTATTACTTCACCGCAACGCTCATTGGTCTTGCGGCAGCTCTTCCGTTTGTCGGAAAACTCATTCCCAAGGTCGTTGGCAAGGTTTGGCTCCCCGTTGTCGAGCTTATTTTGCTTGCTGCCGGCGCAGGCATGGCCTTCTACACCGAAGTCTGGATGTTCATCGCCGCTGGCGCCCTGATTGGCGTTTGCTTCGCCTTCACCACCGGCGTCGCCATGTCCGACGTTATTGACCAGTGGTTCAAAAAATCTGGTGGCCTGGCAATCGGTCTCGCTTGGGCAGTGAACTCGATTTACATGCTCATCATGAGCCCCGTCATCACCTCTGTCATCGAGGCCGCTGGCTGGAGGACTGGCTATCTGGTGCTCGCTGGCGTCTCCGCCGTGCTCATTCTCCCCGCTTCCGTTCTGATTATTCGCTATAAGCCTCAGGACAAGGGCATGCTGCCCTATGGCTACGTCGAGGGCGAGACGGTCACCGAGACCGAGGAGACGACCGAGGATAGCACGCGTGGCGTTAGCTATGCGCGCGCCATTAAGTCGCCTGCCTTCTTCTTCTGCATCGGCTTCCTCTGTCTCGTTCAGCTCACTTGCTGCATGAACCAGCTCTTCCCGACGTATGCTTCCGAGGTTGGTTTTAGCCCCATGGTGGGCGGCTTCATGGTATCCGCTGCATCGCTCTTCGATCTGTTCCTCAATCCGATCGTCGGCACCACTTGCGATAGGTTCGGCAGCACGAAGGCCATTCTGGGCTGGCTCGCTGTCTCCATCCTCTCCTTTGTCATGCTCATGATGAGCAGCGGCAACTCGACGCTCAGCATCCTCGCAGCAGGCGTGAACGACGTAATGTACGTCATCGCTGGCACTGCCCTGACCGTTTTGGTTATGGATGTCTTTGGCTCCCGCGATTTCGGTCGCATCTTCGCGCTGATCTGCTCCGTGGGCTATATCGTCGGCGCCTTTGGCATGCCCGTTATGATGAAGGTCTATGAGCTTGTCGGCTCCTTCCAGGGCGTCTTCATCTTCTGCATCGCATGCAACGTTATTATCGGCCTGTTCTTGCTGCTGGCAAAAAAGACTGGTAAGAACCTCTCCTGGGACGAATAGTTCGATTCGTCTTAGACATACGCTGTAGGGCTTAACCTGCAGCCGCTTTGGGGCATCGACTAACATCGGTGCCCTTTTTCATCGAATGTGACAAAGGAGCAGCCACTTTGTCACATTGAGTGGCATGTAAATCGAGGTCTAATACTTTTCCGAGAAGTGAACGGCCATACTTGGACCTCCGAAGCATCGACATTTTTAGACGTCAAACCCGCAGGATTTGGCTGGCAAAACCGCAGGAAATTGCATCTCGAAAGTGCCGATGCTTCGGGGGCCCGTTTTCACTCGTTCACTTCTCGGGAAAAGTATTAAACCTCGTTGTATGGGGTGCGGCTGGAGGGTGGTCATCGTTCAGTAGCTACCTCTTCCTTGTGAATCGCCTGAAGCGCAAGGCATAATGCATGTGACAAAGGGACGGCCCCTTTGTTGTGTTGATATGAGAGAAGAGTAGATGATCCTTTCGCTGGCCCCTATGGAGGGGATTACCGGGCATGTGTTCCGTCGCGTGCATGCGGAGTGCTTCGGTGCGCTCGATTGCTATTACACGCCGTTTTTGCCGCCGCCGCGGGTGGGAAACCGCTTTGGCGGCAAGGCGTTTAAGGAGATCGATCCTGCCAATAACCAGGGGCTCAACGTGGTGCCTCAGCTGATGTCCAAGAACGCGGACGAGTTTGTGTGGGCGGCACAGGTGCTCGCCGACATGGGCTACCGCGAGGTCAATCTCAACTTGGGTTGCCCTTCGGGAACGGTTGTCGCCAAGGGCAAGGGCTCGGGTTTCTTGCGCAATCTCGACGAGCTCGAGGCGTTCTTAAGCGATGTGTGCGAGCGGTCGCCGTTGCCGGTGTCGGTAAAGACCAGGCTGGGGCTGGAGAATGACGACGAATACGAGCGCGTGCTCGATCTGTATTGCCGCATGCCGTTGGCAGAGCTGATCGTGCATCCGCGCGTACAGAAGGACCGCTATACGGGCTTGCCGCGCAAAGAGTTTTATGGCGAGACGCTGGAGCGTGCGCCGTTCCCCGTGGCCTATAACGGTGACATTTTTGATCTTGAGGATATGGACGCGCTGGTGGAGGCCTATCCCGGCACGCGCCATGTGATGTTGGGGCGTGGCCTGCTCGCGAACCCCGCTCTGGCTCGCATGGTCAAGGGCGGCCCTGCTGCAACGGCTGCTGAGCTGCAGCGCTTCCACGACACGCTGTTTGCGGCATATGCAGAAGAGATTGGCGGCAATGCGGTCTTCCGCATGAAGGAGTGGTGGTTCTACGCCAAGTGCGCTTTCGCTGATCCCGCTACCGTCCACAAGATCGTACGCAAGACCAAAAAGGTCGACGAATACCGCGCTGCCGTCGAGCGCGTCTTTCGTGAACAGCCGCTTGCACCCACAGCTCGCTTCCACGGCTAACTAGTCATCGGGGGCGTTCTTTAACGACTGGTCATTTAAGGACGTCCCCAACGACTATGTAGCAAAAACATGTACACCAGCATCCAAAGATGTCGAAAAATGTCGACTTTGGATGCTGGTGTACATGTTTGGGTCCGACGGGGGAGCGGGCCTAGGCAATCAGTGCATCAAGTGTAATGAGCTCTCTGAGCCGCTCCGTGCGTGTTTGCCCATGGCGTTTGGCTTTTTCGTCAAACGCCTCAAGAATCGATTCGCCCACACGTGCTGATATAACGACGCTCGGCTCATCGGAGATTGGTGGCCTTCCCAACTTGATGGTGTGACCTTTCGGCCACTCATCTTTTTCGTAGGCTTCCGCGGCTTTCTTCAACTCTCCGGGAGCAAACCCCATCATCTTTTCGAGCTGCTTAGCATCCATGGCGCCTCCTATCGATCGACATAATGTCGAGCGCCGGTTCTCGGATTCTCTTTTTGTATACAATTTTGTAGACAAAAATACAAGCAGTTCATCGGGCTAATTAGCTTGTTTTGACCTGCCTGTTCGATAGGAAATGAGCATTGACGGCTTCGATACTCCTTTGCTTTTCAGCTTGGAATTTGGATGCTCATTGAACTTCCGGAGGGGAGCCCTTTATTAAGCTATTGAGATTCTGGGCAGGAGCTCTCACTGGTCTTCGGTAATGGGGCCAGCTTAATTCGCGACACAGTGTGTCGCGAATGGGAGTAGTCGTTAGGTGTCCTTCAATGGCTACTCATATAAGAACGTTCAAGTGTCGGATTTTGTCATTTAGTGTCGCTCTCAGCGACTATTCTGGAGGGTCGTGGTCAAAAAAGGGCAAATATGAGTACTGTTGCCATTATGGTTGCATTTATTTGCTATAAATTGTAGCTCCTGATGAGATTTGTTCCCATTAAGAGCTACTTTTATTGAACATATGAGGAGAAATAACGTCGTCTGCGGACGAGTGGAACGTTGAATAGTTCCTGAAGTGATCAAAATCGCTGCTACTAAACAGGTAGCAGTACTCATATTTGCCCTTTTTTGACCACAGCCCTCTCGGAAACCTTTCCAGAGGCGTCAAACAGCCATAATCCAAAGGTCTCCTCAAACAATTAGCCGGCCAAGAGCGTCCATGACTACCAAAAAGCTGTACGCCAGCATCCAAAGATGTCGAAAAATGTCGACTTTGGATGCTGGTGTACATGTTTGGGTCGTATGGGTTGGGGCCCTGGACGGACAGAGCGTGCGTACTAGAGCAGGTTTTCCTGCACCCACGCGATGATGTCGCTCGATTCGTAGAGTGGTTTGCCGTCGATGAACAGGCAGGGAACCTGGCGTTTTCCGCCGACGGCGATGAGTGTCTGTTCGGCATCGGAATCGGTCGAGATATTGCGCTCGGGAATGGTCACGCCGTTATCGGCCAAAAAGTGCTTGACCTTTAAGCAATACGGGCAGCCGGTCATAACGTACAGCGCGAGCTCGTGATTAGTAGCCATAGGTCTCCAATCGGTTGAGGTTTTGATTGAAATACCCAAAGCCGCCGCGGTCTATGCGCGCGTCAACGAAGACTCGATGGCCTGGACCAGAAACGCCGTGGCTCCGGTGGCGCAGGGCTTGTCGTAGTAGTCAACAAAGCGCTGGTCGGCAAGATAACCGTGGGCGAGGCCCAGGTACGCCTCGTCTTGGGGCTCGCATCCCCAGTTGAGAGCAATCCAGCGACGATGCATCGCGACAAGCTTACGAGCCTCGTTGCTCTCTGGGTCGCCAATGCCCATGGCAATTGAGAGCTGGCCCAGAATAGCGCGTTCAAGTTCCTTCATGTCGTTCCATGCCTCGGGGTCCATGTCCAGCAGCGCTTCGTTTGCTGCATCGATAGCCTCATCGCCATAGCGCGCACGCGCCTCGGCGCCGTAGCGCTCTTCGTTTTCCTGCACGGAGCGCCAGCGCTCCAGTTGCGGCAGGACGGCGCCCATGAGCGAGACGGCTTCGTCGAGCGACATGCCGGTGTTTTGCGCCAGGCGCGGGGCACAGTCCTCGATCATTGCCTCCATCGTGGTGTCGTAGGTGTACTGGCCGTGGTCGTAGCACCACTTGCAATAATGATCGGTCGCGGCGCCCGTGGCATCGGTGCCGCAGTCGCCGGGCGTGAGTATCATGCCGCAGCTCTGGCAATAGTGCTCGGGCATTTCGAGCAGATGAGATAGTGGCTCGCCGGTTACGGCGGCAATGAGCTTCATCATGTCGATGCCCGGGGTGACTTCGCCGCGCTCCCAACGGCTGATGGCTTGGCGTGTGACGAAGAGCTTGGCGGCGAGCTGCTCTTGGGTAAGGCGATGGGCGCGACGGACAGCGATGAGCTTTTCTGCAAAGGCCATAACGGCTCCTTTCTGCTGGTTGATGGCTTAAGCATACGCGGCGGCAGGCGCCTTTCCAAGCAACCGTTGGTTGCACGACGAGGGACCGCGACAAAGAATTGCGCGCAGCGCCCCATGCCCCCATGCCGTACAATGACCGGCATGGAACCTATCGCACACATACATACCGACCTGCCGCAGAAGTTCGGCATTCCGCGCAACAGCTTTTTGGCGCCTCATCTGCAGGGACGCATCGTTTTTGAGCCGGAATTTGCCTCCAACGCAGCGGTTGAGGGTCTGGACTCCTTCTCTCACCTATGGCTGCTCTGGCGCTTCGAAAACGGCACGCCCGGCGGCACAGCTAAGGACATAGCTGCCGATGCCAAGACGCAGGACAGGTCTGGCACCAATGCCAAGTGGTCGAAAACCGTACGCCCGCCGCGCCTGGGTGGAGCCGAGCGCGTGGGCGTATTTGCCACACGCAGTCCGTTTCGCCCTAATCCTATCGGTCTCACCTGCGTTAAGCTCGACCGCGTGGAGCTTACCGACGACGGCCCCATCATCCATGTGCTGGGGGCCGATCTGCGCGACGGCACGCCCATCTACGACATTAAGCCCTACATTCCGTTTGCGGACTGCCACCCGGATGCAACGGGCGGCTGGATTGAGGACGCCCCGTGGCAAGAGCTCGACGTCGAGTTCTCGCAAACACTACAAGACAAAGTCCCAAGCGCAAAGCTCCCCGGTCTGGTCGAGGTTCTTCGCCAAGATCCGCGCCGCGCGGGCAGCAAGTACGAGCCAAACCGCGTCTATCACCTGGCCTTTGCCGGGTTCGACATATCTTTTACGGTCGATAAAACCCAGCTAACCGTAGTCGCCGTCAACGACGCGCAAGACTAACCAGCCGTTCGTCCGCACCCGTCAAATTAAGCGCCAAACCCCATGCCAAAATCGCCCGTGCTGGTGGACAATAACGCCTACCAAAACAATCACTTTGCACGGGAGTTCAGCATGAAATACGACTTTAGCTCGCTTATCGACCGCCACGGCATGGACTCCATCGCCGTTGACTCCTGGGGCGAGATCCCCGGTATGGCTCCGAACGCACCCGACGAGGGCTTCGACCGCATTCCCATGTGGGTGGCCGACATGAATTTTGCCACGGTGCCCACGGTCCAGGAGCACATCATTCAGCGTGCCCAGCACCCCATGTTCGGCTATTTCAATCCGCGCCCCGAGTATTTCGACCGCATCATCGAATGGCAGAGCCGCCGCAACGGCGTTGAGGGCTTGGCGCCGGAGCATATCGGCTACGAAAACGGCGTGCTGGGCGGTGTCGTGTCGACGCTGCGCGCGTATGTCCAGCCGGGCGATGCGGTGCTGGTTCACAGCCCCACCTACATCGGCTTTACCAAGTCCATCGAGGCCGCGGGCTATCGCATTGTCCACAGCCCGCTTAAACTCGACAACCAGGGCGTGTGGCGTATGGACTTTGAGGACATGGAGTGCAAACTCGCCCAAAACCACATCCATGCCGCGGTGTTCTGCTCGCCGCACAATCCCTGCGGGCGCGTATGGGAGCGCGACGAGATAGAGCGCGCCATGGACATCTATCGCCAGCACGATTGCGTGGTGATCTCGGACGAGATTTGGTCCGATATCATCCTGCCGGGACACAAGCATATCCCGACGCAGTCGGTGAGCGAGGATGCCCGCATGCGCACGGTTGCCCTCTATGCGCCGAGCAAGACGTTTAACCTGGCGGGTCTGGTCGGCAGCTACCACATTATCTACAACGAGACACTGCGCGATCGCGTGTGCGCCGTGTCCAACAAGACTCACTACAACGAGATGAAT
Source organism: uncultured Collinsella sp. (assembly GCA_900545745.1). GTDB lineage: Bacteria > Actinomycetota > Coriobacteriia > Coriobacteriales > Coriobacteriaceae > Collinsella. Next base: position 68,690 of record URAD01000002.1, read on the forward strand.
GTCCTCTCCATGCACGCGCTTATCGGTGCCTACCAGCCGCAAGGCTACGAGTGGGTGGACGAGCTTAACCAGGTGCTTGCCGGCAATATCGAGTACTTCTGCGCGTATGCAGAAAAACATTGGAAGGGCGTCGCGTTTTCGCGTCCGCAGGGCACGTACATGGTGTTTCTGGACTGCACCGAGTGGTGCCGCGAGCATGGCCGTGATATTCAGTGGCTGCTCGACGAGGGGGCGCGCGTAGGCGTGGGATATCAGGACGGCCGCCCGTTCCACGGGCCCTGCCACATTCGCGTGAATCTGGCACTGCCGCTTTCGCGCGTAAGGGAAGCGTGCGACCGCCTGGACCGCTACGTTTTTAATGCACGGTAAGCGTGTGCTGCATGCGGGGCCTTCTACCAAGTCGGCCGGAAGGCCCCGCATGGTAAAACGTCTGTAACCATTGGGTACTCGTGTGGTTTTGTTTGCTATTATCTTTAACCATTTCAGTCTGTAAACAGGATCGTCTGGAGTTCGATGAAAAGACCCCGTCGCTCGGCTGCCATTTCGTTGTTTGTCGCGCTTGCAGTGGCGAGTGCCTTTGTCGTAGCGATAGCCAGCTGCTCCGGGTCGAATGGCAGAGCCTCGGTGTCTGCATCAAAAGGCCCGGACGCCACGCAGGTAAAGGACGACGACCTTAAGACGCTCAACGTCGGCAGTGACCTCTATCCACCGTTTGTGTATACCGACGAGTACGGCGATATCGTTGGCCTGGACGTCGAGATATTGACCGAGGCTTTGGCCCGCATTGGTTACAAGCCAAAATACCAGCTGATCGACTGGGAAAAGAAGAAAGAGCTGCTGGCGAGCGGCGAACTCGATTGCGTCATGGGCAGCTTTAGCATGACGGGTCGCGAAAACGAATATCGTTGGGCCGGCCCGCACCTTGCGAGCCGCCAGGTGGTCGCGGTCGATCCCCAGAGCGATATCTACACGCTTGCCGATCTTGAGGATAAGATCGTGGCGGTTCAGTCCACCACCAAGCCCGAGGGCATTTTGCTCAATCGCACAAATGAAAGCGTTCCGCAGATCAAGGAACTCTACTGCTTTTCGGACCGTTCATGCCTGAACCCGGCGCTCGTCGAAGGCCTGGTCGACGCCATCGCCGCGCATGAGTCCTTGCTGCTCACCTACGAAAAAGACTATGGTGTGACATATCGCATTTTTGATGAGCCGCTGCTAGAGGTTGGTTTGGGCACCGCTTTCGATATCAACGATACGCGCGGCATCGACGTCAAGCTCACTCATGCCTACCAAGAAATGCTTGCCGATGGCACCATGGAACGCCTGGTGTCAAAGTACTTCGATGACCCTTCGCCATTTTTGAATGTGGAGGGTCTGTCATGATCGATGTGCCTGACCACGCCGTAGAGGAGCGGGGCAATCGTTCGGCAGGGGCATGGCTCCTTGTCGCTCTGCTGGGGATAGTGCTCTCGGTTGCTGCCGGCATGATGAGCTACGGTTACATGACGGCCCAAGCCGAGCAGCGCTTTGCCGACGTTGTCGATTATGTGGCGACGCAGAGCCTTTCCTACGATGCATTCAATAGCGCCTATACGACCAAAAACCTGATACGCGTTATGGAGATTTCCGGAGAGGCAGCGCGCGATATGGAGCGCGACGGTTCGGTGGATAACACAAGGCTGGAGCAATACGCCGACCAGTTCAACGTGAGCGCGCTGATCGTGACGGACGCATCGGGCAATTTGGTGTCCGAGTCCTCGACGGATGGCGTGGGCTACGAGTCGCTCGCTACGTATCTCAAGGAAGCACCCGTGCTGGAGGTGGCAGCCCATCCGCTTAAGTCCTATACCGATAGTATTACGCTTGCGGATGATTCGGTTGCAGACATTGGTTGCGTGGCCCGGCAGGATGGCGAGGGTATCGTTATCGCGGTAAGGCATCGGAGCGCGAAGGCGGTTGCAGGCAATACGCTCAAACTGCAGAGTCTGCTTGAAGGTTATGAAACCATCGATAGCGGCAATATCGTGATCGAAAACGATGGCAAGGTCGTTGCGACCAACGCCGTTGAACCCACCATCTTGGGCGTGTTCGACCTGCCTGCGACGGACGCCATCATTGTCGACGAAATTAAGGATCGATGTCTGCCCGGCAAAGTCCGACTGGTCAACGTCAACGGCGAGTGGTATTTGGGCACATACGGCAAAGCGCAAAAATTCTACGTGTACACCTATGCCTCGGCGCAGCGCTACTTTGAGGTCGTCGCGGCTGTCGCTGCCGGCGTGCTGGTGCTTTACAGCGGTGTTGTAGCCTCTGTTGTGATGGTGCGTCGCCGCGCTGATCGTCGACGCTTGACAGACTTGCTGCAGCAGGAGCGCGACTATGGCGACAAGCTGGCAAAGGCGGCGCGTGAGGCCTCGTCTGCCAACTCGGCAAAGACAGAGTTTCTGCGTCGCATGAGCCACGATCTGCGCACGCCCATCAACGGCATTCGCGGCATGGTCGAGGTTGGCGATGCCAATGCGGACGATCTGCAAAAGCAGACTGAGTGCCGCTCAAAAATCTGGACGGCATCGGGACTGCTGCTCGACCTTGCCAACGAGGCCCTCGATATGAGTCGCCTGGAGAGCGGACAGGTCGACCTGAACCTCGTGCCCATAAATTTGGTGGCCCTCAACTGTGAAGTGCGCGATATTCTGGAGCGCCAGGCCGAGGAGCGTCTGGTGACAATTATCTGCGACCAGCAGACGCTTAATCATCCCTATGCGCGGGTGAGCGTGACGCACCTCAAGCGCTTGTTGCTCAATATTGCCGGTAATGCCGTTAAGTACAACCGCCGGGGCGGCTATGTTCGCCTGGTGTGCCGCGAGGTGGAGCCAGTGGATGGCGCCCCCGTCTATGAATACACGATCGCCGATAACGGTATTGGCATGAGCGAGGAGTTCCAACAGCACCTCTACGAACAGTTTTGTCGCGAGGAGCAACAGGTGGAAGGCGCTTTATCGGGAACTGGTCTGGGTGCGCCTATCGCAAAACAGTTGGTCGAGCTTATGGGCGGAACCATGAGCTTTACGAGCATCTTGGGGCAGGGGACGACGTTTACCATCCGTCTGCCGTTTGAGAAGTGCGAGCGCTCCGAGATTCCTCAGGCTGTGCGCGTGGACGCGGGGGATGGCGATGCGCTCCAGGGCTTGCGCGTTTTGCTCGTAGAGGATAACGACCTGAATGCCGAGATTGCACAGTTTACGCTCGCCCGCGCCGGTGCCGTCGTGACGCATGCTAAGGATGGTGAGTCTGCCGTCGAGATGTTTGCCGCGAGCGCGCCGCACGAGTACGACGTGGTGTTGATGGATATCATGATGCCCGGTATCGATGGCCTTGAGGCCACGCGTCGGATTCGAGCGCTCGATCGCGAGGATGCCGCGACCACGCCGATTATCGCCGTGAGCGCCAACGCCTTTGCCGACGATCGCAGGCTTTCGCGTGAGGCGGGCATGAACGCGCACCTGAGCAAGCCTGTGAGCTCGCAAGAGCTCGTTGAGGCGCTTGCGCACATAGCCGCCGACGCTTCATAAGCATATGGCCCGGTTCCGAGGTGGGTTGGAACCGGGCCATATTGCTATTGATGAGTTTTGCTTTTGAGGCTTACTTTTCCTGAATCTGCTTGCCGCAAAGATGCTCAATCGTAATCTCGTAGAGCTGGACGCCCTTAATGTCCTTGGCGATTTCCTCTTCGACTTCCTCGGCAGAAGGGTAGTACTTAAGCGCGAGCTGGCGGACTTTATCCTCGATAAACGCGGGGGTGTCATTCGCCAGGCGACAGCGGCCAAAGACCACGGTACTCATAACGTAGGGAGCCCAGTCACCGTTCTGGTACCACTCGTTGCCGTAAACGGTAAAGCAGACCTTGTCATCGCGCTTGAGTGCGTCGACCTTGTGGCCAGCCTTGGCGCCATGGAAATAAATCTTGTCGTGCTCGGCGTCGAAGAAGTAGTTGACGGGAATGGCGTACGGGTAGCCATCGTCGCCGTTGACGGCAAAGACGCCGCGCTTGCATGTAGCGAGCAGTTCGCGCGCTTCCTCGTCGGTGATGGCGCGTTTCTTTCGACGTAAGGGCCTAAACATCGTTGGCGTCCTTTCTGCTGCGTATGGTTGTTGAGCACAAACTATAGCGAAACGGACCCGTTTTTCTTGATGCGGGCGAGTATGTTTTTGAGCTTGTTAAAGTCGAGCGGTTTGGACAGATGGGCGTTCATGCCGGCGTCGTGTGCCGCCTTGGCGTCCTCGGCAAAGGCATTGGCGGTGAGCGCGATGATGGGGATATCGGCTGCATCGACTTTCTCGCTCAGGCGAATCGCGCGGGTTGCCTCGTAGCCGTCCATGTCTGGCATCATAATGTCCATCAGGATCGCATCGAAGCTGCCGGCGGGATGCGACAGGTACAAATCGACGACTTCGTTGCCGTTGGCGGCGCGGGTGACCACGACGCCCTCGGATTCTAGCAGCGTCTGGGCAATCTCGGCATTCAATTCGTTGTCTTCGGCGAGCAGCACGTTCATGTCGGCGAGCGAGCAGTCGAGCGCTCTCTCGACCGTATTCGCCCGCGTCTGGGGGTTCTTGTCGATATCGAGCGGGATTTCCACGTAGAACGTGGTGCCCACATGGAGTTCGCTGGTGACTTCGATGGTGCCACCCATCAGTTCAATAAGCGACTTGACGATTGGCATGCCCATGCCGTTTCCTTGGAACTTGCTGCGCGCATCGTCACCTTCTTGGGCAAACGGCTCATAGATATGCTTTAAAAACTCGGGAGCCATGCCAATGCCGGTATCCGAAACGCTAAAGCAAAAGAGCGCGCGCCCGTTATCGAGTGGCTTGGTCTTTGAACTAAAGGTGACGGAGCCGCCGTGCTTGTTGTACTTAATGCTGTTGTCTAACAGGTTGATCATGATCTGTCGGATATGGGTGGGGCTGCCGATCATGTATGGCCCCGTGGCGTACGGCAGACTATTGTCCTGCATTGTGATGCCGTTACTGGACGCGCGGAGCTTGCACAGCACCAGCGTATCGTCACAGAGCTCTTTGAGGTTAAAAGGCGCATGCTCCAGTGTTAGCTTGCGGTCTTCGATTTTGCCCATCTCGAGGATGTCGTTGATCAGCGAGAGCAGGTGATTGGCGGCAACGCGCGCCTTGGCACGGCTCTCGCGGGCGACTTGCATATCGCCTTCCTTCAATTCCTCGATCTCGATAGGGCCCAGGATACCGTTGAGCGGCGTACGGATGTCGTGGCTCATGCGCGTGAGGAATGCCGTCTTAGCGGCGTTGGCAGCATCGGCTTTTTTGCGCTCGGTTCGAGCGCGCACGAGCGCCCAGATGAGCAGGACGATGCCGACCGACAACATACCGATGAGGGTAGCTGCAATGGCGGTGCGGTTGCGGTAAAGGAATTGAAGCGTGTTGGATTCCTGGGCCGTGTACGACGTGGAGGAGAAATTGCTTGCGGAGAGCGATTCTCCGGCATTGATGATGCCCTTGTTGATGATTCCCAACAGCTCGGGTTTTCCGCGCGAAATCCAGCACGAGAGCTCACAGGTGTCAGGGAGCTCGGTCGTCTCGCAGTCCTCGAGATCGTAACGGTCACCGATGGTTTTTACGCGTGAACTGGGAGCGACGATGCAGTGCGCCGTTCCCTTCCTGAGGGTGTCGAACGCTTCACCGTCGGATTGGTATTCGGTTACGGTCGCTGTGGGGAACAGACTTTCAAGTGCATTTTTGTTGACAAACGATGATTTGGTACAGGCGATGTTTTGAAGGTCTTTGTTCAGGTTGCTGCCGGTGTGGATGGCGGTGAGGGATATGGTCCCCAACGATATCGACTGCACAACGCCTGTTTGCTCGGCAAACCAGTAATCTCGGTATACCGGCAGCGCAACGTCTATGCTTCCCTTTGACAGGGCCTTTGACATCATCTTGTAGCTATCAAAGGCGACGGTTTTGACCGTAATGCCAAATTTATCGTGTAGCGTCGTCGCAAGCGATGCGAGCGAGCCTTCCATCTCGCCGTCTTCGTCCTCGTTGCAGTAGGGGAGTTTGCCCGTAATGTAGCCGAGCGTGATGGTGTTGTTGTTTGCTTTGAGCCAAGAACATTCGGGGCCGTTGAGCGATGATGAACCGCTGTTTTGGGTCGAGTAGCTAGATTTGACTTCGTCGTTATAGCGTGGGTTGACGCGGGCGATTGCCGTCATGGCGGCATTGATGTCGTTCATCAGATCGGGGCGGCTTTTGGGAACGGCAAAGTAGTAGTCGCTCGAGCCAATGTAGAACATGGGGGAGGCGTTGGGCGACGAGGTCGTGTCGTTCATGATGATGGCGTCGACCTCGTTGTTTGCGAGCGCGTCAAAGAGAACGGAGTTTCCGTCGTACTCCCTGTATGTGCAGGCGATTCCTTCGTTGGCGAGCCATTGCTGGCCAACGAAGGTTTGCATAACGCCGGGGTTGCAGCCGATAGTGAGACCCTGGAGTGCTTGAGGGTCACCCTTTGCGAGGTCGTCGCGATCGGGCCTGGCATAGATGTAGTAGCGCTCAGTGCCCTCGGGGTTCGAGGAAAAGAGCAGCTTTTGGGCGCGTTCCTCGGAGTAGGAGATGTTGGGCATGAGGTCGATTTCGCCTGCCTCGAGCATGTCCACAAGCTCGGTGAAGGTGCCGGAGACGTATTCGTACCGCCAGCCGGGCGTGTAGTACGAGAGGGTCTGGAGGTACTCGTAGCCCCATCCCGAGAGGCGCTCGCCGGGGGTGCCGTCCTGGAAGCCCTCGTTGTTGACGAGCCAGCCGACGCGGACCGTTTTGACCTGTTGATCGGTGTTGGCGGCATAGACGGGGGCGGGCGCGGCGGCGCTCAGCACGGTAAGCGCGACAAGCACGATGACCAAGGCGCGAGATATAACTGAACGAAGGGCGACGGTAGCTCTCACGTGCAATCCTAACGAATCGAGACATTACCGCATAAGGATACCAGCTCAGCCTGTCCAGCCGGCAGCTGTACCGCTAAACGCTCCCGCCCGGCAGTCATCGGGGACGTTCTTAAACGACTAGTCATTGGGGACGTTCTTGTTTGACTAGTCATTTAAGAACGTCCCCAATGACTAGTTCCGTTTGCTGGGGAGGCGTGGGACAATACCGAGCGAACGTGATTGGTTGTCCGTGGAAGGGGTCGCGATGAAAAAGCTCAGGACGCTTGCCGATGTGCTGCGACAGGCTGGCTTTGCACGCATCACGGGCCTGTTTCTTATTTTCTATCTGCTTTGCTCGACGGCTGTCTGGCTGTCCGAGCCCACGACCCTCACGTTTGGCGATGGTCTCTGGTTTAGCTTTGAGACGGTCTCGACGATCGGCTTTGGCGATATCCCCGCTGAAACGCCGGTTGCCCGCGGCATTACCGTTATCCTAAGCGTCATCAGTATCTTCTATATCGCCATGCTTACGGGCGTGGCGGTGAACTACTGCAATACGCTCATTAAACTGCGCCAAAAGGACACCATGGCGCGCTTTATGGACGATCTTGAGCATTTGGAAGAACTCGACCGCGATGAGCTCGCCGATTTGTCGCGCCGCGTGCGCGAATACCGTCGCCGGCAACGATAGAACGGGCGCCGCGCGTCACGACGAGGGGGATTGCATATGAACATCACGGTGTACCTGGGCGCGAGCGTCGGCAACGACCCGGCGTTTCTGCCCGCGGTGCAGGAGCTGGGCAATTGGATTGGCGCCAACGGACACGCGCTCGTATACGGCGGGTCCAAATCGGGACTGATGGGCGCGCTCGCCGATAGCGTACTCGAGGCAGGCGGACATGTGACGGGTGTGGAGCCGAGCTTTTTTATCGAGGCAGAGTTTCAGCACGACGGAATCGACGACCTTATCGTGACGAGCGATATGGCCGAGCGCAAAGCCAAGATGATCGAGCTTGGCGATGCCTTCATTGCCTTTCCCGGCGGGACGGGCACGCTCGAGGAGATTGCCGAGGTCATGTCCGCGGTGTCGTTGGGACACCTGAGTGCTCCGTGCATCCTGTATAACCTGGACGGTTACTACAATGACCTTAAGGCGCTGCTCGGGCACATGATTGATAAAGGGCTTTCGAGCTCGAGGCGCCAGCAAGGCATTTACTTTGCCGAGGATCTGCACGAAATCGCATCAATTATCAACGGATAAGCCTTGAGCCTGTCCCGCCGTGGTCCCCGGTGGCTCCGTTTGCAGCGCAGACGGTTGGCTTGTCTGGGCTACGCTCGCTCTACAATAAAGCGTATCTATATCGACTTTGACTGCGGGAGGACCCGATGGACAACCTTGCCAAACCCACAAACCGCGCGCTGTTTTTGGTTAGCGTTGCCGTGACCGGTGCACTCGCGGGTGCCGCGGTCTGGCTGTTCTTTTTTGCGATGGAGCATGGTATCGACTATCTATGGACCGAGATTCCGAGCGCGCTGGGCGTCGCTTCGCCCGAGCTTGCCAGCGGCCCGTTTGGCTTTTTGCCGTACCCGTTTTTTGTCTGCCTGCTGGGCGGCCTGTTAATCGGTCTATACGAAAAGATGACAGGCACCAAGACCGATGACCTCAACCAGGTGATGGCAAAGGTTAAGCAAGACGGGCGCTACCCGTACGACAACCTGGGCAAGCTTTCGCTCGCGGCATTGCTGCCGCTGCTGTTTGGCGGAAGCATTGGACCGGAGGCCGGCCTGACCGGCGTTATCGCTGGTCTGTGCAGCTGGGTCGGCGACCGCATGCGTCGCTTTGGCGCCGAGTTTAGGGAGCTCACGCTGCTGGGTACCCAGGCCGCGTTGACGGCGCTCTTTACCGCGCCCGTCTTTGGTTTTGTGGCACCGCTTGCCGGTAGCGCCGACGACCAGGGCGAAGACGCCGACGATGAGTCCGCGTCCGGCGAGATCACCATCAAGCTGCCCAAGGCGCAAAAGACGGTGGTCTACGGTATTGCGATTGCCGGCGGTCTGGGCACTTACCTGCTGCTTGGCCAGCTTGTGGGCGGCGGCATGGGCATGCCCAGGTTCGAGTCCGCCGAGGTGGGCAACCTAGAGCTTACCTGGCTCGTCCCTCTGTCGTTGATCGGAACAATCTGCGGCTGGCTGTACTTTGTCTCCGAGCACGCAAGCGAGGCACTGTCCCATGCAATAGGGGAGCGCCCTGTCGTCAAGGCCATGCTGGCCGGTCTGGCGCTCGCCATCTGCGGCACGGTCCTGCCCTACACCATGTTTGCCGGCGAGACCCAGGCCGACGTGCTCATGGAAACCTATCTGACCATTCCCGCCGGCGTGCTTATCGCGACCGGTCTTGTCAAGGCCATGCTGACCCCCGCCCTCATCAACCTTGGTTGGCGCGGCGGCCACTTCTTCCCGGTTATCTTCTCGGGCGTAAGCCTGGGCTATGGCCTTGCCATCCTCACCGGCGCCGATCCGGTCTTTTGCGTCGCCGTCTGCACGGCATCGACGATGGGCGCCGTTATGCGTCAGCCCGTCATGGTCGTGGGCCTGCTGCTCATGTGCTTCCCGCTCAAGGGTATCGTCTGCATGATCATCGCCGCCGTTATCGCCGCCGGCATTCCGCTGCCCAAGCCGCTGCGCAAGTAGCGCGGTTTTTCACGAGTCAATTCCAGGGGTACGAGATGATCCTGTACTTTAGCGCGACAGGGAACAGCGAGCATGTGGCGCGTCGCATTGCAGCGGCGACAAGCGACAAAGTTATGTCGATTGAGCGCTTTGATGCCGAGATCCTTCACCTTGCTGTGATGGAAGGCCCCTGTCGGCTGGGGTTTGTCGCCCCGGTATACGCCTGGGGCTTGCCGACGCCAATGATCGAGTTTTTGAAGACTGTCGACCTATCGGTTGCTGCCGGCACAATGGGCGGCGAGCGCCCCTATACGTTCTATGTCTCGACATATGGTTCGACGACCGGGCAATCGGCCAAGTTCGCCCGCGATCTGCTACACGAGCGTGGGCTCGAGTTAGATGCGGCGATGAGCGTCAAGATGCCCGATACCTGGACGCCTGTTTTCGACCTGTCTGACCCTCAAAAGGTTGAGGGCATCAATAGAGCTGCCGAGGCGCAGATTGATGCCGTGATCGAGGCGGTGCGGGCACGCCGCACGGGCAACATGATGCGCCATCGCGTGCCTCTGTTTGCATCGTGCGCGTATCACGCAATTGGGCTGCCGCGCATGCAACAGACGAGCAAGTTTGCCGTCGATGCCGATCGCTGCATCGGCTGCGGCCTGTGTGCCAAGCGCTGCCCCATGGCGGCGATTGAGATGCGCGACGGCCTTCCCGTCTGGACAAAGCCGGAGTGCGCAGCCTGCCTTCGTTGCCTGCACTGTTGTCCCAAATTTGCCATCTCGCACGGTAAGCGCACGGCATCCCACGGTCAGTACAGGCATCCCAAGCCAGGTGTGAGGATGTAGCGGCTGCTGGCCGCGCTACTTCCAAACTGCGAGCGCGGCGGTGCCCAGTACGATGAGGGCGAGACCGATGACGCTGCGTCGTGAGAGTTTTTCGTTGAATGTCAGGCGCGCAAATAGTACTGATACGACAATCGATAGTTTGTCGATCTGCACCACGACGCTCACCTGGCCTGTGGCGATGGCGTAGTAATAGAGCAGCCACGATGCTCCGGTCGCGATGCCCGATGTTGCGAGAAATACGAGTTCGCGCCGGTCAGCGTGCGCGACCTGATCCAGTTTTCCCTTGGCTGCCACGATCGCCCATGCCATAACCAGTACCACGCAGGTGCGGATTGCCGTGGCCAGGTTTGACTCGACGCCTTCGATGCCAACCTTGGCAAGGATGGACGTGAGCGCCGCGAACACGGCGGCGCCGAGGGCGTAAGCGAGCCAGGTCCGGTCTTGCTGCTGCTCGGGTCCGGCAGACTGCTTCTTCTCGATCATTAAAAACGTGCCGAGGGTGATGACAGCGGTTCCCACGAGCTTAACCGCAAGGTTGCTCGTCTCGCCAAAAAGCACGATGGCGATCAGCGCGGCGAGTACGGTGCTCATCTTGTCGACCGGTACGACCTTATTGACGTCTCCGATGCCCAGCGCCTTAAAGTAACAGATCCACGAAGCGCCGGTAGCGAGTCCCGAGAGGACGAGAAAGAGCCAAGATCTGGGTTCGATGCTGCCGATGGTTCCAATGGATCCAGAAATGCCCGCCATTGCCCAGGCGAAAACGAGCACCACGCAGGTGCGAATGGCCGTCGCGACATCGGAGTCGGTCTGCTTGATGCCGCATTTGGCCAGGACAGATGTGACGCCGGCAAAGAAAGCCGACACAAATGCTGCTGCGACCCACGACACGGGTGAAATGCCTCCCCAAAGAACGACCGCGCCAGATTTACGGCGCTCGTCCGATGATACCGCCCCGCCATGAAGCTTTGGTATCGCTGTGGTGAGACAGGGGCCATAGTTCGAGAGGGCATTTGGTTAAGGCTCGAATCGAAGGTGAATGGTTTTCCGCGAAGTGAACGAGTAAATCTGGACCCCTGGAACATACACACTTTTTTCGAACAAAACTGCAGGATTCTTAGACAAAAACCGCAGGAATTGAGTCCTTAAAAATGTCGATGCTACAGGGCACTGTTTTTACTCGTTCACTTCTCGGAAAAGTATTCACCTTCGATATGCTGACGGTGTCTTTTTGGTTGCCAAGAACTAGACGGCCTGCTGTGAAGGGCGGTGGTGACGCTATGCCGCCTCGTTACATTGAAAAAATAAGCGGGGTACCACCTAAGCTTTTTTAGCCGTCGATTACAGATCGCGTGCTCGATAAACCTTGGTGCTGACAGCGCAGCTGATTACACATAGTGCGAGCGCCAGTACTGCAGTTCCTGCACACAGACAGTCAAGGACGGCGGGATCGGGATTCGCCCCGGCAATCGACATGAGCCAGTTGCTGATGGGGTTGGAGGAGCTCAACGTGGCAATGGCAAGGCACCAGAGCAGGGCAAACAGGCCAACGGATAGGCGCAGCGCCTCCATATGTCCAAAACGAAAGAATAACGGCTGTGCCAAAAACACCATCATGAGGGAGATGAGCATCGAGGCTGCCGAGGCTATTGCGATCTCAAAGACGGTCTGTCCCGTCGAGGTCACGTCCGCGCTGTTGAAGAACGGAAGGGCGATGATGTTCAAAAGCACGGCGGCGCAGGCCATGATGGCCGAGAAGACAACGATGCACAGGTAGCGTACGCAAATTATGTCTTTGCGCGTGAGAGGCAGCGTTGCCCGATAACGCTCCCATCCGTTTTGATTGTCGAAGCCGGCCAGCGAGCTCATGACCATGATGGGCGACATGGCGCTGACCGCGCAGGCGCCGGCGCTCATACCGGAATCGCCGTCCGATGCGTTGGCAAGGGTTAGCACGACGAAGATGAACAGGCCGACGCCCGCAATGCTCGGGATGAGCGTGCGAGCGATGGCGAGCTCGGACATAAAGGCGCGTTTCATTTTGAAGCCCCTTTCAGCGTGAGGCGAAGATAGTCGTCAATGGTTGCCCGATCGCAGGGAATCTCGGGAAAGGCCTCGAGCGTTTCGCGACGGTTGGGCACGAGCACGTCCACGCTATAGGCGTGGCGGGCGGCATGGGCACCTTCGACGCAAGCCATAAGCTCGGCGGCCTGCGCTTGGGTGCAGTGGGCGATGCCGGCGCGGTCGGTAATGTCCTCGCGCGGCAGGTCAAACACAATCGAGCCGTTATCGATGCAGATGACGCGGTCGGCGGCGCGATCGAGGTCGGACGTAATGTGGCTCGAGAGCAGCACGCTGTGCTGACCGTCGGCGACAAAAGCAAGCAGCTCATCGAGCAGTTCCTCGCGCGCCATGGGATCGAGGCCCGCGGTGGCTTCGTCCAAAAGGAGTAGCTTGGCATTATGGCTGAGTGCACAGGCAAGCTGCAGTTTCATGCCCATGCCGCGGGAGAGGTCCTTGACCTTTGTCTTGGGATCGAGGCCAAATCGGTCGATGAATCCGGCGAACGTTTTGCGGTCCCACGTGGGGTACGCCGGGCCTACGAGTGCCTCGATCTGGCCCACCTTGAGCGTTGAAGGGAAGGGGCACGTGTCCAGCACGAGGCCGACACGGGCACGTAGACAACGCTGTGTCTCATCGGGCGCGTCGGCGCCACAGCGCTGCCCAAACAGGCGCACCTCGCCGGCATCGAGCTTTATAAGCCCGAGCGCGGCTCGAATCGTCGTTGTTTTGCCAGCACCGTTGGCACCAACAAAGCCGACGATCTGGCCAGGCTCCACGGCAAGCGTGACGTCGCGCAGTGAAAAGCGGTCGCTTACAGTGCGTGAGATGCCTTTGAGTTCAAGCAAGTTTTGCATGGTATAGCCTTTCTTGCAGATGGCTACTGCATGGTTTCGGGGGCTACCAGGTCGAGCATCTCGTGCAGCTTGTCGCGCGTGACACCCAGGGTTTCGGCTTGGCTCGCCGCTTTCGTAAGCAGCTCTTCGATATGGCAGAGCTGGTTTTCGCGCAAGAGCTCCTGGTTGCCGTCGGCAACAAAGCAGCCCTTGCCCTGCACGGTACAGATAAACCCGAGCTGCTCCAGATCGGCGTAGGCGCGCTTGGTGGTGATGACGCTCACGCCTAGGTCGCTCGCGAGTGCGCGGATGCTGGGGAGTTTGGCTCCCGCAGTAAGTGCGCCCGATAAGATCTGAGCTTTGACCTGCGAGGTTATCTGCTCGTAGATGGGCTTATCGCTCGAATTGGATAGGATGATGTCCACAGCGGCTCCTTAGCTGTTGGGCTACACGTGTATATAACCGGTAAGCACAGTATATATACACTATGCACAGTTACGCAAGAGGTAAATACCGATTGGCCCGGCTACCCAGGCCCCAACTGATGAATTTGTCCTGATAGGCGCCCTAGAGCGGGATTTCGCGGCTACAATAATGCGGTTACAACGACGTAATGCACTCAATGCAAGAAAGGATCCGCATGGCAAGCCTGTCGGATGAAATCTCGTCGCGCCGCACATTCGCGATCATCAGCCACCCGGACGCCGGTAAGACCACGCTTACCGAGAAGCTGCTGCTCTATACCGGCAGCATTCAGACCGCCGGTTCGGTCAAGGGCAAGAGTTCGGCCAAGCATGCCGTCTCGGACTGGATGGACATCGAGAAGGAGCGCGGTATTTCCGTCACCTCCTCGGTGCTGCAGTTCACCTATAACGGCGCCTGCGTCAACATCCTCGATACCCCCGGCCACCAGGACTTCTCGGAGGATACCTACCGTACCCTTATGGCCGCCGACGCCGCGGTCATGGTCATCGACGGCGCCAAGGGCGTCGAGGCCCAGACCAAAAAGCTCTTTAAGGTCTGTACGCTGCGTCACATTCCCATCTTCACCTTTGTGAACAAGCTCGACCACGAGGCTCGCGATCCGTTTGAGCTCATGGAAGAGATCGAGAATGTTCTGGGCATCAACACCTATCCCATGAACTGGCCGATCGGCAGCGGCCGCAACTTCCGCGGCGTGTTCGACCGTCAGACCCGTCGCGTTATCGCCTTCGAGGGCGACGGTCACGCCAACGCCACCAAGAAGGTCGCCGAGGTCGAGGCCGAGCTGGGCGATCCTTCCATGGACGAGCTCATCGGCGAGGAGAACCATAAGAATCTGATGGACGACATCGAGCTGCTCGATGGCGCTGGCGACGAGCTCGACTTGGATGCTGTGGCCTGCGGCAAGCTGAGCCCGGCGTTCTTTGGCTCGGCGCTCACCAACTTTGGCGTGGAGCCCTTCCTCAAGGAGTTCCTGCGTCTGGCCCCGACGCCGCGCGCCTATACCGATACGCTCACCAGCGAGCCGGTCGATCCCTGCCGCGACGACTTTAGCGGCTTTGTGTTTAAGATCCAGGCCAACATGGACAAGAACCACCGCGACCGCATCGCCTTTGTGCGCATTTGCTCGGGCAAGTTCGAGCGCGGCATGGATGCCTTCCACGTGCAGGGCAACCGCAAGCTCAAGCTTGCCACGGGCACGTCGATGATGGCCGACGATCGCGCCATCGTGGACGAGGCGTACGTGGGCGATATCGTGGGCCTGTTCGATCCGGGTATCTTTAGCATCGGCGACACCGTGTGCTCCGGCAAGCGCCACGTGCAGTATCCGCAGATTCCGACGTTCGCCCCCGAGATGTTTGCTCGCATTACGCAGGTCGACACGCTCAAGCGCAAGCGGTTCGTCAAGGGTATGGAGGAACTTGCCCAGGAGGGCGCCATCCAAATCTTCCGCGAGCTGGGTGCCGGCATGGAGAGCGTCATCGTGGGCGTGGTCGGCGTGCTGCAGTTTGAGGTGCTCGAGCGCCGTCTCAAGGCCGAGTACCGTGTTGAGGTTCGTCGCCAGCCGCTGCCCTATACGGACATCCGCTGGATCCAGAATGACCCCGATACCATCGATATCCCGGGTCTTTCGCTCACGCGCGACACGCTGCGCGTCGAGGACATGCGCGGCGGTAAGCTACTGCTGTTCACGAGCCCGTGGAACGTGGATTGGGCTACCGACCACAACCCCGACCTTATCCTGTCGGAGTTTGGCAACGTGGCCTTTTAACGCATCGGCGCGGTGGCCCTGCGGGGCTGCCGCGCCGTTCGCTTGCCTGATGCCGTGTGAGCGGCTATCATACCCACCGTCGTCTCAAGACCGGGGCGTCCGAGCAGTTCGGGTCCGATATCCTGCTCGTTAAACCTAAAACCAAAGGAGTACATAATGATCAAGAAGGTCATGGAGGACTACAAGGTCCTGCTGCGGAGCATTCCCGCGGCAACGGTTTCGCTGTTTTTCGTGAGCGTCATCATGATGAACCTGCTGGCCAACAAAGAGCTTATCAGCCTGCCGTATCTGGCACTCGATTGCGGCTTTGTGGTGAGCTGGGTTTCGTTTTTGTGCCAGGACATGATCTGCAAGCGCTTTGGCGCCAAGGCATCCATCAAAATCTCTATCCTCGCGCTGCTGGTCAACCTGGCCGTGAGCCTGTGCTTTTGGGCATGCTCGCTCACGCCCGGTATGTGGGGCGCCTACTACGACACCGGCATGATCGAGGTCAACACCGCCCTTAACGCCACCATTGGCGGCACCTGGTACGTGGTGCTGGGCTCTTCGCTGGCAATGCTCGTTTCTGCCGTGGTTAACTCCACGCTCAACCAGTCGCTCGGCCGCATGCTCAAAAAGAATAACTTTGCGAGCTTCGCCTTCCGCTCCTATGTGTCCACGGGTGTTGGCCAGTTTATCGACAACTTGGTCTTTGCCATTGTGGTGAGCCACACGTTCTTTGGTTGGACCTGGGTGCAGGTCCTTATGTGCTCGCTGACCGGCGCTGTTGCCGAGCTGCTGTGCGAGGTTTTCCTGAGCCCCGTGGGCTACAAGGTCGTGCGCGGCTGGGAGCGCGAGAATGTGGGCTCCGAGTACCTCGAGCGCCACGCAACCGCCTAAGGAGCGAGTATGCGGGTTTTGATCACGGGCGCTTCGGGCGGTATCGGAGCCGCGTGCGTGCAGCGCTTTTTGGATGAGGGCCACGAGGTCGTGGGCTTTGATCTGCTGTCGCCGGCGATCGAACACGAGCGCTACCGCCATCTGATCGTTGATGTCCGCGAGCCGGACTCGTTTCCAAGCGACCTTGAGCCTCAGGTAATCGTGAACGTTGCCGGTACGCAGGATTCGGCCGACGACATCGCTGCCAACCTGTGTGGCACCATCAACGTGACCGAGCGCTACGCCTTTGTGGGGGAGGGGCTCGCCGCCAAGCCTGCGCCGGCTATCAAATCCGTGGTCAATGTGGGGTCGGCGAGCGGACATACGGGATCGGAGTTTCCCGCCTATGCCGCCAGCAAGGGCGGTGTTATCGCCTACACCAAGAACCTTGCAAACCGCCTGGCACCGCAGGCCATCGCCAACAGTGTGGACCCGGGCGGCGTTATAACGCCGCTCAACCGTTGCGTGATGGAAGACGAACACCTGTGGAACCAGATTATGGAGCTCACGCCGCTTAAACGCTGGGCCACCGCCCAAGAGATCGCCGAGTGGATCTACTTTGTGGGCGTGACCAACCGGTTTATGACCGGGCAGAGTCTGTTGATCGATGGCGGCGAGGCTGGTCGCACACAATTTATATGGCCCGAATAGGAAACGCGCCCGGCGGAAAGCCATCGGGCGCGTTTTTTGATGTATCGATTTTTAGCCGATGCAAGTCCAGTTGACGGGGGTCGAGCCGTGCTGTTCGAGTAGCCGATTGACGGCAGAGAAGGGGCGCGACCCCATAAAAGCGGGGAGTTCTGCCGTGGCACGGTTGGCCGAAAGCGGCGAGGGGTGCGTAGAGGCCAGGCAGAACTTGCCGGTTGCCTTGCCCGCACCGGTAGCGGCGAGTTTGCCTTCGACCATCTGCTGGGCAAAGCGGCCCCATGCCAAAAAGACTACCGGCTGGGGCAGCTGACAGCAGCGTTCGATAACGTAGTCGGTGAGCGTGCTCCAGCCCAGTTTGGCGTGCGAGTTGGCGGCATGCTCGCGCACGGTGAGCGTAGTGTTGAGGAGCAGGACGCCCTGTTGTGCCCATGGTGTCAAGTCTCCCGTGGCGGGGATGGGGCAACCCAGATCGGCTTTGAGTTCCTTATAGATGTTGCGCAGGCTCGGCGGCAACTTGGTTTGCGTTGCGGGGACCGAGAACGACAGCCCCATGGCCTGGTTGGGTCCGTGATAGGGGTCTTGACCCAAGATGACAACCTTGACCTGGTCGGCCGGCGTGTAGGCGAGGGCATTGAGGATGTCGTCTTGTGCCGGGTAGATGGTCTGTTCGGCACGCAAGAGGGCGATGCGCTCGAGCAGCTGGTTCGTAGTGTCACGTACCGGCTGCGGCGCATCGCCCAACCAAGTTGCTATGTTGCGGTCGCGGGTCGCGGTGTCCATGGGGCTCCTTTATGGCAGATGCTCTGTTGGCATCTATTGTAAAGGCGCACCGGTTGCCTTTATGCCACGGCTGTATGAAGAGCGGGGTCTACGAGACGTGCTCGGGCGCTCCTGCCATGCGAGCCTGTTCATGTGCGCGGAGGCGCGGAAGCTCGACGGTTGCCACCATGACGCCGGTTAGGATGAGGGCGGCGCCAAAGAAGGCGATGGGGCTCAGGACCTCGCCAACCAAGAAGAACGAAAAGACAGCGGAGCAGACCGGCTCAAGCGAGAAGGCGAAGCCGGTGGTCTCGGCGGGTACGTGGGGCTGCACGAGCGTCTGGGTGATAAAGCCGTAGGCAGAGCAGATGAGTGCGAGCGCGACGACGACCACGATCTCGCTGGGCGTACTGGGAAGTGTGAAACCGCCAAAGACGCATGCGGCGATGCCCGAGAACAAGCCGCCGAAGCCCAGCTGCCAAACGCCCAGAGCAAGCGGATCGACTTCTTCGACAAAGCGCTTGGCCACGATAATGTGGCTGGCATAGATAAAGGCCGAGAGCAGCATGATGATCGCGCCGGGATTCAGGCTGGTAAAGTCTGCGCCCGAGAGCAGCAACATACCGCAGGTGACGATGGCGGTGCCGACGAGCACTTTGCGCTCGGGGGCGCGACGCAGCAGGGCGGCGTTGACAAACGGCACGATCACGACCGTCAGGCTCTGCAAAAAGCCGGCAGTGGAGGCAGAAGTGAGGCTGGAGCCCAAGCACATGCAGGTGAGCTCGGTTGCCATAATGGCGCCGATGATAGCGGCACGAACCATAAGGTCGCGGTTGATGCGGAACGCGCGCTTGTGGAAGAGCAGCAGACAGGCCACAAAGGCGATGATGCAGCGCAACGCGACGATGCTCGTGGCGTTCATGCTGTCCATGCCGATCTTCATGAGGGGATACGAAAAGCCCCATGCGACGGGAACGGAAAATGAGAGCGCGATTGCTTTTTTGCGATCCATGGGACTCCTTTTGTTACAGAACGGTTTCGCACAAAGGATTCTGCTCTCAGATGTTGATGTAGTAAAGCGAATGTATCTTCAGTATGATTAAGAAACGCTAAAGTAGGCGCGAAAAGCGCTGGCAAAACGTTTTACGGCTGCATTGATGTGGAGGCACGATGGCATCGCGGTATCAGATTGTTTGTATGGTGGTCGACCGCGGCAGCCTTAAAGGCGCGGCGGACGAGTTGGGCTATACGCAAAGTGCGGTGAGCCAGGCCGTCAAGGCGCTCGAGCGCGAGCTGGGCACCACGCTTATCGAGCGCGGAAAGCAGGGCGTTTCGCTTACGCGCGACGGTAAACAATATCTGCCGTACCTGCGCCAGATTGTGACCGCCGAGCTCGAGCTCGAGGGCAAGCGGCAGGAGCTGCTGGGGCTTTCGTCGACTGATATTCGCATCGCGACGTTTACCAACGTGAGTCGAACCGTGTTGCCGCGCGTGATCCGCGATTTTGGAGCCCTGCACCCGGGCGTACGCTTTACCCTCAAGCAGGGCGATTACACGCGCAACGCCCAGTGGGTGCACGATGGCGTGGTTGATTTTTGCTTTACGGCACGCGGATTTACCGCTGGGCTCGAGAAGCGCGTGGTCTATCACGACGAGTTGGTGGCATTGTTGCCGGCCGCGCATCCGCTGACGGCAAAGGAAAAGGTGACACTCGCCGACCTGGCGTCCGAGCCGTTTGTACTGCTGGATGAGGGCGAACAGAGCCTGGTGCTCGATGCATTTGCGGCGCATGGGCTGTCGCCGCACGTGACGAGCGAGGTGACTGACGACTACACCATCATGGCGATGGTGGAGGAGGGCCTAGGCGTGAGCATGCTCTACCGTCGTACTGTGGAGGGCATGCGAGCCGATATTCGTGTGCGGCCCATCGTGCATGCCCCCTCGCGCGACGTGGTGGCCGCCTGGCGCAGCTGGGACACCATGCCTATCGCCACGAGGCGCTTTATCGACTATATGAGCTCGCATATTGTCAATTAATGACTGTCGTGGCGTTGAGTGCGGTGTTTAGCGGGCTGTCGCTTTGGCTTGGGTGGCGCGATAGGTGCGTGCCGGGTGGCAAAGTAGTACCGCCACGACCATAAAGAACGCCGTGGTGCCCAGGCTGATGGGGTAGACCATCATGATGTTCGCAAAGGTGCGGAAGTGCGGGAACACGCAGAACACCCAGTAGAAGCGGATGCCGCAGACACAGATCATGGTGATGAGGGCGGGCGTGAGCGAGATACCAAAGCCGCGCAGGTAGCCGGACATGTTTTCGTAGAACATGCTAAAGGCGTACGCCGGGAAGATCGAACATACGCGGATATAGCCGATCGAGACGATGTTGGGATCGCTGTTGAACAGCGACAAGATCTCGCGCCCCAGGCCGACAATAATGATGATCGTGGTGAGTGCAACGATACCGCCTTCGACCAGGCAGACCTTGAGCGTTTTGGTGCAGCGGTCGATCTGGCGGGCACCGTGGTTTTGTCCCACAAAGGTGGTGCACGCCTGGCTAAAGCTGTTGAGCAGGTTGTAGCATACGTACTCCAAGCTCATGGCGGCGCTCGATGCCGCCATGACCTCGGTGCCCAGGCTGTTGATGGCGGACTGGATGATGATGTTGGCTACGGCAAAGACGGCGCTTTGGATGCCGGCTGGCAGGCCGATCTTGACGATGCGCTTGAGGGCGACGGGGTCGATAGCCAGGTCGCGTGGGGTGACGCGGACGACGGAGTCGGTCTTGAGCAGGCGGATAAAGAGTGTGGCGGCGCTGACGGTGTAGGCGATGGCGGTGGCGATGGCGACGCCCGCGACACCCCAGTGGAGTACGGGGACAAAGATGAGGTCCAGGCCAATGTTGAGGACGGTGGACACGGCAAGCGCCTGCAGCGGCATGCGGGTGATGCCGACGGAGCGGAAGATCGCAGCCTCAAAGTTGTAGAGCAAGATCGAGGGCATGCTCAGCAAAAAGACGCGCAGGTAGAGCGAAGCGAGCGGCATGGTTTCGGCGGGAACGTTGAGGGCGGCGAGCATGGGCTCGGCAAAGATCTCGCCCAGCGCGATGACGATAAAGCCCACGAGCGCCATTAAAATCGAGGTATGGACGGCGCGTTTGACCATGCTCTGATCGTCGCGGCCGATAGCGTTGGCGATGACCACGTTGGAGCCAAGCGACATGCCAATAAACAGGTTGAGCATAAGGCTGGTAAGCGGAACATTGGAGCCGACCGCCGCCATGGCGAGGGTTCCCTGGTCGCCCGAGAAGTTGCCGATAATGACCGTGGCGATGAGGTTCGACAGCTGCTCCAAGATGCTCGTGGCGGCCACGGGGAAGGCGAACAGGGGAATATTGCGCCACAGCGAGCCGGTGGTCATATCGATGTGCTTAGATGCGGTATCAGCCATACGCTCTCAATCTCTAACATGCTATATCGTGCTTATTTGCGCAGACGATGATACTCCTAATGCAACCAGTCGGCACTTAGGGACGTTCCTTTTCTGCCGGCAGCTGGGGACACTCCTTATCTCTTCTAACTAGTCATTCAAGAACGTCTCTTCTAACTAGTCATTCAAGAACGTCCCCAATGACTAGGTGGGGAAGGCGTGCGACAATGGTGGGCGTTGTGTTGTTCGCGCTAAGGAGTTGCCATGTTGTTGTGTCCCGTTTGCCATGAGCCTTTGGTGGACAATGAGCGCGGTGCTGCATGCGCGGGCGGACACCGGTTTGACCGTGCTCGCGAGGGCTATCTATATCTACTGCGCTCGTCCAAGAGCGGCGACTCCATGGGCGATCCCAAGTCGCAGGCACGCAGCCGTCGTGACTTTTTGAACCGTGGTTACTATGCGCCGTTGCGCGATGCGATGGTCGAGCTCGTGCGCGAGCGGGTGTCTGGGCGTGCAGCATCTGCGAACGGCCCCATGACGCTGCTCGATATTTGCTGCGGCGAGGGCTACTACACCAGCGCCATGGGCGCGGTGCCGGGCGTGGGCGCTTACGGGTTCGACTTGGGCAAAGAGATGGTGCGCCTGGCCGCCAAGCGCGGCGATGCGACCTATTTCGTGGCCAACATGAAGGACATCCCCGTGGCGGACGGCGCCTTCGATATGGTGACCGAGCTCTTCGCTCCCTTTAACGAGCGTGAGTTTGCCCGCGTGCTGGCGCCAGAGGGCTCACTCTATACCGTGGTGCCGGGTGCCCGTCATTTGTTTGGGCTCAAGGAGGTGCTCTACGACACGCCATATCTTAATGACGAGAAGCTGCCGCAGACCACCGAGCTCGAGTTGGTCGGAACGCAGCGGGTGTCTGCGAATATTACGCTCCAGACTCAGGCCGATATCGAGGCGGTGTTCCAGATGACGCCGTACTACTACCGCACGCGCCCTGCCGACAAAGAGCGCCTGGCAAACCTGGAAACGCTCCAGACCGATATCGACTTCATCATCGCCGAGTACCGCCACAGCTAACAACCTGCCAAAAAGGGACAGGTTTATTTTGGTAGGTTTTATCTGGGCAAACGTAAAGGGCCGACCGCGTTGCTACGCGATCGGCCCTTTTTATTGGCGTATATACCAGAGTCGCTGAGCGATTGACACGGATGCGGCTTAGCTCAAACGGTCCATGCCCTCTTTCTTGACGCGGTTGGCGAGTACAAAGTAGATAATGCTGACAATCAAGCCGGTAAAATCGGGGATGCTTGAGCCAGTCCCACCCAAGAGGGGCAGGGAGAGGAGCAGACTGATGACCGAACATGCTAGGCAGACGATGGACCAGATCCAGACAACGCCAGCCTTGGCGGGATTATTTGCCGCGCGGATACCAAAGACAGCGGTCACAATTTCGACGACGCCCAATACGATGACGACGACGCAAGAGACGATCATGGCACCCGTGATATCGCCTGCCGCGCTGCCCGCAAAGAGCGCTGTAGCACCCATGCCTGCACTTAGAATGCCGACGACAAAGAAGAAGAACGATAGGATTTTGAGTAATTTGCAGGCGTTGCTCATGGCTGGTCCTTTCGATACGAGCACGCCAACTTGGCGCACCCAATGTACTGCACATATGGTGAAGCACATTGTAGTTCAACGCAGCGATGCATGCGCCTGAAAGCGCTTTGAGCCCGCGCGACCCAACCCAACCTTTCAAAAAGGAAAGCTGGACGTAAGCCAAATCGATGGCAGCGTATGCGCGGCGCTGCGATGATGGGTCCATGGTAAGAGCTGGTCTCAAGGAGGAGCCATGATGTACGGAGCAGGGCAAGTGCATGAGCCGCGGTCGTTGGGAAGGCGCATGGGTGATTCTGTGATCGCTGCCGTGTGCACGGGATTGATGGCGGTGCTTTGCATTGGGATGCTGTGGGCCATGTCGCATGTGGGACAATAGCGGACGGTTGGGTGCCGACATAAACGGCGCTCGCGTATTCGTTTTGCTTGTTAAGGAGTACCCATGGGCGTCGTCGATCCCTTTTCTGTTGCTCGGTCCGCGGGGCTTGAGCTAATCGGGAAGTCCGAGGGCCTCACGCTCACCGACGGCACGATGGAGCTGCGTGCCGATTTCACCCGCATGCATCCGCGGCTCAAGCAGGGCCGTCTGCGGCAAGAGCTGCTGGTAAAGGCTGCGCGCGCAAAAGGCGTCGAGTGCCCATGGGCGATTGATGCCACGGCAGGCTTTGGCGAGGATTCGCTGCTGTTGGCGGCCGCGGGCTTTACCGTCGATCTGTATGAGCAGGATTGCGTGATCGCGGCACTCCTCAAGGATGCTTTGGATCGCGCGGCAGATGATCCGGCGCTTGCGACAGCCGTGGCGCGCATGCGCTTACATGCGGGCGAGGACAGTATTACCGGCCTTCGCCATACAGCTGAGCTGATCGGGCAGGGCGAGCTCGCGGCTCCCGACGTGGTGTATCTGGACCCCATGTTTCCCGAGCGCACCAAGAGCGCGGCGGTTAAAAAGAAGTTCCAACTTTTGCATCATCTGGAACAGCCGTGCGCCGATGAGGAGACGCTGGTCGAAGCTGCGCTTGCGGTGCATCCGCGCAAGGTGGTTATCAAGCGACCGGTGAAGGGGCCGCTGCTTGCCGGCGTTAAGCCGAGCTATCAACTTGCGGGCAAGGCAGTTCGTTACGATGTTTTAGTGCCGCCGCGCCCGTAACTTGCGTGCGATTACCGGCGCTTCGCTAGCGCCGTGCCGATGCGGTGCCTATTTCCAAGGGTGCGATGTCAGGTGCCAGCCGCCGCAGTATTCGCATTTGTAGCAGGCCAAACCACGCCGCCCGCGGTTTTCGCAGTCGGCCATAACTGCCTCGGCCTCGGCGCTCGTGTCGTAACGGTTTTTGCGCTCGCACGACTTGTAGCGCCAAGCCTCATCGCGCTCGGCGTCCAAGGCGTCGCGACGCTCGTCCTCGCGCGCAAACAGGTCGCTCATATCGCCGCCGGTGGCAGCGCCCAAAAACTCGCTTTTGGCCTTTGACCAGGCGGCTCGCTTTTTGCTTCCCATCTGCTTCGCGCCCTTCTCAAAACGTTGGTATCATTGCTCAGTCAAAGTGATACCAATAAACGTGAGGTCGCCGCGTGATGATCAGAAAAACCCTCGATACCGACATTCCCGCTGTCATGGCTATCTATGACGCGGCCCGCGCCTTTATGCGCGCGCATGGCAACGCCACGCAGTGGCCCGAGGGCACGCCTTCTGCCGAGCAGCTGGCTGCCGATATCGCCGCCGGTGGCAGCTATGTGTGCGAAGTCGACGGTCGCGTGGTGGCGACGTTTGCCTTTTTACCGGGCCCGGACGAGTGCTATGACGTAATTGAGGACGGTCAATGGCGTAGCGACACTCCGTACGCCGTGCTGCACCGTGTGGCATCCGACGGCACCGTGCACGGTATCGCGGCTGCGATGTTCGCCTTTGCCAAAGAGCGTGCCGATCACCTGCGCATCGACACGCATCAGGACAACCTGCCCATGCAGGGAGCCATCGCCAAGGCCGGGTTTAAGCGCGCCGGTATCGTATATGTGTCGGACGGTACGCCGCGCGTCGCGTTTGATTGGCTGCGCGAGGCATAAAGGCCGAGTCACATACCAGCGTTTCACCGAAATGAAAATGGCCCCGAGTGGGGCCATTTTTGGTAAAACGCGTTGTTGTGGGGCTCGCGTTGCTACCGTCCCAGATGACCCCGGGCAGACAAAAAAGGGAGGTGCCGGCTTTCGCAAGGCGCGAACCTACGAAAATCACCGCGCGGCAACGCGGAGCGATGAGCTCGGTCGGGGGATAGGGCCCGCTTCGCCCGCCGGCTCGTAAATTGTATCATCCAGTGTGGAACGAGGACGCCCGTTGCCGCGTGCGATGGGCTTGTAGCTTGTAATAAGAGGAGAGCCATGTCGAAGCAGGCAGTCGTTGGAATCTTGGCGCATGTCGATGCCGGCAAGACCACGTTGGCCGAGGCCATGTTGTTCAACGCAGGTCGCATTCGCAAGCGCGGCCGCGTGGACGATGGCGATTCGCATCTGGACACTAACGCGATCGAGCGCGAGCGCGGCATTACGATCTTCTCGTCGCAGGCCGTGCTCGACCACGGCGATACCCACGTCATGCTTGTGGATGCGCCCGGCCACGTCGATTTTTCGGCCGAGGCGGAGCGCACGCTGCGCGCGCTCGACTATGCGATTTTGGTTGTGGGTGCCAACGACGGCGTGCAGGGGCACACCGAAACCCTGTGGCGCCTGCTTGCGCGCTATGACATTCCGACGTTCATCTTTATCAACAAAATCGATTTGGAGAATCCCGGCCGCGATGTTTTGCTGGCACAGCTTGGGCAACGTCTTTCCGAGGGCTGCCTGGATGCCAGCGAACTGTTGGTGGGTGGTGCCGTTCAGGAGGACGCTGCTGCGTTGGACGAGGCGGCGCTCGAGGAGTTTCTCGACGCAGGGGAGCTTTCGACTGCCACGCTTTCGCGCATGGTTGCCGAGCGCAAGCTCTTTCCTTGCTTTGCCGGATCGGCGCTCAAGGACCAAGGCGTGGACGAACTGCTGGATGGCATATGCGCGCTGATGCGCGAACAGGCATGGCACCCGGAGTTTGCCGCGCGCGTCTATCGTGTCAGCCGCGGGGATCGCGGTGAGCGCTTGGCATGGGTTAAAGTGACCGGCGGCACGCTGCATGCCAAGCAGATGATTGGCGGACGTTCCGGTGCCGAGGCATGGGAGCAGAAGGTCGATCAGGTACGCATCTATAACGGCGAGAAGTATGAGCTTGCCCAAGAAGTTGCTGCTGGCGGTATTTGTGCCGTGACGGGCCTTGCGCACGTTCGCCCGGGGGACGCCCTGGGCGCGGAGCCCGCGGGCGATGCACCTGTCATTGCGCCGGTTCTCACCTATACGGTGCTGCCGAACGAGCACGATGTCCATACGGTGTTCCAAGCGCTGGCCGAGCTTGCCGACGAGGATCCCATGCTCGGCGTAAGCTGGAATACGCATCTTGAACAAATACATCTGCAGCTCATGGGAGCGGTGCAGCTCGAGGTCGTGCAGCGCGTTCTTGCCGATCGTTTTGGCCTTGCGGTCGAGTTTGAGCCCGGCGGCATTCTCTATAAGGAGACTATTTCGCAGCCGGTCGAGGGCGTGGGCCACTTTGAGCCGCTGCGCCACTATGCCGAGGTACATCTGCGCCTGGAGCCGTTGCCAGCGGGTTCGGGCGTGCAGTTTGGCACCGTGACCTCGACCGACGAGCTCGATCTTAACTGGCAGCGTTTGGCACTCACCAACGCCATGGAGCGCGATCACCTGGGCGTGCTGACCGGCTCGCCCATCGCCGATGTGCGCATTACACTCACGGGCGGCCGTGCGCATGCCAAACACACCGAGGGCGGCGACTTTCGCCAGGCCACGTACCGCGCGATTCGCCAGGGTTTGATGCAGGCGCGTGACGCCGGCGCGGCGGTGCTGTTGGAGCCGTGGTATCGCTTTGAGCTCGAGGTGCCGGGGGAGTGCGTGGGCCGGGCACTCTCGGATGCCACACGCATGGGTGCCGCGTACGAGCCGCCGACGATGGCGGGAGACCGGGCGAAGCTTGTGGGTCGCGTGCCGGCATCTGAGGTGCAGGATTACGCGCTGGAGGTGGCCGCCTATACGAGTGGTCGTGGGCATCTGTACCTAGAGTTCGCCGGCTATGCGGCTTGCCATGATGCCGAGCGCGTCATCGAGACGGCCGCCTATGAGCCCGAGGCCGATCTGCCCAACACGCCCGATTCGGTCTTTTGCTCCCACGGCGCCGGTTACACGGTCAAATGGTACGACGTCCCCGAGGCAGCCCACGTAAAGGTCGATCCCTCCACCTTCCGCCCCTGGCGAGCAGCAGACGTAGAGTTCTTCTGCCATAGGTGATAGAAGGGCGGCCTCTTTGTCACCTGCTGTTGGTATAACTCGGTATAAGTTGGTATAACTATAGGCAGCGTTTGCCAATCCGAGGAGGCCGACATGAATCCAAATCCCTTTAAGCCAACGGCAGGCAAGCGGCCTCCGATGCTCATTGGTCGCGAGTCGGTCATCGAAGATTTCGAGGAAGGGCTCGATAACGGCGCCGGAGCGCCGGGCAGGCTCATGCTCATTACGGGAAACCGCGGCTGCGGCAAGACAGTTCTCCTGCGGGAGCTGCAACGTCTGGCCAGCGAGCGCGGATGGGCGGTTGTCTCCGATTCCGCTTCGCTTGGCTTATGCGACCGCTTGGCCGACGCGCTTCGCTCGAATAGGCCCGTTGTGACGTCAATGGAATTCGGTTCGTCGTTTGGCCGGATGTCGGTCGAGGCGGCGCGAGCAAAGGGCGAAACGTTGCGAGGGCTGGTCAACGAGCGCCTCAAGAAGCTCGGTCCAGGCAAGGGCATACTGTTTGCGATTGACGAGGCGCAATCTGCGTCTATCGAGGAACTAGCGGCTCTTGCCGTTCTCTATCAGCAGGTGCTCGGAGACCAGGATGCCACGGGATTGCCCGATAGCGACCAGCGCGGTCTTGCGCTGGTGTTCGCCGGCTTACCCAGTATGGTTGACGATCTGCTCGAAGAGCCGAGCGTGACGTTTTTACGGCGTGCCCAGCAGCGTACGCTGGGGGCGATATCCTTGCCCAAGGTGCGTGATTCATATATCCAGACGGTCAAAGACGCTGGTCTTTACGTTGACGCGGAGACGGCGGACCTTGCGGCACACAGGAGCATGGGGCATCCCTATATGGTTCAGCTGGTGGGCTATTACATGTGGCGCTCTGCTGTCCGGCGTGGCTCGCAAGTCATCGAAAGGCACGATGTCGAGGATGGCCATGCGGATGCCGTCTCCGAGTTCTACGAAGCGGTTGACGCGCCTCTATATTACGGGCTGCGCAGTCCACAGCGCCTTTTTATCGAGGCCATGGCGGTTGACGAGGACAAACCGACTCGCATGGCGGATATCACTGAGCGCTGCGATCGCACCCAGAGCTGGGCGAGCAAATATCGCGCAAGCCTGATTCGCGAGCGCGTCATCGAGGCTGCCGGATACGGCCTCGTCCGATTTACCGTGCCCATGCTGGGCGCGTACATTCGCGATCGAGTTTTATGGCATGAGTAGGGTGATAAAGGTGACGGAACAGAAGATGAGCCCGCAGGCTATCGAGGTGCGTGGCGCGCGTGTACACAACCTCAAGGACATCGATATCGATATTCCGCTGGGAAAGCTCGTGGGTATTGCCGGCGTGTCGGGTTCGGGCAAGAGCTCGCTGGCGCTGGGGGTTCTTTATGCCGAGGGCTCGCGCCGCTACTTGGAGGCGCTCAGCACCTATACCCGCCGTCGCCTGACGCAGGCCGAGCACGCCCAAGTGGACGAGGTGCTGCACGTGCCGGCGGCGCTCGCATTGCATCAGCGCCCCAGCGTGCCGGGCGTGCGCTCGACCTTTGGTACCATGACCGAGCTCAACAATAGTCTGCGTCTGCTCTTTAGCCGTTGCGCCCATCATGTGTGCCCGCGCTGCGGGGCGCGTGTGGAGCCGAGCCTTAACGTTGCCGCAGGCCTGTCGCTCACGTGTCCGACATGCGGCCGCGAGTTCTACGCGCCGAGTGCCGAGGACCTTGCCTTTAACAGTGGCGGTGCGTGTCCCACCTGCGGCGGCACCGGTGTCATGCGCGAGGTGGACGAGGCGAGCTTGGTACCCGACGAGTCAAAGACTATCAACGAGGGCGCGGTGCTTCCTTGGGGCACGCTCATGTGGGATCTGATGAAGCAGGTGGCCGGCGAGATGGGCGTGCGCACCGACGTGCCGTTTAACCAGCTCACGCCTCAAGAGCGCGACATCGTGTTTCATGGTCCGGCGGTTAAGAAGCACATCCTCTACGTGCCCAAAAACGGCGAGGGCGCTACGCCACTCGACTTTACCTATTACAACGCCGTCTATACCGTCGAGAATGCGCTCGCCAAGGTCAAGGACGATAAGGGCTTAAAACGCGTTGCGCGCTTTTTGCGCGAGGGCCCATGCCGCGATTGCGGCGGCACGCGTCTCTCCGAGGCTGCGCGCCAGCCCCAGGTGCGCGGTATCAATCTGGCGCAGGCGGCGGCTATGACGCTGGGCGAGGCGATTGAGTGGGTGCGCGGGGTGCCCGCATTCTTGCCGCCCGAGATGCGGCCCATGGCGACGGATATCTGCGATTCGTTTTTGAGCGCGGCCCGTCGTCTGGTCGACTTGGGTCTCGATTACCTTTCACTCGACCGCGCCGGCGCCACGCTTTCCACGGGTGAGCGCCAACGCGTGCAGCTTGCTCGCGTGGTGCGTAACCGATCGACAGGCGTGCTTTATGTGCTGGACGAGCCTTCGATCGGCTTGCATCCTGCCAATGTCGACGGCCTGGTAGGCGTGATGCGAGATCTGGTGGATGACGGTAACACCGTGGTTGTTGTCGACCACGATACGCGCGTACTGGCGGATGCCGACTATCTGGTCGAGATGGGTCCCGTTGCCGGAGCAGGCGGCGGCAATGTGATCGCCGCTGGTACGGTAGACGAGGTCGAGCAATCGCAGGGCAGTCGCATCGCGCCGTTTTTGCGCTCAGAGTCCAAGCGCTTGCGTCCGCAGGTGACTGATGAGGAAATGTTCGACCAGGGCCATATCCGCATGGCAACCGAGGCCATCCATACCGTCAAACCGCTCGAAGTCGATATCCCGCGCGGCCGCCTTGTCGCGGTGACGGGCGTTTCGGGTTCGGGCAAGACGACGTTGGTGCTCGAGACGCTCATCCCGGCGCTCAAGGCGCAGGCAGCCGGCGAACGCTTGCCGGGGCACGTGCGTTGGGTCGATGCCGAGGGCATTGCCCGTGCCAACCTGATTGACGCCACGCCCATCGGTGCCAACGTGCGCTCGACGGTAGCGACCTATGCCGACATTCATGACGAGCTGCGCCGCGCCTTTGCACGTACGCCCGAGGCCAAGGCGGCGGGATATAAGGCGGGCGCCTTTAGCTACAACACCGGTGCCCTGCGCTGCCCTACGTGCGACGGCACGGGCTCGATATCGCTTGACGTGCAGTTTCTGCCCGACGTCGAGATCGTCTGCCCGGCATGCCGTGGCTCGCGCTACGCCGAGGCCGCCTCGCATATCCATCGCGAAGGCAAGGATGGCAGTCTGCTTACGTTGCCGCAGCTTATGGATATGAGCGTGGACGAGGCACTCGACGCTACGGTGGGACTCAAGAAAGTTCAGGTGCGCTTGCAGACCTTGCACGACCTGGGCCTGGGTTATCTCACGCTTGGCGAGCCCACACCGGCGCTTTCGGGCGGTGAGGCACAGCGTCTTAAGCTTGCGAGCGAGATGGGCCGCGTGCAGGATGATGCTGTATTCGTGTTCGACGAGCCCACGATCGGACTACATCCGCTCGATGTTCAGGTGTTGCTGAGTGTGTTCGACGGGCTCGTTGCCAAGGGCGCCACAGTTGTCGTGATCGAGCATGACCTCGACCTTATCCGCAACGCCGATTACGTGATCGACATGGGCCCGGGCGGTGGCGACGCCGGCGGGCAAATCGTCTGCGCCGGCACTCCGGGCGACATCGCAGTTTGCTCCGCAAGCATCACCGGCCGCTATCTATAGACAATGAGGCAAAGGGACAGTCCCTTTGCCTCATTGATGCCTATTTCACGCATTGAGCTGCGAGATAGTCGCGGAAGAATGGCAATTCAAATGCGACGAGCCCTCGTCCTCGCTTCCCGATGATGCCGGCGTCTATCATGCGGCGTCGGTAGCGGGAGACCTGCTGCGGCGAACGCTTAAGGCGCTCGACAAGGTCAGCGGTGGTGGACTCTTCCTCGTCATCGAGCATGGCGATGAGGAATCGCTTGTCCTCTGCAGTGAGTTCCCGATAGGTCGCCGCGAGGATTCGGTCGTCCATCTCGTCGCGCGCGATTTTGATTCCCAGGTCAAAGTCGCGCGACGAGATTTCCTTCGAATCGCTTGTGAGATCCCAGGCACGGTAACCTACGAGTTGCAATAGGAAGGGAAATCCAGAGATCGAGCGAACGGCTCTATCGATTCCCTCAGCATCTGCCAGGCGATCGTTTTCCTGGATTGTGCGAATCAAGGCTTCGCGTACGTCATAGTCGGCAATGCGACCCAGATGATATTGTTGGGCGCGGCGAAGGAACGAGACCGTCTTGTGGTTCAGCAACGTAGAGACGTTGTTGGGAAGTCCCGCCATAAGCAAGGCGACGCGTTTCCCATCGGTCACAAAGTGCTGATACGTGGCTGCGAGTTGGATCATCTCGTCGAGTGTCGGATCCACCTCGTCAACCGTGACGAGCAGACCGGTGCCCGCCTCGTTGAGCTGGTCGATGATGTCGCTCATGCGATAACGCCAGGTTGAAGCATCGTGAACGCGATTGACCTCGACGCTGCCGAGCGGTGCAATTCCGAGACCGGTGACTTCGAAGTTCTTAGACGGGTCGATAAGATGGCCGGCAGCACGTTTCGCCCCGAACTCGATTTCCTCAAGCATTCCCGGGAGCGCGGTCGTCTTTACGGCTATCCAGCCGTGGGATTCCGCCCTTGTCGCGAGCGACGACATGAGAGCGGTTTTACCGGTTCCACGCGCGCCTGAGAAGATCGAGGTCAATTCTGGGCGCCTGCGCTGACTCAAGAAGGCACGGTCCAAATCCCGAATAATCTGTTGTCTGCCAGCGAGATGGGCAGGAACCTCACCAAAACTGGGGGTAAACGGGTTCTCGAGATATTCCACGTAGCTCTCCTTTCACACCGCCGTTTAACTTCATTTTACTTTAGTTAATTCTGATTAAAAGTGAGGGCTCTTTATCTAGAACAACAATTAGGCGTGTGTGCCATCGGCGTGGCGCTTGAATGTGACAAAGGGACAGCTCCTTTGTCACATCCCTGCAAAGCCCGTTTGTCGTAGCGCCTCGTAGAGGACGATGGCGGCGCTGTTGGAGAGGTTGAGTGCACTGATGCGGTAGTCGTCGGGATTGACGAAGTTGCCGCAGATATCCTGCCGAAGGATGGCCTCGTGGCTGTCCTCGGTATGTCCCAGCGATTCCTCGTGGGCTTCCCAGGCCTCGGCGTTATCGAGTGAGTCACAATCGCGCAGCATCGGGATGCGCTCGCAGCGCTCGGACGCCGCGGCAAGCAGTGGCTCGGGAATGCCCGAGCTCTCGCTGCCAAAGACCAAGTAGTCTCCATCGCGGTAGGTACTCTGCGCATAGGTGCGGCGTGCCTTTTTGGTCAGCAGATGCAGGCGCTCGTCGGCAGGGGAGAGGCCGTTGCGCGCAAGGAAATCCTCCCAGCCGGCATAGGTCGTCACGTCCAAGTTTTGCCAGTAGCCCAGGCCGGCGCGAAGTACCGTCTTGTCATCGAGCGAAAACCCCAGCGGCTCCACCAGATGCAGGCGGGCGCCGGTGACCACGCAGGTGCGGCCGATATTGCCCGTATTGGCCGGAATCTCGGGCGCATACAGCACAATGTTGAACATGAATCTCCTTGGCTCAGAACGAAAAACCACCACGAAGAGCACCTTCGTGGTGGTTTGGCGGTTACGTAGGCGGAAAAATGCCCGCTTGGATAAACCTAGGCGCGGTGCCAGTCGGTCAGGCAGGCATCGAGGGAGGCGATGAGCGCATCCTTGTCCATGTGACGGCCGATGATGCACAGGCTCGTCATGCGGTCGCCCGTCTCGTCGTCCCAAATCTGCATGATCTCGGGGTTCTCGTCGATGATCTTCTGCTTCTCGCCCTCGGGCGCCGAGTCAACGAACAGGCCGTTCTCCATCAGGCGCATCTGGTGGCCGGCCTGCTCAAACATGTAACACATGTCCGGATTGCCGGTCTGCCACAGCGGACCCTTGACGCGAATGACCTCGTCGGGCCACTCCTGCTCAACAAAATTGGTGAACTTCTGCAGGTCAAACGGCTTGCGGCGCGAGTAAACAAAGGTCTCGATGTCGTACTCGAGCACCTCGGGGTCGTCGTGCTCCTCGGGATGCTCCATGGCCTCGATCCAGGCGGCGGAGTTGTAGGCGCGCATAAAGTCGAAGCGGTCGGTGTCGAGCAGCTCCTCCATGGGGACCTCGCCGTTTTGGGCCTCGACGATCACGGCGTCCTTCTGCAGGCTGCGCACGATGGCCTTGAGCTCGGCGATCTGCTTGGGGCTCACAGTATCGGTCTTGTTGAGGATTAGTGTGGAGCAGAACTCGATCTGCTGGATGAGCAGGCTTTCGATGTCGTCCTCGTCGATATCCTCAGCCAGCAGGTCGCGACCGCCGTTGAACTCGTCGTACATACGGGCGCAGTCGACCACGGCCACGATGTTGTCGAGCGCAAGTTTAGGCTCGCCGCCCACCTTGGCCTCGTCGCAGAAGCTCGAGATGGTGTAAGCGATGGGGATGGGCTCGCAAATGCCCGAGGCCTCGATGATGATGTAATCGAAGTCGCCCGAATCGGCGATGCCCTGCAGCTGGTTGGCAAGGTCGTCCGAAAGCGTGCAGCAGATGCAGCCGTTGGTGAGCGGGATGAGGTCGTCGGTCTCGGAAAGGCCGCCGTCGGCGATGAGGCTGGCATCGACGTTGATCTCGCCGATATCGTTGACGATCACGGCGGCGCGGATGCCGCCGTCGTTGGCGAGGATGTGGTTGAGCAATGTGGTCTTGCCGGCACCGAGGTAGCCGGTAAGCATGATGATCTTTACGGGTTTGTTGGGCATGTGCCCTCCTTTGTTAGACATGGCTTACAGTTGAATCATATGCCAAACGCCTGCTCTTATACCCACGCGCTGGCAAATAACACAGGCTACTCCCAGGCTCCCCATACATCGGGGCAATAACCGACGGTGGCCTTTTTGCCGTTGCGCACGATGGGCTCGGCCAAGACCTGCTGATTCTCGAGTAGCTTGTCGAAGCGCTGGCTAGAGGTGAGGTGCTGGATGAGTGCGAGCGTTTCCTCGTCCTTGGCTTTGGGGTTGAGCAGCTTGTCGATACCGCCGACCGCCTGCATCACGCTCGTGAGCTCGCCCTTGCTCATCTCCTTTTCCTTAAGGTCGATAAACTGCACCTTAATGCGGCGCTCCTTAAAATAACGCTG
Source organism: uncultured Collinsella sp. (assembly GCA_900545745.1). Classification (GTDB taxonomy): domain Bacteria; phylum Actinomycetota; class Coriobacteriia; order Coriobacteriales; family Coriobacteriaceae; genus Collinsella. The sequence goes on from URAD01000002.1 coordinate 103,257, forward strand.
TGCCTTCTTGGTGTCGAAGGACTTCTTGGTGCCAAAAATTTGCACGTTCATGTATTTGTTCCGCCGTTCTACCTGATGAAGTTGGTGCGCTCGCGATCGGCTTCGGGGGCTTCGATGCCGGCGGCCTGTCCTGCCTCGATACAATGCAGGAGCCAGGCCATGTTCTTGCCGATGTTGCGCATGGTGGCCAGGCCCTCGGCGTCCTGGGCGGCCTCGCCCGGCATGGCGCCAAACACGTTGTTCCAGTACGTGGAAGCAACCACGGGCATCTGGTTGATGGTGAAGTACTTATTGAGCACGTCGAAGGTGGTCGACGTGCCGCCGCGACGGGCAACGGCGACGGCAGCACCCGGCTTGTGTGCAAAGGCTTTGCTGCCGGCATAGAATGCGCGATCGAGGGCCGAAAGGATGCGTCCGCTGGGGTGCGCATAGTAGACGGGCGAGCCAAAGACAAAGCCATCTGCCTGCTCGGCGGCAGCGATCAGCTCGTTCACCACGTCATCGTCAAAGGTGCAGCGACCGCCAAGTTTGCCACACTGGCCGCAACCGATGCAATCGCGAATGGGCTTGGCGCCTAGCTGAAACACCTCGGTATCAATGCCTTCGGCATTGAGCTGCTCTGCGATCTCGGCGAGTGCGCGGGCAGTGTTGCCGTTTGCCTTGGGGCTGCCATTGACTAAAAGAACCTTCATCACAAACTCCCTCTGCTTTTAGTGACTTCTGCAGAGGATTATCGCACGATGGGGGAGGCGGCGCGGGCGCGGCGTTAATCCAGTTTGGTACCTGGCACCTGCACGGCTTTCCCGAGCAACGCTTTGAGCTCGTTCAAAATGGAAACGGGCTGACGGTCGACGCCGTCCAGATGGAGCGTGGCCACGCGAATGGGCGGCTGATATTCAAGCGAGCCGATGAGCACGGGAGAACCCAGGAACCGTTCGATGTCGCTTGCGATCTCGTCGATCGCCTCGGGGCCGAGCTCATCGAAGAGTGCCACGAACATCGGCCCCGTCGAGCGGAACAGGCGGCCCTTGCCGCGCGAACAATCCATGAGGCAGGCGGCGCTTTCGGCGAGCACGCGGTCGCCTGCATCGAATCCAAAGCGGGCATTGACCTCGGCGATATCGTCGACCTTAATGGCAATTAAGCCTGCCTCGTGCGGCACGTGGCGCATCTCTCCAATAGCGTTGACCAGTGCGTGGACATCGCCCAGGCCCGTTACCGAGTCGGTCGTATCCGCTAGGCTTCGGTTGACGATAATGCCCACATACATGCTGGGCTCGGTATCGGTGCCGTCCAAGCGGTAGCCCGTGCAGTCACAAAGCACGTACGTTCCGGTGGCATCCATTACGCGATACTGCATGTAGTGGAAGTGCCACGTGCTGTTTATCACCATGTCGAGCTCGGCGCGTACGTTGTCGCGGTCTTCGGGATGAACGCGGGCGAGCCACATGTCGAGTGAGTTAAAAGGGTGCTGGGAGGGCAGGTCAAAATCGCGCACGGCGTTAACCGACCATTGCGATTCGCCCGTATCGAGATTGAGGATAAAGGGATGGCGCGTCTCGGAGCTCATGGAGATCGCTTGGAACACCCGGTCGTTGCAGGGAAGCTGATCGACGATTGGGCGTTGCGGCGCGTCATCGTCTTTCGGTTGCTGCACACGATGCATAAGCTTATAGCGATACATCTTGCGATCGGCATCCATCGTCATCTGGCGACGCGTGTCGCCGGCAAGTGGATCGACGCGCGAGCAGCCAAAACTAAAGCTGCCGATCATGGGCGCCTTGCCACCTGAGCTCGCCTCGATCAGCCCAGCACGTACCTGCTCCAAGCGCTGCTCGAGTTCAGTCTCGTTTGCGGAGAGCGAGATAAGCACAAACTCGTCTCCACCGATACGGAACAGCATCTCATCGTGCTCCATGGTTTCGGAGAGCGTGCGGCAGATGCCCAGAATATAGCGATTGCCTTCGGCGTGGCCAAACCTATCATTGCAATGTTTGAGATGGTCGATGTCAATATAGGCGCAGGTGAAGGGGTCGCCTTTGTGCCAGAGTTGCTCGACGTGACGGTCGAATCCGTTGCGGTTGCCCAAGTTGGTGAGCGGGTCGATATAGGCGTTGCTCTCAAGCAGCCGGCGCTCTTGCTGCAGGATGGCGTGCGTCTTTTGCAGTTGCTCGCCAACGGCGCGTAGCTCAGCAGGCAGCGCGGCAACATCGAGTTCGGCGGTCGAGATGCCATTCGCAAGTCGCTGAAGATAGGCAATAATCGATTGCTCGCCCAGGCGATATGATTCGTTCATGATGGATAACCTCCTTGGGCGGAACAGCGGTTTGTATCATATCCCCAATTCGGTTTGAATTGGGGATATAAGTTAACTAATGGAGGCAAATTCCCCCTTCGGCGGTGGTGTTTTGCGCGCGAGCGTATCAGTTGTTATTGCCACCATCGAGCAATGCCTCAAAATCCTTCGCTGGCATGGGGCGGTAGTAGAGGAAGCCCTGGGCGTCGCGGGCGCCCATTTGCCGTAGCACGTTCGCCTGCTCATTTGTCTCGACGCCTTCGACCACGACCGGCAGATGGAGCGACTGCGCCATTTCGAGCATCGATGAAATGATCTGCGTGCTGCGGCCTTGATCGCCGTCGACGGGTGCAATCTGCCAAATGTGCTTGTCGAGCGTCACCATAAAGCCGCTTTCCTCGAGTGCGGGGATATGGGTGCACATGCTGTGGGCGGCTATTATTCGACAAGCGGTAGCGCGACGATGCGATGTTCGATAAAAATGCGACTGGGACGATATATGTTGACGGGTATACTTGTCCCGGTTTAAAACGCAGGAACGGAGATGGTCGCATGGCACAGCCAAATATGACGCGCACGGTGGGGCTGGCGCTCGAGGGAGGCGGCTACCGCGGTATGTATACGGCGGGCGTGCTCGACGTTTGGATGGAGCACGGTTTGACCTGCGACCATATGGTGGGTGTCTCGGCGGGCGCGGCGTTTGGCTATAACTTTAAGTCGCGCCAGATCGGCCGCGTCATTCGCTATAACAAGGCCTATTGCGCCGATAAGCGCTATGCGGGTGTAGCAAGCTGGTTGCGAACCGGCGACATGTTCAATGCCGATTTTGCCTATCACGAGGTACCTATCGAGCGCGATCCCATCGACTTGGAGGCGTATCGCGCCTGCCCCATGCGGTTTACGTGCGTGTGTACCGATATCGAGACGGGCAAGGCCGTCTACCACGACCTGCCCTATGGCGATGAGCGCGATATCGAGTGGATCCGGGCGTCGTCGGCAATTCCCGTGGCGACGCGTCCTGTCGCCTTTGAGGGCCGCAAGTACCTGGATGGCGGCGTGGCCGATTCTATTCCCAGCGCTTGGCTGTTTGCGCAGGGGTATGACCGCAATATCGTGGTACTCACGCAGCCGGCGGGCTTTGTGAAGCAGCCCAACAGCGTGATGCCCATGCTGCGGCGCGTGTTCCGTCACTATCCGGAGTTTGTCGCAGCGCTTGAGCACCGGCATGAGGTCTACAATGCCACGCTCGATGACCTGGCACGTCGCGAGGCTGCCGGCGAAATCTTTGTGGTACGGCCGAGCGAATCGGTGAAGGTGCCGTCGCTGTGCCGCGAGCCGGATGAGCTCGAGCGTATCTACCAGGTCGGCCGCCACGATGCGGAGGCGACCTTGCCGGCGCTGGAAGCGTATCTGGCGGGGTAAGGGTCGAATGCGGAAAGCGCATCCCGGAATGGGCGTTCGAACCGGGATGCGCTTTCCATTGCTGAAGATATGAGGCCGCGAATCAGTTGCTCGGCCTGAGCCTATGCCTGCTGCCAGGTGTCGACGAGCTCCTTGGCGGCGGCGTAGGGATCGTCGGCGCTGCAGACAGCGCTCACCACAAAGAAGCCGTCGACGCCGGTGGCCTTAAGCTGCGGCAAGTCGGCTGTCTTAACGCCGCCGCCCACCACGATGGGCACGGGGCTTGCCGTGTGGAGTGCGGCCAGGTCCTCAAAGCTCTTGGTGATGATGGAGCCATCGGCTGCGCGTCCGCAATCGCGCTTGGTCTCAGTCTCGTGGAGCGGGCCGATGCCTAGATAGTCGACTAGGCTCATGTCGGCGGTCTTGACGTACTCGAGCATCTCCTCGCAACGGGCCGAAAGGCCCACAATGGCATCGGGGCCCAGCAGCTTGCGGCAGACCTCGACGGGAATATCGCTCTGGCCCACGTGCACGCCGTCGACGGCAATGCCCTGCTCGCGCGCGGCGAGTACGCAGTCCAGGCGGTCATCGATTAACAGGGCGACCTGACCGGTCTTGCCAGCCTGTGCGATTGCCTGCGCGGCGTCGCCGGTCAGCGCAATGATCTCGCGGGCGCTTGCCACCTTGGAGCGCACCTGGATGCAGGTAAAGCCGGCGTCGAGCGCCTGGGCCACTACATCGCCCACGGGACGTCCCAGCGTGTTTTCGGGGCCGAGTACCAGATAGGCCGAGATATCAAGGTTGTCGCGGATGCTCATCGTGCTTCCTCCTGCTTTTTGATCTGTGCTTCCATGCGCTCGAGCTTGCCGGTCATGGTGTCGGTAAATCCGGGCCGAATATCGGCTTTGAGCACGACTTCGGTGCGGATGCCCTTGCTCGCCAACACAAAGGTTGCGTCGCGCACGACCTGCATGACCTCGTCCCAGTCGCCCTCGATCTCGGTGAACATCGAGGTGGTGCGGTTGGGAAGGCCGCTCTCGCGAATGACGCGCACGACCTCGGCGACCTCGGCGGAGAGCTCATCGCCGGTGCCGCAGGGGGCGATGGCCACGGCGACGAGCGTGTTCATGCCGGTATTGGTTGCGGGATCGGACATGGCCTATGCCTCCTCGAGCTCGAGTCGGTTGTCGGCAATGTCTTGGGCGGTTGCGCGGTAGAGTTCGTCGATAAAGGCGACCTTAAAGCTTGCCGGGGCATCGGCGACAGCGGCGGCACGCGTGCCGGCAACGTTGTAGACGGCGGTGCCGCAGATGGCTGCCGTAAACGGGTCGGCGGCACAGGCGTACACGGCCAGCACGCCTCCCTGCGAGCAGCCGCAGCCGGTGATTTTGGACATGAGCGGGCTGCCGCCGTGGGACTTGGCCACGGTTGTGCCGTCGGTGATCAGGTCGACTTCGCCCGAGACCACAACGGCGCCGCCGGTGTAGCGGGCGAGCGCCACGGCGGCATCGCGGGCGGCGTCTACCGTGTCGGTGGTATCGACACCGCGTACACGGCTCAGATCAGCTGCCTCGCCCTCAAGACCCCACAGGCCGGCGAGTGCGATGATCTCGGAGGCGTTGCCGCGCACGATAGCGGGCTTGTACTGCTTGAGCTCGTTTACCAACTGGGTGCGCAGGCTGCCGATGCCCAAGCCCACTGGATCGAGCACCCAGGGCTTGCCGGCGTCGTGTGCCGCCTTGGCCGCGCGGGGAATTGTCTGCTCGTAGATGGGGAAGAGCGTGCCCATATTGAGATAGATGGCGCCGCCGCCGGCAACGAGTGCCTCGCCCTCGTCGGGCAGATAGACCATGGCGGCCGATCCGCCCACGGCGAGCTGCGCGTTGGCGACAAAGTCGATCGTCACCGTGTTGGTGATGGAGCCGGCCATCGGATTGGTGGCGCGAATCTCCTCCACGGCCTTGACCATATGTTGTTTAAGCTGTTCCGAATCAATCACTGCACATGCCTCCTTGGCATAGAAAAGGGGCGCTGTGCATAGACAGCGCCCCTGTAAAGGCGGCATGCTCCCTACGCCAGCATTAACTGACAGGTTCAAAGGATTGGGCCCCATGCCCTCTCAGCCTTGTGGTTTGCACCGCCGGCACTCCCGCATCGAATCTGTTGCTCCCTATACTAGCGTACCTGCCAAATAGGGACAGGTTTATTTTGGTAGGTGGCAACAGGGGCGTTGCATTTTCCCAGATAAAACCTGGCAAAATAAACCTGTCCCTTATTGGCAGGTCGTTACAATGGTTACGGTGAAAATGACGGGGGGCTCTATGATCAAACTTGTGCTGACCGATATGGACGATACGCTGATTCCGGCTGGACATGACGGTGTCAGCGACTACGCCATTGAGGGTATTCATGCCATGCAGGCGGCGGGTCTGCACTTTGGTCCGGTTTCGGGTCGTCAGCCGTCCGCGATGGGCTGGATGTTCAAAAATCGTTCCGAGTGCTTTTCGACTGGCGCGTTCTGTAACGGCCAGGTGATGTTTGTCGACGGCGAAGTAGTCGCCTCGCGCGCAATCGACAACGATGCCCTGATGCGTTTGGCTGACTATCTGGAGCAAGAGACCGACGATACATTTCTAAAAGTCTATAGCCTGGGCGATGACTTTTGGGGCAACGATGCCTACTGCGTGACGAGCGATCCCGAGCGTGTGTGTCGCGCTATGGAGTCGGGCGGCAATGCGTGGCTCAAAGGCGAAGAGGCTCCGTGCCGTCCCGTCGTCGATGATGCGACGGTGTTTAAGGCGAATATCTGGAGTGCCCGTTCGCGTGAGGAGCTCGCGGAGTTACGCGAGCGCGTTGCCTCTGAGGTGCCGGAAATCTCGCTTGTGTTTCCCAACAACCGCGTGCGCCTGTTTGACATCCTTCCGGCTGGTTGGGACAAGGGCTGCGCTGCGCTGGAGCTGGCGCGCGCTATGGGCATGACGCCCGACGAGGTGGCCGTATTTGGCGATTCCGATAACGATTTGCCCATGATCGATGCCGTTCCCAACTCCGTTGCAGTCGCTAATGCCAACGAGGTCGTCACGGCGGCGGCGCGCTGGCATATCGGCGCTGCGGCAGATGATGCGGTCGCCGGGGCTCTGCATCAGATTGCCGCCTGCGCCGCGACGGGGGAGATGCCGTCGTTTATGCGCCAGGTGGACGCGGCGGGTCTTGGCGCCACGAACGTCTAGGGAGAACGTCATGAAGCTTCAGCAGCTTAGGTATGTTGTTAAGGTTGCCGAATGCGGCAGCATCACCGAGGCCTCGCGTCGGCTCTTTGTGTCGCAGCCTTCGATTACCGCGTCGATCCGCGATCTCGAAAACGAGATGGGTGTGCACATCTTTGAGCGCACCAACAAGGGCGTCATTGTGTCCGAGGAAGGCGAGACCTTCTTGGGCTACGCGCGTCAGGTACTCGACCAGGCCGACCTACTCGAGGGCAAGTACAAGGGCGCATCCGAGCAGGTGCCGCACTTTAGTGTGAGCTGCCAGCATTATTCCTTTGCCGTTAACGCGTTTGTCGATGTAATCCGCGAGTTCGATGCCGCGCGTTACGACTTTACCCTGCGCGAGGAGCAGACCCACGAGATTATCGAGGATGTCGCGCATATGAAAAGCGAACTGGGCATCCTGTACTTATCCGAGCATAACCGCGAGGTCATCGAGCGCATGCTGGCGGCCAACGAGCTCGTGTTCGAAGGACTCTTCTGCGCCGCGCCGCATGTCTTCGTGTGCGCCGACCATCCGCTGGCGGGCCGCTCCAGCGTGACGCTCGAGGACTTGGAAGACTACCCGTTCCTGTCCTATGAGCAGGGCAGCTATAACTCGTTTTATTATTCCGAGGAGCTGACCTCGACCTTTGAGCGTCGCAAGAATATTCGCGTGCGTGACCGTGCGACGCTGTTCAACCTAGCTATGGGCCTTAACGGTTACACGGTGTGTTCGGGCGTGATCAGCCATGAACTTAACGGCCCCGGTATTATCTCGATTCCGCTCGATGTGGACGAGTATATGGAGATTGGCATTATCACGCGCAAAAATACGACGCTCACGCGCTATGGGCAGGCCTATATCGACGCGATTCGTCAGCATATTTAGCTCACTTCGAGATATCCATGTGAGACTGAGTCCCGCTGTTGCTCGGTATAGAAAAAACTAATAACAAACCTATATAAACATATATTTTACGATGACCACATGAGCGCCCATACTCTGTCTCGATAAAGCAGCCAATGCAAAGGGAGATATCTATGAGCACTTCGATTCAACCGAACGCGCCGTTTCGCGCCGATATCGTCGGCAGTTTTCTTCGTCCGCAGGCCGTGAAGGACGCCCGTGCCGCCTACGCCGCGGGCAAACTCGACGCCGCCGGTCTTAAGGCCGTCGAGGATGAGGCCATTCGCGACCTGGTGGACAAGCAAAAGGCCGCCGGCCTGCAGGTGATTACCGATGGCGAGTTTCGCCGCAGCTACTGGCACCTCGACTTTATGTGGGGACTCAACGGCATTGAACGCCGTGCCTCACGTACGGGCTATATGTTCCACGACGAGGAGACCACGGCCGATACCGCCGTGGTGACCGGCCCCATCAGCGGCGTGAACCACCCCTTCGTCGAGCACTTTAAGTTTGTCAAGGCACTTGAGGGCGAGGGCCACGTTGCACGCCAGACCATCCCGGCGCCGATCCAGGCGTTCTCTGAGGTCACGCTCGATCGCTGCGACGGCCAGCAGGAGAGCCTGCGTGCCGTCTATAAGACCGATGAGGAACTTGCCGACGCCATTGCAGCCGCTTATCGCACGGTGATCGCCGACCTGTACGCAGCAGGCTGCCGCAACATCCAGTTTGATGACTGCACCTGGGGCATCTATTGCGATACCGACTTTGTGTCCAAGACCGGCATGAGCCCGGTTGACCTGCAAAAGGTGTCCGAGCTGGGCGTGGCACTCAACAACGCCGCCATCGAGGGCAAGCCCGACGATCTGGTCATCAACACGCACGTGTGCCGCGGCAACTATCACTCCACGTATGCCTTCGAGGGTGGTTACGATCCCATTGCACCGTACCTGTTTGCGCACGAGGATGTCGACGCGTTCTACCTTGAGTTCGATACGCCGCGCGCCGGTGGCTTTGAGCCGCTCAAGTATGTTGCTCCCGGCAAGAAGGTCGTGCTGGGCTTGGTAACCACCAAGGCGGCAGAGCTCGAGAACGAGGATGTTATCGTCGAGCGCATCCGCGAAGCCGCAAAGTACGTGCCGCTCGAGAATCTGTACCTGTCGCCCCAGTGCGGCTTTGCCAGCTGCGAGATTGGCAACAAGCTGACCGAGGACGAGCAGTGGGCAAAGATCGCGCTGGTCAAGCGCATTGCCGAGCGCGTTTGGAAGTAACGTTACCGTTCGCAGGTGACGGCGCGTGCGAGACATGGCGTATCACGTACAATGGTTCGAATCGTATCGTTCGGGCAGGTTATCCGATATGCCTGATCGCCCTTCCATCATGAAAGGACATCCATGTCCCAGTCCTCGACGCCCGCCGTATCTGAACTCGAGGAGACTGTCGAATAGTAGTTGTGTTCAGCTAAATCAAAAAATGGCGTCCATGCGTATGTACGCGTGGACGCCATTTTTAATGCGTCAGTATCCAGTGGATGCCGCGCGCCATGCGCAGGTCAGTTTGGGCAAAGTGATTGCCGGGGTTGAGCTCCAGCGTTGTTGGAATGTCACGCTCGATAAACAGCTCTTCCATCGCACGCGTATCGTCGAGTACGTGCCGCATCATGCGGTTGGGCGTCTTGGTTTCCTTTTTACCGAGCGACAGATAGGCGGCGTCGGGCGTGGCTGTCATCGTGCGCTCGCGCGCGTAGTCGATAAAGCCGGGGAACCACAGCGACCCCGATGCACTTGCCGCGCGCTCAAAGACATCTGTTTGCCAAAGTGCCCACAGTGAAAAAAGACCCGCCAACGAGTAGCCGGCAATGCCGCGCCAGGTGGGCGGGCAGGGAAGTGATGATTCGGCCTCTGGGATTATCTGATTCAGCAGCTCATCGAGAAACTCAGACGCCTGTCCGCCAAAGGGCTCGGCATCTCGTATAGTTCCGTCGCATTCCCAGGGGCTCAGCTCGCGATTCCAATCGAGTCCTCCAATGGCGGCAAGGGTGAAGGGCGGGCAGTCGAGCTCTCGGCAGCGCTCGTAGACTTCACTACCGTCGCCCATAACCACGGGAAGGTAGATGACGGGCGCGCCTTCCACACACTCTGAATAAACGGTTATCTGCTTATGATGCGCTTCCAAGGCAGGCTTCTCTCGGTGTTGTGATATTGACAGCCTCAATTGTCGCACGCTGGCGCGGGGGCAGACGCTAAAAGAAAGGCGCGGAGCCGCTCGATGCGACTCCGCGCCTTGATGTTCTGCTTTAGCAGACTATGCCGTTACGCCACGAAGAAGTAGACGAGGAAGGCAAGGGCTGCGATCCACATGAGCGGCTTGATCTTGGAGGCCTCGCCCTTAAAGAGCGCGACGATCACGTAGGCGATAAAGCCCAGGCCAATGCCGGCAGAGATGGAGTAGGTGAAGGGCACGCCGGCGACGATCATGAACGCCGGGAAACCCTGCGACACGTCGGACCAGTCGATCTCGGAGGCTTCGCTCATCATGAGGTAGCCGACGTAGACCAGAGCACCGCAGGTGGCGGCGCTGGAAACGATGGTGACGATGGGGGAGAAGAACGCGGCGAGAATGAACAGCACGCCGGTGGTGACGGAGGTGAGGCCCGTGCGGCCACCGTCGGCGGCGCCGGAAGTGGACTCGACGAAGGTGGTGATGGAGGAGACGCCCATGAAACCGCCCACAGCAGCGGCGGCGGAGTCGACGATCAGGATCTCCTTGATATTCTCGACGTTGCCGTCGTCGGTGAGGAACTCGCCCTGCTTGGCCACGGCCATCGCGGTGCCCATGGTGTCGAAGAAGTCACTCATGAGCAGCGAGAACGAGATGACGAGGAGCGTGGGGTCGGTAAGGACCTTGACGATGGCGGGCACGCCGCCGGCGTCGGCGATGGGGCCACCGATGCTCGAGAAGTCGAGCGGGGCGATGATACCGGTCGGAGCATGGGTCACACCTAGGGGGATACCGGCGATGACGGCGACGACGATGCCGATGAGCAGCGAGCCGGGGACGTTGCGGCAGGCGAGGGCGACTGTCACCAGGATGGAGATGATGCCGACGATGAAGGTGGGGGAGGTGATGTCGCCCAGACCGACGAGTGTACCGGCGCCAGCGGTGATAATGCCGGCATCGCACAGGCCAATCATGGCGATGAACAGGCCCAGACCCACCGAGATGGCGTGACGCAGGACAACCGGGATGGCGTCCATGATGGCCTCGCGCAGGCCACAAAGCACGAGCAGCAAGATGACGATACCCTCGAGGAAGATGACGCTCATGGCCACGTGCCAGTCACCGCCGCAGACGGTGGTGGTGATTCCAGCGATCATCGCGTTGACGCCTAAGCCCGACGCGCAGGCGAGCGGGCGGTTAGCGAAGATGCCCATGCAGATGGTCATGATGCCAGCGCCCAGACAGGTGGCGCAGGCGAGCGCTCCCGCATCGATGCCAGCGCCCGAGAGCACTGCGGGGTTGACGGCGATGATGTAGGCCATCGCCAGGAATGTTGTCAGTCCAGCGCGAAGTTCGGTCCCGATTGTGGACTTGCGCTCACTGACGTGAAATAGTTCGTCCATGCATACCCTTTCCTTGTTCGGCCCCGAGTTTAGGCCGATTGACACGAACTCACCCACTATAGCCCCTTTACGACGCTGTTGTTCCTCGCATGTTGATGTTCGGCGCTTTGTAGCAGACGGACGGTATTTTTCGCATGAAAATGTGTGGGTACCGTATACTTAAGCGGTTACAACGACCCCTATGGAGGAACGTATGATTAAAGAGCTTTGCCACGACGAGGCTATCCTGTCCCAGCGTTGCGAGGTTGCGACCGTCGAGGACGAGTCGGTTGCTCAGGACCTGATCGATACCATCAAGTCGCTCGACGATGCCGGCTGCCTTGCCGCTAACCAGATTGGCGTTACCAAGAAGGTCTGCGTCTACCTGGACGACGCCGGCGAGCCCCACGTGCTCTACAACCCCCGTCTGGTGTTTGGCCTGGGTGCCAGCAAGATGGAGGAGAGCTGCCTGACGCACGAGGAGGTCACCAAGTCCACGCGCTATATCAAGTGCAAGGTCGCTTATGACGTGATCGTCGACGGCAAGATGCGCGAGCGCAAGCAGGACTTTGTGGGCTTCGAGGCGCAGATGATTCAACACATGATTGACCACTGTCTTGGAAAGTTGGTCTAAGGGGACCAAAGCACCGCACTTCGTCTCTTTTGGCCCGGGCATGACATTGTTGTCATGTCCGGGCTTTTGTGTTTAGCGCCTTTTTGTTTGGAGACAATGAAATTAGCAAGAACGTAAAGCTAGGAGGCGCTATGTGTACGAGTATTCGATTTACCGATAATTCTGGCCACATGTATCTGGGCCGCAATCTCGACTGGAGCTTTGACTACGGCCAACAGGTTCGCGTGATGCCGCGCGGGTTTCACATTCCGTATTCGTTTATCGACGACGCGACAGCGGCGCACGCGGTGATCGGTATGTGCATCGATTACAGGAACTACCCTATGTTTTTCGATTGCGGCAACGATGCGGGCCTCGCCGTGGCGGGTCTCAATTTCCCGGGTTATGCCGAGTATGCCGAGGACCCTGTCGACGGCAAGACCAATATCGCGGCCTATGAGTTTCCCCTGTGGGTGGCAGCGACGTTCTCGACGGTCGATGAGGTCGAGGCCGCGCTGCGCGACACGGTGATTGTCGCCAAATCTGCCGGAGAGGGGCTGGGCGTGTCGCTGCTCCATTGGATTATCGGCGACAGCCAGCGCAGCATCGTGGTCGAGATGATGGCTGACGGCCTGCATGTATACGACGATCCGGTCGACACCCTTGCCAACCAGCCGACCTTCCCGTGGCACATGGAAAACCTGCGCACCTATATCACTGCCACAAGCGATTTTCCGCAGACGGCGACATGGCGTGGCGCCGAGCTCAAGCCCTATGGCGCGGGCGCCGGCATGCGCGGTATTCCGGGTGACTGCTATTCGCCGAGCCGTTTTGTAAAGGCGGCGTACCTCAATGCCAATTACCCGCAAAAGGAGAGCGAGATCGAAAACGTCGTCCGCATGTTCCGTTCACTTGAGGGCGTGGTGATGATTGAGGGGGCGTCCAGGATGGGCGATGGCAAGTTCGAGAAGACTATCTACACCGGATGCTTTAGCGCGCGCACGGGCAATTATTACTACGCGATGTATGATGATCCGTCGATTCGCTACGTGAGCCTGATGGATGCCGAGGGCGCAAGCCCCGATAGGCTCGTGGTTCCCGAGCCGCGTCGTTCGTAGCTCACTGGTCCGTTGCGACATAAAACGGCCTCGCACCTCTTATGAGATGCGAGGCCGTTGTCGTCAATGGCTGGTGGCGTGTTAGAAGTTGGCGTCGTTGAACTGGGTGCTCTCGAGTCCGTCGAGTTGCTGTTCGGGCGTATCGGCGACGCTCTCGAGCAGCTCGGTGGGATCGACGTTCATGCTCTTGCCGGCCTCGTTGCCGTTGACCAAGTCGTCCGAGAAGATGTCGACCTCCATTTCCTCGGCCTCTTCGATCTGAACTTCGAGCGGCACCTGGGTGCGCACAAGTTTGACGGCCGGGCGCATGCGGGCAAAGAGCGGTACGTACTCGATGATGATGGCCGAGTTCTCGAGACCGTACCAGCGTGCCGGGCTTCCGCAGGCGCGGCGGACGGCGTACTTGATGGCCATCACGCGGTGGTCATTGCGGTTGATGTCCGTTTCGGGGGCAAGCATCTTGCGCAGCATACAAAAGCGGAAATCGCCCACGTTGCCGCGCGTCTCGTAGATGGAGTAGGTGTGATGTTGCGGCGGCAGCTCGCCCGATGCCATCAGGTCGCCAACGATCTGACGCAGATAGGCGTTGACGCGCTGGTTGACCTTAAAGCCCAGGTCCAGGCGCACGCGGAACAAAAAGTCCGTGCCAAAGGTCTCGACGGAATACTCGTGCGTATAGGGTTCGTCGGTAACGTGCACGTTGATGAACCAATATGCCTTGGCGCGCTTGGGGTGCTTGTCCAGGATGGAATAGAGCACGTCGCGGTCGAGTGTGAGCGGGTCGGGGCTGTTGGTGAGAAATACCAGATTGTCGGCGAGCACGGGATAGGTCTCGTCGTTGCGCAGGCGGTTGAGCTGATCGATGTACTTGGAGACGGGCAGCAGGATCGTCTGCGTGCGCTCGATGGCGGTGCCGCGGCGCCACACATACATAAGGCCAAACAGCAGCGCGGCCAGGAAGATCATGACGTAGCCGCCGTCAAAGAACATGGTGAGGCATGAAGCGAAGAAGCACAGCTCAATGGCGCCAAAAAGCAGGGCGAAGACGCAGGCGCTCAGTCTGTGCTTGAGAATGCCGACGATATAGCTCGTCAAAAGCGTCGTGGTCATAAGCATGGTCACGGTAATGGCGAGGCCATAGGCGCTCTCCATGCGCTCGGAGTTCTGGAACAGCAGCACGATGAAGATGCAGCCGACCCACATGATGTTGTTGACGAGCGGAATATAGAGCTGACCCTTGGTGTCGCTGGGGTAGTGGATGCGCAGGTGCGGCATAAGGTTGAGGCGCGTGGCCTCGGATACCAGCGAGAACGAGCCGGTGATGAGCGCCTGCGAGGCAATGATGGCCGCCACGGCCGAAAGCACGATGGCAAAGGGGCGCAGGGGCTCAGGGAGCATCATATAGAACGGGTTGACGATATCCATCGCGAGCATCTGGGGATTGGAATTGTTTGCGAGCAGCCAAGCGCCCTGACCCAGGTAGTTAAGGATAAGCGCCGCCTTAACAAACGGCCAGGATGCGTAGATGTTGGCCTTGCCCACGTGGCCCATGTCTGAATAGAGCGCCTCGGCGCCGGTCGTCGACAGGAAGACGAAGCCGAGCACCATGATGCCCGAGTGGTTGATGGGCGAGAACAGAAACATGACGCCGCGGATGGGGTTGAGCGCGCGCAAGATGGACAGGTTGCCGAGCATGTTGAACAGACCGGCGCCTGCCAGGAACAGGAACCACAGCGTCATGAGCGGACCGAACAGCTTGCCGATTGACGAGGTGCCAGCGCGCTGCATGGCAAACAGGCCGCAGATAATGATGATGGTAATAATGATGACGTTAGTTTGCCCGTCACCCAACAGCGCGTGGCCCCACTCGATGGTGCGCAGACCCTCGATGGCTGTGGTGACCGTGACAGCGGGGGTGAGGATGCCGTCGGCGAGTAGCGCCGCACCGCCGATCATGGCGGGGAGAATCAGCCACGGTGCCACCTTGCGCACCAGGCTAAACAGGGCGAAGATGCCGCCTTCGTTGTGGTTGTCGGCCTTCATGGCGATTACCACGTACTTGACCGTGGTCACGAGCGTCATGGTCCAGATGACGAGCGAAAGCGCGCCCAGGATCATGTCCTCGCTGACGGTACCGATGCCGCCGTTGTTGGCGACGATTGATTTCATGGTGTACATGGGGCTCGTGCCGATGTCGCCATAGACGACGCCGAGCGTTACGAGCAGCATGCCAGCGGAGAGGGGGATGGCTCCGTGCCCGCCTTGACCACGCTGGTCTTGGGGGCTTGCCTCCAGTTTGTTGTGTGCCACGTGGACTCCCTTTGACATCCGGTTATCTGTCTAGGACAGATAATCTTTATGCCGTCTTTATACATACAAGAGCAGTTTGGCACATCAGGTTATTTTAGACAATAATCCCCAGCTGGGGATTATTTATGTACGTAGGTAGCATTTCAAAACAGGGGCTTTTAAGCACGTGCTGTCTGGGCTATGCCAGCCTTGGCGCTTGCGCGCTTGCCGGCGAGTTCGCAAAAAATCGCGCCGCCGATGATAAGCGCGGCGCCCATCAGGCGGACCGGTGTTATGGTTTCGCCCAAAAGGACGGCCGAGAACACGACGGCCGAAAGCGGCTCGAGGTAGCCGACGACGGCGACGGTCTGCACGGGCAGTTTGGCGACGGCACTAAAGTAGAGCAGGCAGCCGATGCCGGTGTTGACGACGCCGAGCATGACGACGGCGCGCCAATCAATACTGGCGGCGACGCCGGCGGGCAGGAATGAGGGAGCACCCTGCGTGATGAGCGTGAGGACCAGCGCAGTCACAAAGGCGGCGCTCACCTGGAGCGTGGAGTTCTCGAGGCCTTCGATGTGTGGCGCGCCCTTGCTGGCGATGACCATCAATGCGTAGCAGAAGGCCGAGACGATGCCGCAAGCGATACCCGCAATGGGCATATTGCCGCCCAGACCTTGTGCCGCGATGAGGAAGGCGCCGCAGGCGACGGCGATAAACCCGGCGATTTTGCCGCCGGTCAGTTTTTCGCCAAAGATGAGTGGGGAGAGCGCCATAACGATGATGGGGCCGCAGTAGTACAGCAGCGAGGATACGCCGACGCCGATCGTCTGGTAGGCGCGGAACAGAAAAATCCAGCTGGTGCCCAGCGCGGCTCCCGAGAGGAGGAGGGCCGCGGCTTCGCGGGGGCGAGATGGCGCCTGCAACTTATGGCGTTGGGTGATGGCGAGGATGGTGACAAGCGAGAGTGCGCCCAAAAACGTGCGCAGTAGCACGATATCGGAGCTCGGCAGCGCGATGGCGGCGGCGATGATGCCGTTGGAGCCAAACAATAGCAATGCTGCTAAGTACGTAAACAGTCCGTTGTTCATGCGCTGACATCCCCTCTATATCTGAGCATGTTCACTATGGGTGAACTGGCTCTAGAAGAAAAGCGAATATAATGCATGGAGAACATGACAAAAACTCATGCAAAGGTGGAAGGGTGCCGTGGAAACGAATATTCAAAAGATGCAGGTGCTGCTGGAGACGGTGCGCGCCGGAAGCTTTACGCGTGCTGCCGAGCGCCTGAGCTATTCGCAGTCGGGCGTGAGCCGTATGGTGGCCGATCTTGAGGCCGACTGGGGTTTTAAGGTGCTCGACCGCAGTCGCGAGGGCGTAGTGCTTTCTGCCGACGGGCGGCAGGTCATGCCGGCTGTCGAGGCGCTCTGCGAGGAATTCACTCGCTTGCAGCGACGGGTGGATGAGATGCGTGGACTCATGCGCGGCAAAATCTGCATCGGTACGTTTTCGAGTGTGGCGACCCACGTGCTGCCGCCGGTGATTGCGCGCTTTCGCGCCGATCATCCGGATGTCGATTATGAGTTGCTGATGGGCGACTATTCAGAGATCGAACAATGGGTGGCAGAGGGCCGCTGCGACCTGGGCTTTATTCCGCGCGAGCCACGCGGCGCCGGCATGGCGTCGCGACTGTTGGTGCAAGACGAGCTGATGGCCGTGGTGCCAGCGGACTCCTCGCTTGCCACCGCGGAGGTCGTTTCCCTTGCCGATTTGGCCAACGAGCAGTTTATCCTGCTGGAACGCGGTAGCGACGACGAGATTACGTCGCTGTTTCGCCGCGCGGGCCTGGCGGTGCGCTCTAAGCTGTCGACCTGGGATGACTATGCGATTATGGCCATGGTCGAGGACGGCCTGGGCGTGAGTATTCTTCCCGCGCTCATCTTGCGCCGTTGTCAGTTCGATGTTGCCGTGCGTTCGCTCGAGGGACATCCCCATCGGCAGATCAATGCGATATATCGCACGGCTGACGTTTCGCTTGCCGCCGCTCGATTCCTTGAATACCTCTAAACGCGTACACGCCATTGTCCGCTTTGGGCAAACCTCGGAGTTCGGTACGTTTTCTTATGAAATTGAACTTTCGAATGAGGCGCGGCGCTATACTGCTTACTAAATTGAACCTCGGTTCAATTCGTGTTCTATAAATTGAACTTTGTCAGCGAGGAGGTTCCTGTGGCCCAAGAGACGTTTAGCGATCGCCTGCGACAGGCTATGTCCGATCGCGACGTTCGCCAGTCGGACGTGATCCGCGCATCGGAGATGCTCGGCAAAAAACTCGGCAAGAGTCAGATGAGCCAATATGTGAGCGGCAAGACGATCCCGCGGCGCGATGTGGCTGAGCTGCTCGCTCGTATTTTGGAGGTCGATGTTACCTGGCTGCTTGCCGGCGACGCCGATCAAGGCGAGGCATCATCACCCCGCAACGATTCCAAGCCCGAACCCCATCCCTCAGCTCAAATTGCAAGGAGCACTACCATGCGTACTTTTTCTAAATCCACCAAGCTCGATAACGTCCTGTATGACGTGCGCGGTCCCGTCGTCGACGAGGCCGCCCGTATGGAGGACGAGGGCGAGCGCATCCTCAAGCTCAATATCGGCAACCCGGCGCCCTTCGGTTTCCGCACGCCCGATGAGGTCATCAAGGACATGCGCCAGCAGCTGCCCGACTGCGAAGGCTATTCCAACTCGCGTGGCCTGTTCTCCGCGCGCAAGGCGATCATGCAGTATTCGCAGATCAAAGGCCTGCCCAACGTTCAGATGGAGCATATCTACACGGGCAACGGCGTGTCCGAGCTCATTCAGCTTTCGATGAACGCGCTGCTCGACAATGGCGACGAGATTCTGATCCCCAGCCCCGACTATCCGCTCTGGACGGCGTGCGCTACCCTTGCTGGCGGTCATCCCGTACATTATCTGTGCGATGAGCAGGCGGATTGGTATCCCGACCTGGAGGATATGGAGTCCAAGATTACGAGCGCGACCAAAGCCCTCGTCATCATCAACCCCAACAACCCCACGGGCTCTGTCTATCCGCGCGAGGTGCTCGAGGGCATCGTCGAGATTGCACGCAGGCATCAGCTGATGATCTTTGCCGATGAGATCTACGACCGCCTGTGCATGGACGGCTACGAGCACGTCTCGATTGCCTCGCTCGCCCCCGATCTGCCCTGTGTCACCTTTAGTGGCCTTTCCAAGTCGCACATGATTGCGGGCTATCGTATTGGCTGGATGGTGCTCTCGGGCAACCAGCGCTGCATGAGCGACTTCATCATGGGCATCAACATGCTTTCCAACATGCGCCTGTGCTCCAACGTGCCGGCTCAGTCGATCGTTCAGACGGCACTCGGTGGCCATCAGTCCGTTAACGATTACATCCGTCCCGGCGGCCGTGTCTACGAGCAGCGCAACTTTGTGTATGAGGCACTCAGCAAGATTGACGGCATCTCGGTAGTTAAGCCGCGTGCGGCGTTCTACATCTTCCCCAAGATGGATGTAAAGAAGTTCAACATCACCGATGACGAGCAGTTCGCCCTTGACCTGCTGCACGAGAAGAAGATCCTGATCACGCGTGGCGGCGGCTTCAACTGGGCTGAGCCCGACCACTTCCGTATCGTGTACCTGCCGCGCATGGAAGTACTCAAAGAGTCCCTCGAAGACCTCGCCGACTTCTTTGACCATTACCGCCAATCGTAGGGGATTAGGTGCCTGCCGCCGCAAGAATCGAGGCGTCGCAGGATAGACATACGACAGCGAGCGAGCCGCATTTGCGCCAAGGTGACGTGAAATGAGAGGGCGCTGACCTT
>URAD01000003.1 GCA_900545745.1 uncultured Collinsella sp.
TCCGCACATGTGCGGATGAATGTGGGAAGTGTTCGGATGAAGTTGATAATCAAGGCATTTGAAACAAACGCAAAAAAGTACTTGCAAAGACGCGTTCCGACATATAAGTTGATAAAAGACCGCCGCTGCGGTTTTAAGTAGATCGAGCATATGAAGTTTGAGTTTTAGCGTGTAAGAGAAGGAAGATCGGCAAAGTACAACCCCAAACGCAATGACAACTTAATGAGGTAACTGCCACATGTGAGGCACCAAGGCATTGCTGTCTCGATTTTGAGCACGATGCCTTCCGCCTTGCATGGGCCGTTTCATCCCGCCCCTGCAGCAACTGCCTCACGGGCTCATTGAAAACCGCATAGCACCCCAACGTCAGCACATCACCCACGGCAAGCACATCACTCACGACAACCAACACATCAACAAACAGCACGAACATCAACCGATTGGAGAAGCTATGACAAACCACCACGCTGAAGACGGCGATAAGAAAAGCATTCTGGACGCCCGCATTGAGCGAGCATATGCAAACGAATATGACGCCGCCTTTGCCGCCGCGACCATCAAGAACTACGCGTCGCTGCCGCTCACGACGATCTTGGCCGACCACCCTCAACTGCTGAAGCGCTGCACAAAGATCATGGGCGACCCCGACATTCGAAAGCTGACAGACCCCTATGCCCCAAAACGCGACAACGATTCGTGCGTTCTTACCGTAGGCTGCCTAGCCCATATGCTTACGGCGCTCGACACGAAACTCAAGCTCGAATGGGAACCCGACGAGCGTCATGAACTCGAATGCAAGCGGAACACCCTGCGCACCGCACTGTTCCTTCCGCTGGACGGCCTCAAGCGCTGCAACGTCGAGCTCAATACACAGGCGCGGCAAAAGCCCGGGACCACGGGGCAGAAAACTCCAAGACCCCATGCGGCCATCGTCGACCGCAACCGATATAACCGCATGACCGCGCACTTTTCCGCCGAGGGAGCAGCCATAAGGACGCTGATCGATCTGCTGTGCCTCCTGAGCATCAACGAGCTATTTGAGGGCTATCTCGCCCTTGTTCCCGCGACGGCACCCAAGTCGGTAGCAAAGATCATCGAGACCTGCAGACGCCAGTTTGAGCGCCATCGCAATGGCAGCGAGATGAACGCCAGCATCGCGCAGTACTACGCGGCTCATTACAAAAATGACGGATGTGCCCCTGTCGAGCATCAGCTGCGGCTCGCCTACACCACGCCCGTCGCAACGCTCCATCGCTTTGGAGCCCTTGGCGCTTGCGAGCCGCACGAACAGGCAGCCTGCCCCACAGCCGAGCTCGATCTCAGGCTCGGACGAACCCTGTAGCCCGCCAGCCCCTCCGCGGGCAACAATCCTATTCCACAACACAACCAACAGAAAGGAGTCCTCATGGACACCAATCATTCCCCCATCATCAGCCCCCTCACCATGCGTGAATCCGCCCGAGGTATCACGCTTACCAGCATTTACGATGAGATGCTCGCCCGTCGCGAGCTCTCCGTCATGGGAAACATCGAAACCCCGATGGCTCACGACCTATGCCAGCAGATTCGCCTGCTCGATGCCACCGACCCCAGCCGCCCCATCACCATATTTGTCGCCAGCGCCGGCGGAAGCGTGCGATCGGGTCTTGCGATCTATGACGCCATGCGCCTCGCATCGTGCCCCATCCGCACCGTCTGCCTGGAATTCGCCGCGTCCATGGGCGCCGTGATCTTTATGGGCGGCGACGATCGCCGTATGGCGCCCCATGCAGAGCTCATGATTCACGACCCGCTGATCCCCCAGGGGGCAGGCGGCTCGGCACTTGCGCTGCAGGAAACCAGCCGGCGTCTCATGCAGACCCGCAAGACCCTCACGCAAATCCTCTCGGATCGCAGCGGCCTCACGCCCAAGCGCATCCAGTCCCTCACTGCAAAAGACACCTACCTTTCGGCCGAGCGCGCCGTCGAGCTCGGCTTTGCCCACGAAATCCTCTCGACCACCAAGGAGGTCGCCCATGTCTAACCTCGCCAGCCGCCTCGCCGCATCTGAGTCCGCATCGTCCACCATCCTCGCCAAGGATCGAACGCTTTCCTGCGACACCCGCCAAACGGGACTCAACAACAACGCACTTGTGATCGGCCCCTCGGGAGCCGGCAAGACCCGAAACGTCCTCAAGCCCAACCTGCTGCAAATGAACGCAAGCTACATCGTGCTCGACACCAAAGGCACGCTCTGTCGCGAAGTGGGACCCGTGCTGGCAGCCCACGGCTACCGCGTGCAATGTCTCAACTTCGCCGACCTCAACACCGTCCCGGCCCTTGCGCCCGGCATCGAGCGCTGCGGCTACAACCCCCTGAGGCACATTCGCCGCAAGGCGGACGGCAGGCCCAACCAGCAGGACATCCTCTCGGTGGCAAAGGCCATCTGCCCCATCGAGGACAACAACCAGCCTTTTTGGGATCATGCGGCGGCAAACCTGCTGTCGTGTCTTATCGCCTACGTCACCGAACAGCTACCCGCCGACGAGCAGACGATCAGCTCGGTCATCAAGCTGATCGAGCACCTGCAGGACGGTGCCACGGGTCGATTGTTTGACGACCTGATCACGACCGACCCCCAAAGCTATGCCCTCTCGCTATGGCGGCGCTACGCCATTACACAAAATGCCGAGCGCATGCACGCGAGCATCGTCGGCATCCTTGCCGAAAAGGTCATGTGTCTGGGATTCGACGGTGCGGCACAGCTCTATCGTGAGTACCATCAGGTGGACTTCGCTTCCATGGGACACACCCCCTGCGCCCTGTTTGTAACCGTGAGCGATATTGACCGCAATCTCGATCCGCTGACCGGCCTCTTTATTTCGCAGGCGTTTATGGGCCTCATTCGTGAGGCCGATAGGCAGCCCGACGGCAGCCTGCCCGTGCCCGTGCGCTTTATGCTCGATGACTTCGCAAATCTGCAGATCCCCCAGATCGACAACGTGCTCTCGATTATCCGAAGCCGCAACATCTGGGCAACGCTGCTGCTGCAGTCGACCAACCAGCTCGATGCGCTCTATGGCGAGGCACGCGCACGCTCCATCATGGGCAACTGCGACACGCATCTGGTGCTGGCGTTCCAGGATCCCGAGAGTGCCCGGGTGTTTTCCGACCGCGCCGACGCGCTGCCCAGCACGCTCATGGCGACGCCGATCGATCGCTCGTGGCTCTTTGTACGCGGTCGCACTCCCGAACAGGTCGAGCGCTTTAGGCTCGAAGACCATCCGCTCTACGGGGAGCTGCCCGAGGCGCAGCGGGGCCATGCGGAGGCCGAGATCTAGGCGCAGGGTTCTCGCAGCGCGCGACGCCCCGGCGATGCTCCACAAAGGCCGTGCGCCCCGGGACCACGGCAAAGCAAAGGGGCCCGCATCCGATAGGATACGGGCCCCTGACTATAAGGCGCGATGCGTTAACAACAGCGACTACTTGCGATGCGCGCGATAGAACTCGATGAGCGCCTGGGTCGAAGCGTCCTGCTCGGCCTTGGCGGCATCGTCGTGGAAGGCAGGGGTGATCTGCTTGGCAAGCTGCTTGCCCAGCTCAACACCCCACTGGTCATAGGAGTCGATGCCCCAGACCGTACCCTCGACAAACGTGATGTGCTCGTACAGGGCGATGAGCTCACCGAGTGCGAACGGGGTCAGCGTGTCGCCAAAGATCGAGGTCGTCGGGCGGTTACCCTCAAAGCAACGGGCCGGGACGATCTGCTCGGGCGTGCCCTCGGCACGAACTTCGTCGGCCGTCTTGCCAAAGGCGAGCGCCTTGGTCTGGGCCAGGAAGTTGCCCAGGAACAGCTCGTGGACATCCTGACCGCTGTCGGTTGCGGGGTTGGCGGTATTGGCAAAGGCGATGAAATCGGCCGGGACCACCACGGTGCCCTGGTGCAGCAGCTGGTAGAAGGCATGCTGGCCGTTGGTGCCGGGCTCGCCCCAGAAGATCTCACCGGTGTCGGAGGTCACGGCGCTGCCGTCCCAACGGACATGCTTGCCGTTGGACTCCATGGTGAGCTGCTGCAGGTAGGCCGGGAAACGGTGCAGGTACTGGCAGTACGGCAGCACGGCATGGCTCTTGGAACCGAAGAAGTTGACGTACCAGACGTTGAGCAGGCCCATCAGCGCAACGGCATTGTTCTCGAGCGGCGTGTTGCAGAAGTACTCGTCGATAGCGTGGAAGCCCTCGAGGAACTGCTGGAAGCGCTCGGGACCGAGCACGACGATCAGCGACAGGCCCACGGCGGAATCGACGGAGTAGCGGCCGCCGACCCAGTTCCAGAAGCCGAAGGCGTTGGCGGGGTCGATACCGAAGGCCTCAACCTTCTCGAGTGCGGTGGAAACGGCGACGAAGTGCTTTGCCACGGCCTCGGCGTTCTGCTCATCGGAGCCGTCGATGGCGCCCTGGGCCTTGAGTTGCTCGAGCATCCAGGTCTTGACCTCGCGGGCGT
This sequence comes from uncultured Collinsella sp., assembly GCA_900545745.1. Classification (GTDB taxonomy): domain Bacteria; phylum Actinomycetota; class Coriobacteriia; order Coriobacteriales; family Coriobacteriaceae; genus Collinsella. Next base: position 4,481 of record URAD01000003.1, read on the forward strand.
TGGTGAGGGTCTCGAGCGTGGTGAAGGTCTTGGAGACGATGATCACGAGCGTGGTCTCGGGATCCAGGCCCTTAAGCTTCTCGGCCTGGTCGTTGGGGTCGATGTTGGAGATATAGCGGCAGTCGATACCGGCGTCAGCATAGGGACGCAGAGCCTCGTAAGCCATGACCGGGCCCAGATCGGAGCCGCCGATGCCGATGGACACCAGGTGCTCGATCTTCTTGCCGGTAACACCCTTCCACTCACCGGAGCGCACGCGCTCGGCGAAGGCATACATGCGGTCGAGGACCTCGTGCACGTCGGCGACGACATCCTGGCCGTCGACGATGAGCTGGCCCCTCTCGGTTGCGGGGCGGCGAAGCGCGGTGTGCAGGACGGCGCGGTCCTCGGTGGTGTTAATGTGCTCGCCGGAGAACATGGCGTCGCGGCGCTCCTCGAGCTTCACCTCACGAGCAAGATCGCACAGCAGCTTGACGGTCTCATCGGTCACCAGGTTCTTCGACAGATCGAAGTGCAGGTCACCGGCGTCAAAGCTCAGCTTGTTCACGCGCTCGGCATCGGCAGCGAACCAGGCCTTGAGGTCGATACCATCGGCCTCGAGCTTCTCCTGATGAGCCTCGAGCGCCTTCCAAGCGGCAGTCGACGTAGCATCGATAGGTGCGGCAACAGTTGCCATAGAGTCCTCCTCAGCATACGGGCGCACGCCTCCATGCGCCCGGACATTCAGATGCCACTATTCTAGCGCAGGTCAAGACTACAATCAGCGAGCGTTGCCAATCGGCCCCCAAACGGCAACCGATCAAAAAGGGACAGGCTTATTTTGGCAGGTCAAACGCTTTACCAACCAAAAATAACCCGTCCTTTTATGGCAAATATTAGGCCGCGGCGCAGACGCTACCGAGTAACTCACGCAGAGGAGACCCGATGCCCTTCAGAAGTTCGGGCGCGATAATGGCAAAAACGGGAACCTCACCGGTACCCACGACAGCAGGCACCTTGCCCTCCGAGACAATGCATCCATAAGGGACAAAACCGTCTTCGCCGGCATCGAGCGCCGCCATGCGACGCGCGAGCTCGCGCGCAAAGCCCGCCGTATCGGCATCGCCGATCGCCAGGACAAAGTCCACGCCTTCGTCGGTCGCCAGGGCCACGGCTTCGTCGATCAGTTCGTCTCCCCCATCGCCCTCAAACGAGCCGCAGCGGAAAAGCACACGCTCGAGTAGGGCTCGATCAAGCGAGCCAAGTGCCGCCGAGACAAGCTCATCGCGCGTATGTTTGTCACCGCCCAGCACGACCAGTGCCTTGGTGCCGCCGTAGTGAGCGACCAATCGTCCACACCAGCGAGCCACGTCTCCATCCGCAACAAGGCGCGTCGGCATACCAAACCCATAGTTGACCATCTTTCCCACAACCCTTCCGTGCGTATAGGCGGTATCAATCGTTAGGCTCATGCTACGAAGCGAGCTTTTCCGAGCTGTTTCGCGCTCTTTAGGGCTGCGTTAAAAACCCGATGCAGCTGCACGACTATACCTGCCAAAAAGGGACAGGTTTTGACGATGTCCGGATGAGCGGGTATTATCGAACAGGTATTCGATAAGAACATGTGTTTGATGAAAGGGCACGGATGGCGCACGAGCAGCACACCTATATCTGCATCGACCTCAAGACGTTTTATGCCAGCGTCGAGTGCGTCGATCGTGGGCTCGATCCGCTCACCACCAACCTGGTCGTTGCCGACGAATCGCGCGGGCGCACGACCATCTGCCTTGCCATCACGCAGGCCATGAAGGACCTCGGGATACACAATCGCTGCCGTCTGTTCGAAATTCCCGATGGCATCGACTACATCACGGCCGTACCACGCATGCAGCATTACATGGAGGTGTCGGCGAAAATCTACGGTATCTATCTGGAATACGTCAGCCCCCAGGACGTGCACGTCTACTCCATCGATGAGTGCTTTATCGACGTGACGCCCTATCTGGACCTCTATCACACCGATGCTGAAGGGTTCGCCTGCACGCTGCGCGACGAGGTCCTCGCGCGCACCGGCATCACGGCGACGGTCGGCATCGGCCCCAACCTATTCCAGGCCAAGGTAGCGCTCGACATTACCGCCAAGCACGTACCCAGCCGCATCGGCATACTCGACGACGAGACCTTTCGCAAGGAGATCTGGCCCCATCGTCCCATCACCGATATCTGGGGCATCGGTCCCGGCGTGGCAGCCCGCCTCGAGAAATACGGCGTCTACGATCTGATGGGCGTCGCGGCGCTCGACGAAAACCTGCTTTACGACGAGCTCGGCGTCAATGCCGAATATCTCATCGACCATGCCTTCGGGCGCGAGCCGACAACCATCGCCGACATCCAAGCCTATCGCCCGCAAGCAACTTCGACCACCACAGGACAGGTGCTCTCGAAGGGTTATGCCTACGAACAGGCCTATACCGTCTTGCGCGAGATGGTCGATGCCGCCGTGCTGGATTTGATCGACAAGCACGTGGTGTGCGACAGCATCTCGCTCTTTGTGGGCTATGCAAGCGAGCGCGCCGACATCCGCAGGCTTGATGCCAGCGGCACTGCACAATATGTGGACGAATGCGGACACCTGCGCTCGAGTACGTCGAGCATCGAACCCACCGCAACCGCCGGCCCCGAGCTCGCACCCCGTGCGCCCAAGCCCGTCCAGCGCGATGACGAACGGCGTCGTCTGGTACGTGAGGCGCAGGCAATCGATGGCATCTTTGTGGGAGAGCATGGCGGCAAACCGCGCGGTGGCTATGCCGCACTCTTTGCGCACTCCAACGCCTCGCGCAAGCTGCCCGAGCGCACCAATTCGTTTAAGAAGATCATGGGATATTTCGATGAGCTCTGGGCACAGACTGTCGATCCCAAACGAACGGTCAAGCGCATCAACCTGGGATTTGGCAATCTGGTGCCCGAGGAATTTGCCACCATCGATCTATTTAGCGATATCGAGGCGGATGAGCGCGAGCGCGACCTAGCGCGCGCCGTCCTGGCCGTGAAAGGCAAGTACGGCAAGAACGCGCTCGTCAAGGGATTAAGCTTTACCGCTGGCGCCACCGCGCGCGAACGCAACGATCAGGTAGGAGGACATCGTGCCTAAGTCCCAACAACAGCCGATGCGGCCACCGACACCTTTTGAACGCCTAGCGGACCCCGAGGGAAGACGTCGTTCCGCCGACCCAAAGCTCACCGCCAACGGCACCGTCCGTGCCGGCCGTGCCGCGCAGTTTATGCCCTTTGCCGCCCTCACGGGATACTACGAGCTCGTGCGTAAACAAGAGATCACCGCCGAGCCAAAATGCGAACTCACAGAAGAAAAAGCCCTCGAGCTTTCGCAAAAGCTCGAGGGCCTCAAACGCGGCGACTTGGTGCGCGTCACCTATTACGATGCGTACGGCTATCGCACTCGCACGGGCATCCTTGATGAGGTGCTCCCTGCGTTCAAGCTACTCAAACTCAGGGATATCGCCATCGACTTCGACGACATCCAGGACATCGAGCTACGCGGACGAGCCTAGACAAGGACGCGCATCCAGAGCGACGCTTACAGCGTCATGACGTAGTAGCCCGCGTCTTTCACGGCCGTCTCGAGGACATCACGATCAACCGGCTGCTTAGAGCGTACGCGTGCCGTGTGGTCCGCGTACGTTACCGTTGCCCACACACCATCCAGCGCATTGAGGGCATTGGCTACGTTCTGAGCGCAGCCGTCACAGCTCATGCCGCCGATGAGCAGCTCATCGCTATAGGGATAGTGGGACGGATCGGTATCCGCAACCACTACCTTCTTGGCCTTCTTACCGCTCGTGCCATCGCTGCAGCAGCTCTTTCCGTGTGTCGAAGCGACAATGCGACGCAGTCCAAAAAACATGCCGACGGCAATGACGGCCAACACGATGAGATTCGCAGGGTTGAGCAAGTCGCTCATGCGTTCCCCTTTCAAGTAGCACTATCTAGATACCCCCATGGGGTGTCCCCATCTTAACCCAAAATCGTGTCCGTTCGGTCAATTAGTTTCCCTCTTCAAACTTTTTTGTTGACCATGGCTTACTTTCGTGTATAAGTTTTCCTCGGCTAACAACTGAGGACCCGAAAGGAGCATCGTGACTCGAACCATTGACATCCCAACATACCAAACGGCTGTCGTGCGCAACTGTTCCCCTACGCTCGCAGGTATCAAGCCGGCTTCACTCTTTACCTATCCCGGCGTTTACGCCAACCAAAACGGAAAACCCGGCGCCGTCCATATCGAAGAGCGACGCTCTCGCCTGCTCGCCGTCATAGCCCAATGCAACCGCGAGCTCCAGCCACTCGGGATCCATATGAGCGTTTTGGTCTGGCGCCCCTGCGGAGCGCTCATCTATGTGTACCGCCCTGCGGATCTTATGCGATACCTCTCCGACCCCCGTGCCACGACGGCGCTAGCCGCCGAAGGTTACGATGTCCACAACCTGCCCGCATCCCTGGTGCATCTCGCCGCGCACATCACGTTGGCAAGCAGCAATGCCGCAGAGAGCGCCTATGACGGCAGCGTCTGCGCACTCGCGCGAAATAGGCACTGCAATACGGGGTGCATGTGCGAGTTCCCCCACGAAATTGGCTATTTTTTGGGCTATCCCTACGAAGATGTCCATCAGTTTATTGTCCAGCACGGCGAAAACTATAAGGTCTTTGGCGCATGGAAGGTATACACAAACGTTGAGCAGGCGCTCACGACCTTCGATTCCTATCGCGCATGCACGCAATACCTTACCTACATCTATCAACAGGGCTGCACTCTGGGACAACTTGTCCAGGCAACCCGATAGAGCATACAAAACGCGGCCGCACGCCGCGCAACCGAAAGGAAAACATATGAGCAAGATCGCCGTCGTCTACTGGAGCGGTACAGGCAACACCGAGGCCATGGCAAACTTCGTTGCCGAGGGCGCAACCGGTGCCGGCGCCGAGGCAGAGGTCATCTCCTGCGCCGACTTCTCCGCCGACAAGGCCGCCAACTATGACGCCATTGCCTTCGGCTGCCCCGCCATGGGTTCCGAGGAGCTTGAGTATGACGAGTTCCAGCCTATGTGGGACGAGGTCAAGGAGACCCTCGGTGACAAGAAGGTCGTCCTCTTTGGCTCTTATTCGTGGGCCGAGGGCGAGTGGATGGACAACTGGAAGGCCGACGCCGACGAGGCTGGCGTCAACGTCGTGGACTCCACCATCTGCTACGACGCGCCCGACGACGAGAGCGAGACCGCTTGCAAGGCCCTCGGAGCCGAGCTCGCGTAACGAGCCCAGGACCTCCAAAAGAGCCTGCATCAAAGCACATCCCCATCCCTACAAAAGAGCGGGGGCTGGATTCAAGTCCAGCCCCCGCTCTTTTGTAACGGCAGTTACATCAACCGGCTACGAGATGTTGCCCAAGAACGCCTTGGTGCGCTCGCTCTTGGGGTGGTCGAAGACCTCGCTCGGCGTACCCTCTTCCACGATAACGCCGCCGTCCATAAAGACGACGCGGTCGGCAACGTCGCGGGCAAAGCCCATCTCGTGCGTCACGACGATCATGGTCATGCCGTCGCGTGCCAGGTCGCGCATGACCCCCAACACGTCGCGGACAAGCTCGGGATCGAGCGCCGACGTGGCCTCGTCAAAGAGCATGACGTGAGGATTCATCGACAGGGCGCGGGCGATGGCCACGCGCTGCTGCTGGCCGCCCGAAAGCTGGCTCGGCATAAAATCGATGCGCTCGGCAAGACCGACCTTGGTCAGCTCCTCGACGGCGATCTTCTCGGCCTCTTCCTTGCTGCGCTTGAGCACCTTCTGCTGCGCGAGCATGACGTTCTTTTTGACTGAGAGGTGCGGGAACAAATTGAACTGCTGGAACACCATACCCAGATGCGTGCGCACCTTGTTAAGGTCGACGCCCTTGGCGCACACGTCCACACCCTCAACGACAATCGAGCCACTCGTGGGATGCTCCAGACGATTGATGCAGCGAAGCATCGTCGACTTGCCCGAGCCCGAAGGACCCAGAACTACGACGACCTCGCCCTTATGCACATCCAGATCGATATCGCGCAGGACCACGTTATCGCCAAAGGCCTTCTGGAGGTTCTTGATGCTGACGACGACCTCGTTCGAGTTATTGGTTTCGCTCATGATAGGACCTCCTTACAGACCGGCGATGTGATCGGCGGGCGTCGCGACAACCTGTCCGGCGCTCTTGGCGGGACGCTTCTTCTTGGTCTCGGCCGTGCCCAAAAGCTTCGCCTCAAGACCGCTCACCAAGCGAGCGAGCGGCAGGGTGATGACCAGATAGAACAGGGCGGCAACCACGTACGGTGTAATGGAGCCCGTCGTGGCCACGATGGTACGGGCGTTCATGACGATCTCGACCACACCCACGGCGGCAAGCAGCGACGTATCCTTGTAAAGCAAGATAAACTCGCTGGTCAGCGTAGGCAAAACATTACGGAACGTCTGCGGAATCATGACATAGAGCAGCGTCTGGAACGCGTTCATGCCCAGCGAACGCGCAGCCTCGTTTTGGCCCTTGGGGATCGACTGAATACCGGCACGGAAGATCTCACACAGATAGGCAGACGAGTTCATGGCCATGACGATGACGCCCAAGACATAGTCGTCCACTTTGACACCGGCCAGCGGCAGACCGAAAAACGCGATATAGATCTGCAGGAACGCCGGCGTACCGCGAATGATATTCACATAGATGCCGGCAAGACAGCGCAGGATGCGCGACTTAGAGATGCGCATGAGCGACAGGGCAAAACCGAAGGGAATTGCCAGCGGAAACGCCACGAGCACGATCGAGAGCGACATGAGGAAGCCCTTAAAGACGATCGGCAGGCTTTGGACCAAAATGACCGGGTTTAAGAACAGGCGCAGAAACATATTGGAGTTCCACGCCTCGACCCACGGCTGCTCCTTAAGGTCGGCCAGGAAGTTATCGAAGGCCGTCACGCCCTTGATCTCCACCGACGGAATCTTGGAGATCTTCTTGGTCGAACCGTCGGCGAGCGTATAGGTGCCGCTAAAGGCCTCATCGCCGCCCTCGACGGGAAACGTCACACCGTAAACCTCGACGCGGAAATAACCGCCGGCAGGCGCCGTCTCGCCAAAGTCAATCTTGAGCGTCTGGCCGTCAGCCTTGCACGTGGGCTTCATGGGCGTACGATCCATGAGGTCCTCGCCCGAGAGCATCGTCAATCGCGTGTCATCGGTACCAAACGTCGTGCCGTCGACAAACGTCAGCGAAAGACCGCTCAGCTCCTCGTCGGCATCGGCCTGAACTTCCCAAGTGATGCGCGTCTCGGTGCCGCCGACCACATCGCTACCCGAACCGGTATTGGGTCGGGCGGTAATCTTTGCGGTCTCAAGCGCCTGGGCGGTCGTGGGCACGCAGGCCCCCGCGCATACCAGGGCGAGCGCCACAGCCAGGGCACAGGCCAGCTTTTGGAGCATCGAGGGCAGTGGAAAACGCTGCTCCGCGGCCCCTTTGTTCAGTCGAGACAAGGTGGCTCCTATCGTAGAAGTTGCCGGCAAAACGAGACGGAAAAGCTCTCCGTCAAGAGAAGCGCAAAGGCCCTCTCCGCCAAAACGGAAAGGGCCCGCGCGCAATCAAGTAGCTATTTTACTTGATGTTGTACTTAGCCATGAGGGCGTCGACGGTACCGTCGTCGGTCAGGTCCTTGATGGCCTGGTTGATGTCGTCCTTGAGCTTGGTGTTGCCCTGGTTGATGGCGATGGCGTACTCCTCGCCGGTGCTGATCTGCTTGATGGTCTGGCAGGTGTTGAACTGCTCGGCGGTCAGCTGGCTGGCAACGGAGCGGTTGGTGACTACGGCGTCGCCCTTATCGGACTGCAGGGCGCTGAAGCACTCGGTGGCGTCCTTGTAGGGGACGATCTTGGCCTTGGGGAAGTTCTCCTGGGCAAAAGACTCGGCGGTCGAGCCAGACTGAACGATGATGGTAGCGTCGGCGTTGTTGAGCTTCTCGCTGTAGTTGTCGGCCGTGATGTCGGTGTTATCGACCTTGGTCACGATAGCCTGATCGTCCATGTAGTAGGAATCGGAGAAAGTGACTTCCTTCTCACGCTCGGGCGTGTCGGTGATAGCCGCGATGGAGACGTCGTACTTGGCGCCCGAAGCGACACCCGGAACCAGCGTGTCAAAGTCATTGTTGACGTACTCGACATCCAGGCCCAGCTTGTCACCGATAGCCTTGATGAGCTCAAGGTCAAAGCCCTGGTAGTCGCCGTTGTCATCCTTGTACTCAAACGGCGCGTACTCGGCAGAGGTGCCGACGGTCAGCGTGCCGTCCTTGACGAGCGCGTACTCCTTGGAGCCGTCGACCTTCTCGACCTTAGCGTCGTCAGAGCTGCTGGAACCGGCATCAGAACCAGAGGTGGCGTTGGACGAACCGCAGCCCGTCAGAGCAAGGGCGAGCGCCATAGCACCCGTGGCGGCAAATGCGCCAAGCTTCTTCAGCTTCATAATCAGTCTCCTTCCGGTGACCTCGTTTGATTCAGAGGTCTGCAAAAACTGTTGGCTATTATGCACCCGGAATTACGAATCTGCAATGAGAAAACTGATTGAAACAAACCCATAACGTGAATGGAATACTCTACTTTGTGACAGTCATTACTGCTGCAATGACCTTAATAGTCTAATTTCAGCTGCATAACCTGCAAGTTCGTTCGGAGTCTCCAAAATAAACGGCAGCGAACGCAAGTGGCCATTCGATACAATATTCTGCATAACCTGCATACCTCCACCAAATTCCTCACTGCCAAGGTATCCCTTGCCGATGCACTCGTGACGATCTTTATGGGCGCCACAAGAGTTCTTCGAATCGTTGATGTGTACGGCATGCAAGCGATCGATACCCACCACGCGGTCGAACTCGTCGAGTACGCCGTCCAGATCATGGATGATGTCGTAGCCGGCATCGCTCACATGGCAGGTGTCTAGGCAAACGCCCAGCTTGGCCGACAGCTCGGGGCGTTTGCCGGCAACACCCTCAATGATGAGCGCCAGTTCCTCAAAGCTGCGGCCCACCTCGGTGCCCTTGCCCGACATGGTCTCGAGCAGCACCGTCGTCTGCTGGCCCTCAAACATCACCTGACACAGGGCATCGACAATCATCTGAATGCCGGCGTCGGAGCCCTGCCCCACATGCGCACCGGGATGGAAGTTGTAGTAGTTGCCGGGCAGCGCCTCCATGCGCCGCAGGTCCTCTGCCATAGCCTCCAAGGCGAACTCGCGCGCCCGCTCTTTGGCAGAACAGGGGTTGTAGGTATACGGGGCATGCGCCACCAGCGGTCCAAAGTCGTTTTGCGACATAAGCTCGCGCAGAGCCGCCACGTCATCCATGTCAAGTTCTTTTGCCTTGCCACCGCGCGGGTTGCGCGTAAAGAATGCAAAGGTATTGGCGCCAATGGATAGCGCCGTCTCCCCCATCGCCCGATAGCCCTTCGTCGTCGAAAGATGACACCCGATCGTCAGCATCTCCAGCTCCCTCCTCATCAGTTGCGGTGAAATACGGTCTATTGGTGCCCTATTTTGGCGCAAACAGACCGTATTCCACCGCAAGTTATAAAAGGGGCATCAGGGGCAAAGGCCTCCAAGGCATTCCAGGCGCTGGCGCCATGCCCCCACGCACTAAAGTTTCAAGCGAATCGCATCGATAATGCGCGCGCAGCGCTGCGTGGCGGCAAGGGGCATGACGGGACTCTCGAGTTTCCCCGCCCGGATGAGCTGGGTCGCATGCTGGATTTCGCCGTAGAAATCATCGATCTCAAACGGGGCATTTATTTCGAGCGTTCGACCGTCGGAATACTTCACATGGGCGAGCTCGGGGCGATGGAGACGCTCGATTTCCAACGAGCCTCGCTCACAGACAATCGTTAAGCGGCTTTCATATGTTGCTTTGCCGTCGCACACCATATGAATGGGTATACCGCCGACGCTCATACGGATCTCGTCGGCCCAATCGACGCGGCCGCCTGATACGTCACGCCAGCGAACTTCACGGGATGAAACCTCGCACGCGCCCGCGAGCAAATCCTCAAACCAACCGACCGCATAGCAGCCCATGTCATATAGACAGCCGCCCTGCAACGAATCAAGCAGATAGCCCGAAGGAGGCTCGCCGTAATCGAGCTTTTGCACGCTTTCAATCGAGACAATACGGCCAAGCTCACCCGACGCAAGCAAGTCCTTCACGCGAGTGCGCATCGGGCAAAACCGATTCTTCATCGCCTCCATAAACAGCACACCGCGCTCACGAGAGGTGGAGGCAATCGAGAGAGCCTCTTCCTCACTCAAAACGGCCGGCTTTTCGCACAGCACGGCCTTTCCCGCGCGCAGTGCCCGACAGACCCAATGCGCATGCATGCCATGTGGAAGAGCCAAGTAGATTGCGTCGACATCGGGGTCGGCAATCAGCGCATCATAAGCCACATCGCCGCTATCGTCAGCCGTGGCATAACTGTGCGCGGCATCAATCGAAAACGCCCTGCAAAACTCCTCAACATGCGAAGGAGTGCGGCCGGCGGCAGCCACAAGCCGTGCCCCGTCCACCTCCTTGAGCGACGATGCAAATCGATGCGAAATGTGTCCAGCGCCCAAAACGCCCCAACAAACCTCACGCGAATCATTTCGTAAACCTCGGTCACCCACGATAGCCTCCCATCAGTTGCGGTGAAATAGTTCCTGTTGATGCCTTATTCTGCCGCAAACAGGAACTATTCCACCGCAAGTTATAAAAGGGTCACGAGGAGCGCGTTTTGCCGAAGGCCTTAAGCACTGCCGTCACGGGTCCAGGCTGAAAACGGCGGCGTACGTCGTCGAGACGCTCGGGGATATCGATGTGTTGCGGGCAGTGACGCGCACATTTGCCGCACTTGACGCAATTGCTCACGAGTTTGGGCTCGCTCGTGCGCGCCGCACTCGCCGTAAAGTATTGCGACAGCCCCGTAAACCAGCTGTGCGCATAGCTCGCGTTGTAGGCGGCAAAGCAGCCGGGAATGTTGATACCCTTGGGGCATGGCATGCAGTAGCCGCATCCCGTGCAGGGCACGCGGTTCGTTTTCTCAAACTCTTCCAGCACGCGCGCGATGGTATCAAGCTGACCTGTCGTCATCGAGTCCGGCAGCGCACGATTGGCCAGCGCTGCATTCTCATCCACCTGCGCGGTATCGGTCATACCCGAAAGCAGCATCGTCACCTGAGGATGATTCCACACCCACGAAAGACCCCAGGCGGCAGGAGTGCGCAAATGCGGGTCACGGGCACTATCGAGCACAGCGCGGGCCCGTGGCGGCAGCTTGCCCGCTAAACGCCCGCCCAGCAGCGGCTCCATCACAAACACCGCGAGGCCTCGCTCGGCGGCGGCCATGAGCCCCGCCGTTCCCGCCTGATAGCGCTCTCCAGCGTAATTGTACTGGATCTGGCAAAAGTCCCACTCATATGCATCGAGCATTGTCAGAAAGTCCGCTGCGCTGCCGTGGTACGAAAAACCAATCTGGCGAATGCGCCCCGCCGCCTTTTGACGCGCGATCCAGTCCTCGATGCCCAACGCCACCACACGTTCCCACTGGGCGGGCGAGGTAATGTTGTGCATGAGGTAATAGTCGATATGGTCGGTCCGTAGGCGGCGCAGTTGCTCGTCGAAGAACCGGTCGAAATCCTCCGCGCATTTGCACGAAGCATGCGGCAGCTTGGTTGCGAGCAAAACCTGGTCGCGCAAGCCCAGGCGCTCAAGCGACGCACCCACGCACGCCTCGTTGCCGGGATAGAGATAGGCCGTGTCCAGGTAGTTAATCCCCTGCTCCACCGCACGGGAGATGATAGCGTCGGCGGTCTTCGCATCCGGGCGTCCCGGCGCACCGGGAAACCTCATGCAGCCCAGCCCCAACGCCGAGATACGGTTGCCGCTTTTGGGGTCAACGCGGTATTGCACGGCCCCTCCCCTCCCATCGAAGCCCTGACGAGGCGAAACAAACCCGTCACGTCATCGAAACACATCGGAATCGCAATTGAGAACGTATCGTAACGCAGCAGAAATCGAGCCGTCACGGCACCGCTTTAACATCAGCAAAAAGCCCGATGAAAGGAGACGAGCGTGACCACGCGTGAGGACGCCTACCCCTACCCCGGCGAGCAGTACATCCTCTCGGTCGACCGCTATCAGATCGAGGTCATGGACCATCTGGACAAGCTTCCCGCCACGGGTGCCGTCATCTTCTGCACCTTCCCCAAGGTCCGCGATGGCGTCGGATACCCCGCCCGCGTCTTTGCGGCCTGCCCCGCAGCGTAGCGTCCAGGCAAACGTTTCTTTTTTATAACAGCCGCCCCGCGCACCCACCAATCACCCTGGCAGCATACAATCCATCAGGCGCCCCTTACGCGGGCGCCTTTTACATGGGGAGATGATTCACATGCAGATCAACAAGGTCGCCTTTATCGGCAAGGGCGGCGTCGGCCTGCTCTACGGCAGCATGATCGCTCGGGCGCTCGGCAACGACGCCGTCGAATACGTCATGGATGATGCCCGTTTTGAGCGCCATGCGAACGACGCGCTCACCGTCAACGGCAAGCCCTGCGATCTCACGTCCGTCCGTGCCAGCGAGGCAGCGCCCGCCGATCTGGTCATCCTGACGGTCAAGACCACCGGTCTCGACCAAGCACTCAAGACTATGGAGCGTGTCGTGGGACCCAACACGCTCATCGCCTCGCTGTGCAACGGCATTACGAGCGAGCAAAAGATTGCCGAACGCTTTGGCTGGGAGCATACCGTCCTGGGTATCTGCCAAGGCATGGACGCCGTGTTCCTCAACGGCGCGCTCACCTTTACCAATGCGGGCGAGATCCGCTTTGGTGCGGCCGCCGGCACCGACCCCGCGACCGTCACCGCTATCGACGGGCTCTACATGCGCTGCAGCATCGCCCACACCGTCGAGGACGACATCAACCGCCGCATGTGGGCCAAACTCATGCTCAACGACGGTATCAACCAGACCTGCATGGCCTACGGCGGGACCTACGGAAGCGCCACGGAGCCGGGCTCCGAGCAACGTCGCTGCTTTGTTTCCGCCATGCGCGAAACGCTTGCGGTCGCCAACGCCGAAGGCGTTGAGCTGACCGAGGCAGACCTGACGCAAATGGTGCACCTCATCGAGGGAATCGACCCCGCCGGTATGCCCTCGATGGCGCAGGACCGCATCGCACAACGAAAAACCGAAGTCGAGGAGTTCGCGGGCACCATTTGCCGCCTGGCCGCCAAACACGATATCCAAGTGCCGCAAAACGATTGGCTCTACCAGAGGATTCGCGAAATAGAAAGCAGCTGGTAGTGCTCGGCATACTGTAGCCAGCAGATCCAATGGCAAAGCCGCCGCAAGGGGCACTCCCCTCGCGGCGGCTTCCTTTTTCATCTTTGGCCAAAAATCAGCTTCACAACGGTTAGAGCTGCGACTCCGACGCCTGGTCCTCATCGTCGCGACAAAGAACTACACCTGCACTTCCCAGCAGCGCGGCCGCGATCAGCGCGCCGACCACGATAGGAGCAGCCCCGCATGTCCCCTGCATGCCCGCGACGAGCGCGGCCGTGGGACCAAGGCAGCCAAGCATCAACGCGACGGCGGCAACGGCGATATCTCGAGCATTCACAAGACCACTTCCTCCAAGAGAAAGACCTTATTTCTCATGAACTAGTGTGCCCCGCACCCATACGCCCAGCGTACCGCCACGGTAAGGGCTCTGTTAACTCGAACGCACATAAAGAACGGGCGGCTTTACGTTGCCTAAAAGCTCAGTAAAGACGCCCGCCCATCATGTGCCAATTTTCCTTATGGCAGATTACCAACCGGTATAGTAGTCGGTAGTTCCGGCGGCGCAGCCGGAGTCATAGACCTTGCACTCGCCCTTGGAACCGGTAAACGTGGAGCCCTGAGCCTTATCGCCCGCGGCAACAACGTAATAGCCGTCGGAATCGCGCCAGAAGCCCTCAGAATCCTGAGTCCATTCGCCCGTGCGATAGTGATAAAGCACATTGCTGCTGTAATAGGTCTCGCGGCGCCCGTTGTAGTTATTGACACCCGCAGAGCGCGTCAGGCCCGATCCGTTCGCGTAGGACGCGGCGAACGCGTAGGACGGAGTGTAACCGGCGTTGTAGTACGAAGCCTCGGCGACCTCGGCAGCCTCCGCCTCGGCGGCAGCTTCGAGCGCTTCGCGCTTAGCATCCTCAAGCGCAGTGCGCAGCTCATCGAGCTCGGTCGACTTGGCATCGACCTCCCCCATCGTCAACAGGTTACCCGCACCGTCGATGCAACCCTGCAACACAGCGCGCTCGTCATCGGTGGCATAGTCGCCATACATATTCATAATGATCTGAGCGCGCATCTCCAGGGAATCGCGCTTGGCCTCCATCGAGGCGTTCCACTCCTGCATGGAACCATAACCATCGCCGCGATAGTCAACGGGCTGTACCAGCGTCGTCTCGGACGGCGTAGATCCAACCGTATCGGACAGTGTTGCGGCGTGGGCATCAGTTGCACCAGCGCCCGCCAAAAGTGCCACGGCCAGAGCGGCGGAAAGGGCGGCGGCTTTCGGTTTTCGTGAATCGATCCTCATGTAGCTGGAAACCTCCGTAGTGCGTTTTTGCTGCGTTTGAGCTGCGTGTGATTCGATCGCGCTGCATAGTACCCCGAGCAAATCGCGACCTGCGGTTTTACTCAAAAGGCGCATGTCAATTGCGTAAAACTCACATCCTCTCAACAGGAGTTTTCCACAACTCGAATGCATAAAGCGTGTCAAAAACCCTGTTTTTGCGCCCTCTCTATGCAAAAAAGACGCCTATGCAACCATTGTTCGCACAGGCGCCTTGAGCAGGCATTTTATGCAGTTATACCTATCGAGTCGCAAGGGGTCCTTGCACAAGTCGCCTTACTCGTCCAGCGCGGCGAAGGCCTGCTTCAGATCCCAAATGATATCCTCGGCGTTCTCGGTGCCGATGGAAAGTCGAATCGTGGAGGGCGTAATGTTCTGCTCGGCGAGCTCCTCGGCAGAGAGCTGGGAGTGCGTGGTAGTAGCCGGGTGCACGACGAGCGACTTGACGTCGGCCACGTTGGCGAGCAGCGAGAACACCTGCAGATGATCGATGAACTTCCAGGCGGCCTCCTGGCCACCCTTAATCTCAAAGGTAAAGATCGAGGCACCGCCGTTGGGGAAGTACTTCTGATAGAGCTCGTGATCGGGGTGCTCAGGCAGGCTCGGGTGATTCACCTTGGCAACATGGCTGTCACCAGCCAGGAACTCAACGACCTTCTTGGTGTTCTCAACATGACGGTCAACGCGCAGCGACAGAGTCTCGGTGCCCTGGAGCAGGACCCAGGCGTTGAACGGGCTGATGCAGGCGCCCTCGTCACGCAGCAGGATAGCGCGGACATAGGTTGCGAAGGCGGCGGGACCGGCAGCCTCGGCAAACGAAACGCCGTGGTAGGAGGGGTTGGGCTCGGCGATCTGGGCGTACTTTCCGCTCGCCTTCCAATCGAAGTTACCGCCGTCGACGATCACACCGCCCAGCGAGGTGCCGTGGCCGCCGATGAACTTGGTTGCGGAGTGGACGACGATGTTGGCACCATGCTCCAGCGGACGGAACAGATACGGGGTGCCGAAGGTGTTGTCGACGACAACCGGCAGACCGTGCTTCTTGGCGATCTCGGAGATGGCGTCGATGTTGGGGATGTCGGAGTTGGGGTTGCCGAGCGTCTCGAGATAGATGACCGTGGTGTTGTCCTTGATGGCCCCCTCGACCTCTTCCAGGTTATGGGCATCGACGAAGGTGGTCTCGACGCCAAACTGGGAGAGCGTATGCTCCAGCAAGTTGTAGGAGCCACCGTAGATAGTCTTCTGGGCAACCACATGGTCACCGGCCTGGGCAAGGGCCTGCAGGGTATAGGTGATGGCAGCAGCACCGGAGGCGACGGCTAGACCTGCCACGCCACCCTCGAGCGCGGCGATACGATCCTCGAAGACGCCCTGGGTGGAGTTGGTCAGACGGCCGTAGATGTTTCCGGCGTCGGCAAGACCAAAGCGGTCGGCGGCGTGCTGGGAGTTGCGGAACACATAGCTCGTGGTCTGGTAGATAGGCACGGCACGGGAGTCGGATGCAGGATCGGCACTCTCCTGGCCAACGTGCAGCTGCAGGGTATCGAAACCAAAGGTGTGCTCGGGGTTGTTGATGAACTGGCTCATGATGATCTCCTTGATCGAACAAAAGTAAATAAAAAGAGAGAAGTAAGTCGCTGTCTCCTGATCACGCCGACGGGCGCAAACAGGAGCCCGGCATTCGTCTTGGTAAGCAATTCATATGCAGGCCTCCTTTCGCATCCCGGTTCCGTGGTTGGCTTAATTACCTACCGCATTTGTGTGTTTTGAATAGTACGAGCATTGTTTCCGTCGGTCAATCACTTAAAAGCGCTAACTTGTTATCTGTTTTATAGATAACTATCGAAAGGACGGGCGCCGATGACCCTCCAGCAGCTTCGCTTTTTGATCGCCGTGGCAGAGTCCGGTTCGATCAACGCCGCAGCTCAGCGCCTCTATACCGCACAGTCCAATATCTCCAACGCCGTCAAAAGCCTGGAACAGGAGCTCCACCTGGAGATCTTTACGCGCTCCAGCCGCGGCGTCACGCTCACCAACGACGGCACCGAGCTTTTGGGCTATGCGCGCCAGGTCGTAGAGCAGGCCGACATGCTCGAGGCGCGCTACGAGGACGGCGGCACCCCGCAAGCCCGCCTCGCCATCTCCGCCCAGCACTACGCCTTTTCGGTCGAGGCCTTTGTCAACGTGGTCGAGCGCTGCCGCGACAGCAAGTTCGAGTTCATCATGCGCGAGACCACCACATCGCAGATCATCGATGACGTCCGCGCGTTTCGCAGCGACATCGGCATCCTCTATCTGGACGACTTTAACGTCCGCGTTCTGCAGAAGGCTTTTGCCGATGCGCGCGCGAGCTTCCATCCCCTATTCGACGCGACGGTCCACGTCTTCGTTAGCGAGCGCCACCCGCTTGCCCGCCGCCCGCAGCTGTCCCTTGCCGACCTCACACCATATACGCGCTACAGCTTTGAGCAAGGCACCTCGAACTCCTTCTATTACGCCGAGGAACCTTTTAGCTATATCCCTTGCGACCGCAACATACGAATCTCGGACCGCGGAACACTTACTAACTTACTTATCACGTCGAACGGTTACACCCTGTCGACCGGTGTCCTCTCCAATGAAATGCAATGGGGTATGGCATCGATCCCGTTAGCAGACGCCCCAACGATGCACATAGGCTACATCATGCATAACGATCGCAAGCCCTCTCCCCTCTTGCAGCAATACCTCGACGAGCTCAACCGCATCATCCATGCCAACTAACTGTCGGAAGACGGGGTAGAAATCGTAGATTGCTAGCCCCCGGCGGGCATGGCGCTACAATGGTCACTCACACGAAACGTACCCAACGAAAGGAAGCCCGTGAAGGTCATCATCTATACCGACGGCTCGGCCCGATCAAATCCGGGACGCGGCGGCTACGGCGCCGTGCTCAAATACACCAACCCCGCCGGCAAGACCTTTACCTCCGAGCTTTCGCGCGGCTACGCCAAGACCACCAACAACCGCATGGAGCTCATGGCCGTTATCGTGGCGCTCGAGGCACTTAACCGCCCCTGCGAGGTCGAGGTCCATTCCGATTCGCAGTACGTCGTCAACGCCTTTAACAAGCACTGGATCGACGGCTGGAAAAAGCGCGGATGGAAAACCGCCAACAAGCAGCCCGTCAAGAACCGCGACCTGTGGGAGCGCCTACTCACTGCCAAAAGCAAGCACAAGGTTGAGTTCATCTGGGTTAAGGGTCACGCCGGTCACGAGCTCAACGAACGCTGCGATGAGCTCGCCACCACGGCAGCCGACGGCAGTAACCTCGATATCGACACCGGCTTTAACGAGAGCGACCTGTAACGGCGTTTTCGCGCAGCTTTATATCCCCACGCGCTACACTCATCCTGTAGACCAAACAACGCAAGGGGGACGTATGCTGCGCATCGCGACCATCGGCACATCCATGATCACCGACGACTTTATCCAAGTCGTCAACGCCAACGACCAAGCCGCGTTTGTGGGCACGCTTTCACGCGACGCCAATCGCGGTACTGCCTTTACCGCCGAGCGCGGTGGTGAGCGAAACTTTACGTCACTCGATGAGCTTGCGGTAGCCGCCGACGTCGACGCCGTCTATATCGGCAGCCCTAACGCACTTCACTACGAGCAGGCCCTTGCCTGCATCGCCGGTGGCAAGCATGTCATCGTCGAGAAGCCCTTCTGCGCCACCGAAGCGCAGGCGCTGGAAGTCTTCCGCGCTGCCGAGGTAGCAGGTGTCGTGGCCCTCGAGGCCATGCGTCCCCTCCACGACCCCGCTTTCCACGCCATCGAGGACGCCCTGGGCGAGATCGCCCCCATCCGCCGCGCCTCATTGCGCTTTGGCAAATATTCCTCGCGCTACAACGAGATTCTCGCGGGACGCGCCACCAATATCTTCGACTGCAATATGGCATCGGGTTCCCTCATGGACATTGGCGTCTACACCGTCGAGCCCATGGTCGAGATTTTCGGCATGCCCTCCGGCCTTACGAGCATGACTACTCTACTCGACCCCACCACGCGACAGCTCACGCACGGCCCCATCGACGGCTGCGGTTCCATCCTCGCCAGCTACGGCGGTGGCCGGATCTCCGTCGAGCTCGCGCACTCCAAAATTACGAATGACCTGCTGTCCTCGCAAATCGAAGGCGAGCGTGGCACTATCCAGATCGACCATCTGTCCACGCCCCGCAACGTCCGCATCGACTATCGCGGCGACGTCGTACGCGGCTCGGCGACCGAGGCACCGCGCGAACAGGGCGACAACGGCCGCGTGCTCGACCTGCCCAAATCGAGCAACACTATGGAATACGAACTCACAGACTTTATCACCGCCATCGGCGGCATCGATAACGTTAAGGAAGAGATTTGGGAGACCCCGGCGGGACGTCACGAGCTTGGCCACTACCGCGATGTCACACTCGTCTCGCTGCGCATCATGGATGCCGTGCGCCAGCAGGCCGGCATTACCTTCCCGGCCGACGCAGGCAAGCAGGCATAGCGATGGGCCTCTTCGATACGTTCTTCTCCAGCGTCACCGGCGGCAGTCGAGAACCTCAAAAACCATCAAACGTCGAGCTCGAGCTGCGCCGCAGACTTACTGTGCTCGCAAGCGACGAGGCCACTCAAGACACTCCCCTGCGCTATTTCCTGCGCTGGGCGGGGCAAGTCCAAGGCGTTGGTTTTCGCTTTACCAACACCAACCTCGCGCAGGCACGCTCCCTCACCGGCTGGGTGCGTAACATGGAAGACGGCTCAGTCGAGATGGAGATACAGGGAGCTCCGGCAAATATCCTATCTCATCTCGAGGCGCTTCATGCCTCCTACGAGCGCATGGGAACGCGTTTTCGCCTCGTAGACGCCCAGGCCCGAACCCCACTTGCCAATGAAGACGGTTTCACGCCTCGTTATTAGTATTGTGTGCTAAATACGGTATCATTTACCTACGACCGTTGATAGAAAAGAGGCGAGGCGCATGGCGGTGCAAAGAAGGAATACCAGGCAGCGAAAGCTGGTTCTTGACGCCGTGCGCCAAAGCTATAACCATCCCACCGCCGACGAAATCTACAACGTCGTGCGCGCGCAGGATGACAAAATCAGCCGCGGCACGGTCTACCGCAACCTCAATCTCTTGGCCGACGCCGGCGAGATTCTCTCCATCAAGACGCCGGGCGGCAGCCGCTTCGATCGCACGATCGAGCCGCATGCGCATATCATCTGCACCTCGTGCAGCCGCGTCATCGACGTACCGCTCCCCTTCGATGCCCAGCTCGACGCCAAGGCGTCCGAGCAAATCGGCTGGCACGTCACGTCGCACTACACCATCTTCGAGGGTCTCTGCCCCGACTGCCGGTAGATGTTTGGGACGTGCCTACTCAGCAAGTAGACGACGCAGCTCTTCTTCGACCGTGCGCACGTAGCGGACGCGGTCGTTGATGCCACGCATAGAGGGGTTGCAGCTCTCCATCAGATAGGGATGGCCCACGACGTTGAGCATGTCGCGGTCGTTTTCGTTATCGCCAAACGCCATCATCTCATCGGGCGAAATACCCAGGGCACGACCGTAGTCGGCAAGCGCGGAGCCCTTGCCCGAACCGAAACCGATAAAGTCCGTCCATTCGGTTCCCGACGTCATCACGTCAACACGGTCGCTAAAGAGGCGCTCGAAATACTCCAGGGCCGCCGGCTGATCCACCTCGGGCGTCTGGAAGGCGATCTTAATGACGTCCTCGTCGATGTCCTCGGGGCGGTCGACCACCGCCACATCGCAGTGGACCTCATAGCGCAAATGGTCGACGAACGCATCGTTGCCGCTCATGGTGTAGAGGTGTCCCTCACACGAAAGGGTCACGTCGGCATGGGGATACGCAACCACGGCATTCGCGATATCCATAGCAAGACTACGCTCCATGGAGCGCTTGACAACGGCACGCCCCTCGCTCATCACCAGGGCTCCGTTCTCGCATACATAGGCGAGCTCATCGGCCACCGGGGTAAACAGACAGCGCAAGCTCGCATATTGACGACCGCTCGCCGGCATAAACACGATACCGCGACGATGCAGTTCATCGATGAGCTCAAAGGCCTCGGGGCGTGGCTCGCGCTCCCCAGGATGCAGCAACGTACCATCCAAATCACAGGCGATCAGCTTGATTCCCTCAAGACCCATATGTTCCCCCAAAGCATCTCATCAACAGCAAGACGGACTTTGAATAGTTGCCCCTCAAAGTCCGTCTTACGCATACGCACGTTAACCGCGCGCCTTCTTTACGATCGTAAAGTCTGGAGCCATACTCACAACGGCATCCGCCGCACTCGACGCAAAGCGCCGGTCCGTATCGAGTTCACGGGTAACCACCGAGAGCCGTACGCCCTCGACGCCCCGGAGCATGCGGCCCAAAACAGGCTGCACCGGCGTATACATGCGCACGGTATGCTCGTCCGAATCGCCTCGGAAAAGCGGCGTGTGCATATTGCCGATCTCCCAGCACGCATGCGCGAGCGCAATCGGGTCCATGCGGTCGACTTCGACCAAATAAACCTCAGCGCTGCGCAGACGTACGACAACCACCACGGGCACCGCACCCGTGTGGTCGATAGCGAGCACGTCACCGTCGGCAAGACGACCGCCGTCGGCAGTATCCAGCCGAACATCGACCGTGCGCCCCAGCTCCGTCACGCCCACAAGAGCGCATACATCAGCCTGGTCCCAATCGAGCAGCAGCTCGTCAACTTCAAAGACGCCGCCCAGCTTCCGGCGAAGCAGGAGTTCATAGGACGGATCGTTGAGATTTCCCAAGCATGTCGTCGAAACCAAGCGCTCAGGCATACTCTAACCCTCGACCTCGACGAGCTCGATATCAAAGTTGAGGTCCTTGCCGGCCAGCTCGTGGTTGGCGTCGAGCGTCACGGCCTCGGGCGTTACGTCGATGACCACGGCGGGGACGGGCATGCCGCTCGGCGTGGACAGAAAAAGCTTCATGCCCTTCTCGATCTGCTCGATGTTGGGAACCTGTTCGGCCGGGAAGGTAATAACCATCTCGGGATTGTGCTCGCCGTAGGCATCGGCAGCAGGAATGTGCACGGTCTTCTTCTCGCCCACCTGCATGTCGACAACAGCGGCGTCAAAGCCCTTGATCATCTGACCGGCGCCGCAGGTGAACTCCAGCGGCTCGCCGCGATCGTAGGAGCTATCGAACTGCGTGCCGTCGTCAAGCGTGCCGCGATAATGAGTCTTGACCTTCTTGCCCTGGTTGGACATGGTAACCTCCGTGATAAGGGCGGCGCACAACGCGGGCCGCCGTGAACATATGGCGCTAACTATACCCTAGTCATACAATTCAATGACAGTTTGCAAAGAAACGCTGCAACCGGAGGAACCATGGCATATCCCGTATTTGACCTACACTGCGACACCGCCGACCGCATCGGCTGGGCCACGCTCGATCTCGACCTGCGCTTTACCGCCGGCACCGACGGTTATTTCCCCGGCGACGAAACGCATCCGCAAGATTTCGACCTCATCGAGGGCAACGCCTGCGCCATCTCGCTCGCAAAGATCGGCAACACGCCATGGGCACAGTGCTTCGCCACGTTTGTCCCCGATGAGATTCCCACCGCCCACGCCGCGCGCTTCCAGGCGCAGATCATGGCGCATATGAGCGGCCAGGCAATGCTCAACCACGACCGCATGGTCAACGTACGCAGCGCGGCAGACATTCGCCCCGCGCTCAAAGACGGCAAGGTCGCCTGCATCCACACCATCGAAAACGCCACGTTCTTTGCCGAGGACCCCGCGTTGATCGAGGTGCTCAAGAGCTTGGGCGTACTCATGTCATCGCTCAGCTGGAATGCGCAGGGACCGCTTGCGAGCGGCCACGACACCCACGCCGGCCTCACCGCCGCCGGCATCGAGGCACTTACGCAGATGGAGCACGCCGGCATGGTGCTTGACGTCTCCCACCTCAACGATGAGTGCTTTGACGAGGTTGTCGCCCACGCCACACGTCCCTTCGTCGCCAGCCACTCCAACTCCCGTGCGGTTTGCGGCGTCAAACGCAACCTTACCGACAACCAGTTCCGCACCATTCGCGACATGGGCGGTATCGTCGGCCTCAACTACTGCAGCGAGTTCCTTTCCAACGACGCAACCGACAAGACCGCCGCAGACGTCACCTTCGACCAGCTGGCGGCACATATCGAGCACTGGCTCGACCTGGGCGGCGAGGACGTCATCGCGCTCGGCGGCGACTGGGACGGTGCCACGGTGCCCGCCTTCCTCTCCGATGCCAGCAAGATGCCCGAGTTCCAGAACATGCTCTCCAAGCACTTTGGCAAGACCGTGATGCAGAAGCTCTGCAGCGATAATGCCCTTGCCTTCTTCGAGCGTTATTAATTTCACATCCCCTGAGCGAGCCGGCATGCCGAACGGTCGACATGCCGGCCCGTCCCCAATCTGAAGGACCGCTTTTGACGCAGCAGTTTACGATTTCCGTATCCCGACCGGATGGGACGCCCATCCCCGTCGTCGTTACCAAAAAGTGCGTCAAGAACTTCAACCTACGCGTCACATCGAGCGGCGAGGTCCACGCCAGCGCACCACTTGGCGCCAGCCGCGAGCGTATTGAAGCGTTTGTGAAGCGCAACAGCGCCTGGATTATCAGCCGACGTGCCCAGCGCGAGCAACGTCAGGCGACGGCGCGAGAGCCGCTCAGTCCCTCGTCCATCATTGCACTTTGGGGCAAGCCCATCACGGTACAGGATGCACTCGATCATAACTTTGCATCACCCGCACCGCGGCCCAAGCAGGCTACCTTCGCAAGTTTTATGGGTACCGACGAGCCAAACGGACGTCCGCAGGCCAAGTGGAACGCGACCCTCGACGGCTTAACGCCCAGTGAGATCCAAGCCCATATTGACCAGCTCTATACGTCCGAGGTCACATCGGCACTGCGCGATATGGTGCACGCATACGAAATCGCAATGGGTGTCGCCGTATCCCGCGTTTCCGTACGCAGCATGAAAACGCGTTGGGGATCATGCACGCCCAAGACCGGAGCCATTCGCATCGCACGCGAACTTGCCGCCTATCCCATCGAATGCCTCGACATGGTTGTCGCCCACGAGCTCGTCCACTTGCTCGAGCCAAGCCACAACCAGCGGTTCCACGTCCTGCTCGACACATACTGCCCCAACAATAGAGCACTTTCTCAGCGACTCAAGCAGCCACCCATAGAGACGTATTAGAACCGGTTAGCGCACACGCTCGATCTCGACACCGCAGCTTGCCAGGGGAAGACCGACGGGCGCCCAAGGCTTATCGAGCTTAACGCGCACGCCAAGCAGCAGGGGGTAACGACGTAGCAGCATCTGGGCCACGCCCTCGGCTGCAGCCTCGATGAGCTTAAACGTATGCTCGCGCAGATAGCCATCGACATCGTGGCATACCGAGCCGTAGTCAATCGAGGCGTTCAGGTTATCGTGCTCCCCCGCTGCACGCAGGTCGGCATAGAGCACCAGGGACACGATGAACTTCTGGCCCAGCGCGTTCTCTTCGGGATATACGCCGTGGTTAGCAAAAACCTCAAGACCTTCAACGGTGATGCGGTCGGCATGGCGCAGATCGTCATAGCTCACGTGGGGTACCGCCGTTGCGGTGGATATTTCGCCCCTTCCACGGCGGGCGAGCTCGGCACCTTCAGTCTTGGTTGCATTCTCGGGCAGTTTCTTATTGCTCATCGCGATCGTCTCCTTCGTTTAGAGCCCCGACCGCGCAAACTAACTACACGCGAATCGACAGGTTCTTTTTATCATCGCTCCAGTTGCAAGCATTGCGCGCGGGGCATGCAAAGCAGGCGCGCGACGCTTTATCGGCCGCATAGAGCAGACGCTCAAGCGGTTGGCTGTTCACGCGCAGCTTTCGATGGCCCAGAATGGCCGTCTTAATGGCTGCGGCATCGGCCGGCTCAAACGCCACATCATCGGGCATGCCGCCGAGAATCGCATCAGCGACGCGTTCGCTTGCAACATCATGGGATATACCCGATTCATACTGTTCATCTTTGCCGATATCGTGAAGAAGTGCCGTGGCGTAGATGACCTCGCGGTCAAATTCGAGCTGTTCCTCGAGATTCTTGATCCACATAATGCGAGCGACATCGAGCAGATGGTCAATACCGTGGCGGCAGAAGATGCGCCCCGATTCCAACTGCGCAATGTTGCCCAGGTGCCGCCGAAACAGCCCGTTGGCACAAATGTAATCAATGCGAGGCATGGCATCAAAGGGGGCCAGGCCCGAAGCCATGAAGCCGCGACGCGGCGTCCCCTCATTGGTCTTCGATGTAAAGTCGTTGACGACCCTCATGCTAACGGTCCAGCATCCTAAAGAACCGCTCCTCGAGCGACGGATCGGTCTCAAAGACGCCGCGGCGAGCGAGCGTCACGGTCTTGGTGCCAGGCTTTTGCACGCCGCGCATGGTCATGCACATATGCTCAGCCTCCATGAGCACAATCGCTCCCTGGGGAGCGAGATACTCCATGAGGGCATCGGCAACCTGTGCGCACAGCTGCTCCTGCAGCTGCAGACGACGGGCGTAGACCTCAACCGTGCGGGCAAGCTTAGAGAGCCCTGCGACACGGCCGTTGGGGATATAACCAATGGCGGCCTTGCCATAAAACGGCAGCAGATGATGCTCGCACAGCGAGTAAAACGTGATGTCGCGCTCGATAACCAAATCGTTCGAAGCGACGGCAAAGGTTTTGGACAGGTGCTCCTCGGCACTCTGGTCCATACCGCCGGCGATCTCACCATACATACGGGCAACGCGCGCCGGGGTCTCCAGCAGGCCCTCACGAGTTGGGTCCTCGCCTATGCCCTCAAGCAACAGCTTAATGGCGGCCTCGACTTTTTTCTGATCGATCATCTGGGCCTCACTTTTCCGATTTTGCGTTCGCGCTATTGT
This sequence comes from uncultured Collinsella sp., assembly GCA_900545745.1. Taxonomy (GTDB): domain Bacteria; phylum Actinomycetota; class Coriobacteriia; order Coriobacteriales; family Coriobacteriaceae; genus Collinsella. The sequence continues at coordinate 30,173 of URAD01000003.1, forward strand.
ACCACGCCCTTTGGCATCGGCCACAAGCTACATAGTATGGGTCGAATAGACTGGATCGTCCCGCCAAAGTTCAACCGCATCACAAAGCGCAACACCCTCGCGCTCAGCACGGTCGCGCGTAGCGTTCATATCGATCACACGCTGGTTACTCGAGCCCCTAAAACGCAATGAGATATCGTACAGCTCCTGAACAAACGGGCCATCCACCAACATATCGAGGCAGGCAAGGATACGGTCCGTCGCCTCGGTATGGTGACGACCACCCGGCATAAGCTCCTCGAGCACGTCGCCGGTAAAACACCAAATGGTCTTTCCTGACCCCGCGGGATAGGCCGCACGCACGCGTTCGATAAAGTCAACAAGCCCCACCTGATTCTCGGGCTCCATAGGCTCGCCGCCCAGAATCGTCAGGCCGTCAATAAAGGGATGATCGAGGCTCTCGATAATCTTGTCCTCGACGGCACGATCGAACGGCTCGCCCGCAGCAAAGTCCCACGCGACAGAGTTAAAGCAGTTCTTGCACCCACGACGGCACCCACTCACAAACAGAGAAGTACGAACGCCTTCCCCATCAGCAATGTCGAAATACTTAATGTTCGCGTAGTTCATAGGTAACTCTCCCGGGAGGCCGGGACATATCATCCCGTCCTCAAACATTCTCGGCCTTCGGCCTGCGAAACTGCGGGCGGGACGATATGTCCCGGCCTCATGCAAAGGGTAACTCAATGAACGAAGCGAACATCGAGTATAGGGTTCGAGGTCCAATAAAAACTTTGTTGCAGCTCAACCGCCATCGCAAGTAAATCGCAGCTGCAGCTCAAATTATTTCCGCTAAGAACTTCGAGGAGTGAGCAGGCCTCATGCTGCATCTCAGCTACGTCAACTTGGCCGCCCCGTAGCGAGGCCCCGGACCTTTGCTCGATATGAGTTCCGCACGAACAGGAGGCGCCAGTGGCGCCTCCGTCGTGAGCCAGGACTGTCCGAAATAGCGAGTAAAGGTCCGGGGCCTCGCTACGGGGCGGCCTGGGATGGTTATTAGAGATGCAGCACGCGGTCGCGGATCTCCTCGGTTCGACCCTGGTTCCAGAATTGGGTACCGATGTAGCCGCACGTACGACGGGCGACGTTCATCTTCTCCTGATCGCGGTTGCCGCAGTTGGGGCACTCCCACACCAGCTTGCCGTCATCCTCGACAATCTTGATCTCACCGTCGTAGCCGCACACCTGGCAGTAGTCGCTCTTGGTGTTGAGCTCGGCGTACATGATGTTGTCGTAGATGTACTGCATCACGCGAATGACAGCCTTGAGGTTGTCCTGCATGTTGGGAACCTCGACGTAGGAGATGGCACCGCCCGGCGAAAGCTGCTGGAACATACCCTCGAACTTGAGCTTATCGAAAGCATCAATCTCCTCAGACACATGGACGTGGTAGCTGTTGGTGATGTAGCCCTTGTCCGTCACGCCCGGGATGATGCCAAAACGACGCTGCAGGCACTTGGCGAACTTGTAGGTCGTCGACTCAAGCGGGGTACCGTACAGCGAGAAGTCAATATCGCTTTCGGCCTTCCACTCGGCGCACTTGTCGTTCATGCGTTGCATGACGGCCATGGCAAAGGGCGTGCCCTCCTTCTCGGTGTGGCTGTGGCCCGTCATATACTTGACGCACTCATACAGGCCGGCATAACCCAGACTAATGGTGGAGTAACCGCCCACGAGCAGCTTGTCGATCGTCTCGCCCTTCTTCAGACGGGCGAGGGCACCGTACTGCCAAAGAATCGGTGCGGCATCCGAAAGCGTACCCATCAGACGCTCATGACGGCACAGCAGGGCGCGGTGGCACAGCTCAAGGCGCTCGTCGAAGATCTTCCAGAACTTGTCCATATCCTGGTGCGAGCTCAGCGCGACATCGGGCAGGTTGATGGTCACGACGCCCTGGTTAAAGCGACCATAGTACTTGGGCTTGTTCGGGTCGTAGTTCAGCGCGTTGGCAACGTTGTTAAAGCCGTTGCCCGAGCGGTCGGGCGTCAAGAAGCTGCGGCAGCCCATGCAGGTATAGCAGTCGCCGTTACCCGCGGTCTCGCCCTTCGACAGCTTGAGCTCGCGCATCTTTTTCTCGGAGATGTAATCGGGCACCATGCGCTTGGCAGTGCACTTGGCAGCCAGCTGGGTCAGGTAGAAGTACGGGGAATCCTCGTGAACGTTATCGTCCTCGAGTACATAGATAAGCTTGGGGAATGCCGGGGTGATCCATACGCCGGCCTCGTTCTTAACGCCCTCGTAGCGCTGGCGAAGCGTCTCCTCCACGATCATGGCAAGGTCGTGCTTCTCCTGAGGCGTACGGGCCTCGTTAAGATACATAAAGACCGTCACGAACGGCGCCTGGCCATTGGTGGTCATAAGGGTCACGACCTGATACTGAATCGTCTGGACGCCGCGACGGATCTCGTCACGCAGACGGTCCTCAACGACCTCACGGACCTTCTCGGCAGACGCAGAGACACCGAGCTCCTCGAGCTCGCGAGCGACCTCGCCGCGAATCTTTTGACGGCTCACCTCGACGAACGGGGCAAGATGGGTCAGCGAAATCGACTGGCCTCCGTACTGGGAGGAAGCAACCTGGGCGATGATCTGCGTCGCGATGTTGCAGGCGGTCGAGAAGCTGTGCGGCTTCTCGATCAGCGTACCCGAGATAACAGTGCCGTTCTGGAGCATGTCCTCCAGGTTCACCAGATCGCAGTTGTGCATGTGCTGGGCAAAGTAATCCGAATCGTGGAAATGGATCAGGCCCTCATTATGGGCATCCACGATCTCTTGAGGCAGCAGCACACGCTGAGTCAGGTCCTTGGAGATCTCGCCGGCCATATAGTCGCGCTGAACGGAGTTGACGGTCGGGTTCTTGTTGGAGTTCTCCTGCTTGACCTCTTCGTTGTTGCACTCGATCAGCGACAGAATCTTGTCGTCGGTCGTGTTCTTCTGGCGCTTCAGGCTCTGAACATAGCGATAGATGATGTAATGGCGAGCGACCTCGTAGCAGTCGAGACGCATGATCTCGTCCTCGACCAGATCCTGGATCTCCTCGACCGACACGGTGTGACCCGCGTTCTCGCATGCCTCGGCGACGTTTTGTGCCGCGTAAACCACCTGGCGGTCGGTTAGACGAGAGCTCTCCTCGACCTCCAAGTTGGCGGCGCGAATCGCATTGACGATCTTATCGATGTCAAAGACAACCTCGGTGCCGCTGCGCTTGATGATCTTCATCCTCTTGCCTCTTTCGCGTCGTAGCCTCATTGCGCTTCAGAGCCAAACGATGCCCGGCAGGGCTTGCCCCTGTCTTGCGGCGCCGTCGCGCAATCTGTGTTCTCGATAAACCATAGGTCCTCATGCGGACATTCCTCGCGGCCGATCAAGCGGCTCAAAGGCGTGTCCAAATGGGGTGAATAAGGTCCTCGTTCTCTGTCCGCCATCTATCATACGACAAAGACGCATCTATATCCTGTATTCTTTTTTTAGGTCAAACACAACATATAGTGTTTCAGCAGGTCAAAGCAATTGGTCATTTTGCAGACGCATTATAAATGAGGGGTTCTTGGCGAGTCGGTAAAACGTTACCAACACGGCTACCTGCATGGCAGTTATAAAACCCCCTTAGTCAAGCCGCTGACAAATCCTACTAAAACCAAGCCACTCACGCCAAAAGAATCCAAAAGATTATGCTTGACCAACATGTTGCGGTCGAATGCCGGCGGACGGAGCGACGGGACTGCAAACGCTCGGAAGACTGTAGCCCCGGCACCCCGTCCGCCGGCATTCGATAGGCGAGGAGCTATTACTTCTCTTCGCGAGCTATCAAGCCATTGATAGAAAGAGGGCCGCCGGCATATGTCGGCGGCCCCGATAAAACATGATGGGCGGCAAAGCAACTACTCGAGCGGTTACTCCGCCTCGCCGCTGGCCGCCATCTTCTCGGCCTCGGCAAGCTGGGCCGGAGTGAGCTTGCGATACTTAATGGCGCCAAAGACGACACAAGCCGCACAGACGATTATGCCGGCGATGAACTTCTGGTCAATCGTTGCACCAAACGGCGACGTCACGGCCTCAAACACAATGGGAGACAGTGCCATGCCAAAGTTGATGCCCGCCATGCCAATGGCGAGGTTAAACGCACGTCCCTCGGGAGCAGAGTTGCCGGCGGCAAAATTGCCCTCCAGCGGCACGTAGGTCTCCTTGCCCAGCGCAACGACAAAGCCCGCAACGCACAGCACCATAAAGGCGGGCGCAACCAGCGTCAGGCCCAGGCCAACGAGCGTCACGCCCCACGCGATCGGCATCGACAGGTTCTTGAACTTGGCAAACAGCGGGCCCACTAAAAGGCCAGCCGCAATGCCGGCGACCGTCATGACGGTCGAAGCGAGGCCAGCCTCAACAGTGCCGCCAAAGCCGCGACCCACGACAAGCAGCGAGACATTGGAGCTAAAGAGCTGGAACGTGAGTACGAACACAAAGCTCATGACCGTGATAATTGCGACCTCTTTGGGCATGTTGGCAAACACGTTGACCTTACGCCTGGGCTCAAGATGACCCTCGGGCAGGCAGACGGCCTCAATGACGATAAACACGATCATGATGAAGTACGCCGCATAGCTGTGGAACCACTCGGCAGAACCCAAGATGCCGGAAACCATCGTCCAGATAATGCCACCCAGTGCAACAAAGGTTGAGTAGATGCCCATGACAAACGAACGCTGCTTGCCACCGAAATAGTCGGCGATCAGAGCGTCGGTCGAGTTCTGCACGGCGCCAAGGCCAAGACCCATCACGGCAGAGGCCGCAAGAACCTGGGCAAGCGAATCGTGGAACACCAGCACCGAGGCGCCGGCGAGCATCACGATAACGTGGCCGACAAGCGTCGTCTTCTTCTTGGATACACGCGAGGCGAGCTGGGAAGACACGAGCATGGCGGACACAGCCATCATGAGCGGAATGATGCCGATGATCATCTGGACGGCAGCGATGTTCTCATTGGGAAACGCCGCCGCAACAGAGGCCACGATGGGGACGGGCACCAACATGCCCATAATGCACATGGCGGCAGCATAAATGCCCACCAGGTACTTGATCTTGGTTTTATCCATGATCCATCCTTACACTTAGGAAAAGGGTCGGAGCGGCCGGACGTCACCATCGGCCGCCCCAAACACAGCACTATCAGTCGTTAAAACCAGTGAACACGGGCTCTCCGCTGTACACGAGCGCTTCCTCGACACCATCGAGCACGCGGCAGGCGCCAGACGCCATCGCCTCGAGCTCAAACTCGCCGGGATAAGCCGACACGGGGGCGATCCAAGAGCAGCATTCCTCAATCGAGGCAACGAGCTCCTTGCTGTGGACCATGCCGCCTCCGAGCAAGATACCGTCGACATCGCCCTTCAGCACACATGCCATCTCGCCAATCCACTTGCAGATTTGGTAGACCATTGCATCCCAGGCGCGAGCTGCGGCCTTATCTCCCGCTGCAGCACGTTCGCACACCTCGATGGCATCGGAGGTACCCAAAAGGTCAACGAAGCCGCCAGTCTTCATGCAATGGGCGCGGGCGACATCAAGACCGTGCTCCGCGGTGTACTTTGCGACCTCGATCGCGGGAACCGATCCGCAGCGCGTCGGCGCCATGGGGCCTTCGCCGCCAACGATGTCGTTGCCGTCGACCATCTTGCCCTTAAGGTGGGCAGAAATCGAAATGCCACCGCCGATATGACAGACAATAAAGTTGCACTCGTCGTATGCGCGACCGAGCTTTGCCGCATGGCGGATGGCGGTCTCTTTGAGATTAAGGGCGTGCAGGTGCACGTTTCGATACACGCCCTTAATGCCCGTCATGCGTGCGAGGTCGCACAGCTCGTCGGTATCGGGAGGATTCACCACAAAGGCGGGCTTGCCGCATTTCACGGCAAATTCGTGGGCAATCTGGGGCCCCAGCTGCGCCGGGTGCCGAACGCCATTCGCACCGATGCGGGCATGCTCGAGCATAACCTCGTTGATGGCATACGTACCACCGGGCAGCGAAAGCAAGCCACCACCGCGACCGACAAATGCATCAAAGTCCTCGAGCTTTAGGCCCGCCTCCCCCAGCGCTCCAAGAATCAGATCGCAGCGATACGGCATCTGAGCCGAAACCCCGTCGAACTGGGCAAGGTCCTTCGCATCGTGCGTAACGTTCTTACTGAGCTTGCACTCATCGCCCTCAAAAACGCCCACCTTCGTGGAAGTGGAACCAGGGTTGATTACCAGGACGCGCCAGGGAGTCTTTTTATCGGACATGCCTTAAGCCTCCTTAAGCGCCTGGGCGCGCACGCAGCTCATCACCACGTTGCCGACGATCTCATCGACGGGCGCAGAGCGCGAGCAATCGCACACGATCTTCTTGAAGCCCTGAAGCATGGGGCCGTAAGCGTTGGCGCCGGTCAGATTCTGGATGATCTTGACGCCGATATTGCCCACGTTGATATCGGGCCAGATGACCACGTTGGCCTGCCCCGCAACAGCGGATTCGCGATGAACTTTCTTGGCCGCAACCTTGGGGTTAATCGCCGAATCAAACTGGAACTCGCCGTCGATGGCAAGGTCGGGACGGCGATCGTTGGCAATCTCGAGAGCACGACGTACCTTGTCGACGAGTTCGTTATCCATCGAACCGTCAGTCGAATGCGAAAGCAGCGCGCAACGGATATCCCATCCGGTCAGCGAGCGTACCGTTTCGCTCGACGAAATCGCGATCGAGGCAAGCTCCTCGCTCGTGGGGTCAACGCACACGGCAGAATCGCCAAAAGCCAAAAGGACACCTTCGCCGCCATTCCAGTTGGGGATGTCGGCGATACCGCACGAGCTCACGGTGTCCACCCCGTCGGCAAGGCCGACGATGGTCTGACCAGCCAGGATAATATCGCCCGTGGCGTTATCGATACCGGCGAACATAACGTCGACATCGCCGAGCACCTGCAAAATCAGGGCGCGCTCAAGCGGACGCGTCATACGGCGCGCAGCGCCCTTGGGCTTAAACTTGCAATCCGGATGAGAAAGGTAGCGCTCGCAGCAAGCGGCGTTCGCCTCCTCGTCGGTCACATCGACAATCTCGATGCCCTCAAGGGAGATGCCACGCTCATCGGCAAGCTCCTTGAGCTTACCGCCGTCGCCGACCAGCACACATTCGGCAAGATGCTCGGCGGCGATCTTTGCGACCGCCTGCATCATGGTCTCGTTTTCGCCCTCGGGAAAAGCAACGCGCATAGGCTTGGCGGCAGCCTGCTCGCGCAGGGTCTGCATCAGGTCCATGGCAGTTACTCCATCTCTTCGGCAGTGCGCTCGATAAGCTCGCCGATGGTCTTCATGACCATGACCTCGCGAACGGGGACCTCGGCATCGAGCTCGTTCTCGATCATGGAGGTCAGAGCGATCATCTTCATCGAGCCCTTGCCCAGGGTCTCAAACGTCGTCTCGGGGGTCACATCGCCGTCATAGTTGTAGGCGGACTTGGCAAAATCGCAGATCTGTTGAGTGAGTTCTTCGTTCATGATGGTGCCTTTCAATCGAAAAAGAGGGGCGACCACGGCGGGCTGGAGACATGGGTCCCGCCGTGGCCTAAGAGAGGAATCGAATTGTTGCAGGGGTGAAAACCTAATCGTCAAGCTCGAACGTAAGCTCTTTATAGCCTGGACGGTCGATAACCTTGGCATGGACGCCAACGGTCTCGCCCGCCATGAGCTTGGCGCGAATCTCGGGGGCCTTCTTCTTGGTAATGCCGTAGATAACGTAGGTGTACTGAGAACCCTCGTCGATATCGACGGCGCCGTAGGCGTACTTGCCATACTCCTTGAGATAGGGCTTGTCGTTCTGCGGACCAGGCAGGGTAAAATCGATCAGATGCCCGTGACCGGAAACCTGGACCCAATCGGTCTTGTGATAGCCGCAGGCATTGCAGGCAAGGTGGGGCGGAAACTCGACGGCTCCGCACTCGGGGCACTGGCGCGCCCAATAGATGCCCTCTTCAAGACCCGTGTAGAACTTCTTGACCACGGGCTCCATATCTTTGAGTTGCATGAGAATACTCCTTATGGGAAATCGAAAACCGCGGTCGCTTAGGCGACGGTACGAAGGATCTGGCAGCGCACGTTCTGAGAACCGCCAAAACCGCGCAGGAAAGCCGTTTCGGGAACCTTCTTCATCTGGGTGGCACCGGCGACGCCACGCATCTGCTTAACGGCCTCGACGATATCGGCGATGCCGGATGCGCCATGGGCGTGACCGAAGTTGCAACGGCCACCGTGCGGGTTGATGGGCTTATCGCCGTCAAAAGCGGTGCGACCATCGATCGCGTACTTCCAGGCCTCGCCGCGCGGAATATAGCCGCACTCCTCGGCCGAGACGATCTCGGAAGCCAGGAAGAAGTCGTTGCACATGAACAGGTCAATCTCATCGGGGCTCACGCCGGTAAGGTCATAGACCTGCTTGGCGGCAAGCTCGGTAGCCCAGTGCTCGTTGTGGAACAGACCGGCCTCGACAGCAGAGGCGCCCGTACCCAGAACCTCAATAGGCGCATACGGCACGCCCATGGCCTTTGCCTTCTCCGTGGGCATTACGACAACAGCGGCGGCGCCGTCGCACTTCTTCTCAAAGCCGGTAACGCGCAGGTACTGCGTAACGCGCGGGTTGTACATGCTCTTGAGATACTCGTCGGCGGTATCGAACCCAGCTGCCTTCGCGTCCTCCTCGACCGTGGTCTCGTACCAGGCAAGGGGATTCAGGACGGCACCGCGGCGAAGGCTCTTGGTAAGGCCGTTCAGGGCATCATCGATCTGATCGGCGGTAAGGTCGTACTGCATCGAATACTCGTTGATCCAGTTGTCGAACGACACGCCAAAGGCGCCGTCGAGCGGACGACCATAAGCGCGGTCATAAATCTTATCGAGCGAGGGGATCATGACGTCGAGCGTAAAGTCCTGACGAATATGGGAGGGCATGTGCTCAACGGGAAGAGTCGAAGCCAAATCGCAGGCACCCGTAAGGACAACATCGTAGGCACCGGAGGCGACTGCCATCACGGCCTGCTCAAGGGCGACGTAGCCCGTGCAGCAAGCCTCGGAATGATGGACAGAGCCCTTGGCACGAACGCCAAACCAATCGGCAACCTGCATGTTGGGGGTAATGCAATCGCCAACGAGATACGGATTGGCGCTGCCGTGATAGAAAAAGTCGATATCGCGGGGCTCAAGACCGGCATCGGCAATTGCCTCGAGAGCCGCATAGCCAAACGCCTCGCCCTCGCCAATACCCTGGGTCTCGGGATGCTCCTCAAAATCCTTGAACGGGGTGCAGCCTACGCCTACAATCGAGACGCTGCGCATGTTCTTTCCGAGCGTAACCACTGAATATCACATCCTAATCATGTGAAGGTGTACGGAATGATGGCGCAGTCCAGCCGCGAGCGAAGGTGAGAGAGCGCTCGCGGCTTTTCTGTGCCGTCACACGTTGAACTACTGCAGTGGTTCTTTTGAACGTAGCTTTAGTTTACGAGGGGTTAAACGAAACGCGTGAGACAAAAAGCCCCGATGTGTCCCATCATATGGGACACATCGGGGCTAGGCGGTCCAAATAGCAGATAAATGGCCATACTTAAATCGATTCATAGGGCTGGATTACTCTGAATCCGCAACCTATGCAACCGTTCATCCCTAAAAATCAGCCGTTCACCCGAGCGGCTTTTCAAAATCGGGGATACGTGGGTGCCAACGGCGCGAGGCGTCGTCGACAAACAACGGCGCATAGAACATGCGATTGAGCGCGGCGGCAACGGTGCGCGCCTCCAAATCGGGACGGACCTCGAGCCAGTACTGGATAAGGTTATGGTGACCCGCGAGAGCGAAAGCCAGATACAGGTCAAGATCGGTCTCGTCAGAAAACGTTGAGCGCAGACGGTCGCGAAAATACTCATGCATAAAAACCGTAGCCTTATGCGTGAACACGGGGTCCCCGTTTTCACTGTTGAGCGCGAGCACCTTCGAACGATTGCGCTGCAGGATCTCCATACGCTTAATCATCGTCGGCGTCGGATCGAGCTGAGCGTCACCAAAGCGCGCCTCAAGGGCAACGTCGTTAATCTCTTGCATGTTGTGGAGCAGATCGTCCTCAAATCGCTTAACAACGTCGTCAACAGAACGATAGCAGCGGTAAAACGTCGATTTCGAGGTGTGCGCGAGCCTCAGCACATCGGTCACCTTGATCGCCTGCACCGGCGTCGTCCCCATAAGTTCAAAGACGGCATCCTCGATCCGTGAAGCGATATCGTTTTGAGCGTTCAGCGGCATAGCGGCCTCCCCTATTAGCGATTGGCTCCTATGCTACCCGAAAGGTATGCTCCCTGAGGACGATACGAGGCATAGAGCGCGCCGCACAAGAGATGACGCAGCGACCGTATGTCACCGACGAAGTATTCCATCCACCGGGCATGCCATCTTTGCGAGGGTCAATCGAAAACCCGACGCCTTCAGCCTTGAGGATGGCCTCGATACGCGTCCACGTCTGACTCAGGCGAAGATTGCGTTCTTGCAAATTGGGGGCAGCGTTAATCCACACGCGCTCGTCGTCGTTTGCCATACGCCCAACCGCAACGGGGGCAATCTCATCGATCGCCTCGATATCCACGCCAATAGGTCCTCCGACCGACCGAGCAACATCGGAAACAGCGAGGACGGCCACGCTTCCGCCATGTGAAATGGAAATAGAGGGGGCCTCCCCATCCGCAAGCTCGATCTTGCCGAAAGCAGAACACGCAAGCTGGGTGTCGTCGAAGACACCCAGGGCGTCGCGAAGAAGCAGACCCACGCCTGCAGCTTCTCTCCGAGACGCAATTGGGAAATCCCCATTGGAGGCACGTAAGGCATAGCGTCCCGCGATTGATGCCATATCAACGGTCTCGCCGGGATCGATCGCTGAAACGTCAACGAGATGCACGGTTATGTTCAAAATGGTCAACCCCCACTCGATTGAGATGACAAGGCTAAACAGACACTCAGAACCACTCTTTCATGAATTGAGATACCTTTTGCCGGCGATTTGGCGACTCATTTGGTGACCAAAACAAAAACAGCTCAGAGACTAAGCCTCTGAGCTGCGAACATTTGGTGGGCGTTAGAAGATTTGAACTTCTGACCTCTTCCGTGTCAGGGAAGCGCTCTCCCCCTGAGCTAAACGCCCAAATGGAGCGGACAACGGGGCTCGAACCCGCGACCCCAACCTTGGCAAGGTTGTGCTCTACCAACTGAGCCATGTCCGCCTGCAAGGATTTAATATACGGGATGATCCACCCTAATGCAAGAACTATTTTCGAATAATTTGAAAAAAGTTCGAGCCCAGGCGATGGGTACGAACAAGCCCGGCTACCGTAGTAGCCGGGCTGTTGCGCTTGGAGCGGACAACGGGGCTCGAACCCGCGACCCCAACCTTGGCAAGGTTGTGCTCTACCAACTGAGCCATGTCCGCATATGTAAAACAAAACGGGCACCGGAGCGCCCGGATGTTGCCTGGAGGCGAAGCCCGGATTCGAACCGGGGGTAAAGGCTTTGCAGGCCTCTGCCTTACCACTTGGCCACTTCGCCGAAAAAGGACCGCTTGAGACGGTCCGGAAATGCAATGGAGCGGACAACGGGGCTCGAACCCGCGACCCCAACCTTGGCAAGGTTGTGCTCTACCAACTGAGCCATGTCCGCTTGCGGGTTATTAATTTACGCGAGTTGTCCTAAAGACGCAAGTACTTTTTTCAAAAAAGTTGCTCAAAGCAAGTTCATGCAGGTAAATAACGCCAAGTCAAGGCGCTATGCGCACGATTCCAATGCTGAGCCAAACAGCTTCACCATCCGAACGCGTGTGCCGGCACCATCCGTGCGCCGGGCAACCTCAACATTATCGACGAGCATGCGCATGAGCTTGATACCACGTCCGCGCTCCTCGGATGCCACCGGCTCGCTCGCCCCATCGATAGAATAGCCGGCACCTCGATCAAGCACCTCAACCACAACGCGATCGCCATAGGCTTGAACCGTCAGGACGCACCCGATACCGCCCGCATGGTCATAGGCATTACCCAGCGCCTCCCCCGACGCCAATGCGACATCGTAGCGCTCGTCACGGCGCAACGGAAGCGATTCAAGGAGTTCGGCGATGCGATGTCGGTAGTATGGAAGATTCTCGATACCCTGACGGACCTCGACGCTCTTACTCCAGCGAGGCAGCTCCCCCACCGGAATGGCAGGAATCGACTCCCGCGCCGGGCCCGCGACATGCAGGATGTCGACAAGTCGGGCAATTTCCAAAAAGCGAACGACCCCATCGGAGGCGTTAACGAGCGAAAGCAGTCCCTCATGCCTCATAAGCTCTCTAGCACGTGTAAGCAAAAACGCCAAACCCGTCGAGTCGATAAAGCCCACGGCCTGGCAATTGATGACAACACGACGCACGCCCCGGTCGATCAAATTATCCAACCGTCGGCGCAGTGCGGGCACCGAGGCGATGTCGATATCGCCCGGTGGCGTCAAAACCGCTATGTCATTCCACTCATTCATACGACCATGGTTCCCCAAAAGAGCTCGCTCGATGCACACGTATCTGCAACCGCGCAGATTTCGCCCGTCAGGCGTCGTGACCTACGATCGACCCCGTAAAAACTCAAGGGAAACCAGCGCGATGTCATCGTTCAGCGCCGACTCGGTAAAGCGGTCAAGCTCGCCCAAGACCTTGCCGCAGATTCCCGATACGCCCTCACCCGAGACAGAGAGCAAAAGGTCACGAAGGCGCTGCTCGCCAAAAAAAGCACCCGAGCGATCACGTGCTTCGATTGTTCCATCGGTATACATAAATAGCATGTCACCAGGAGCGAACGTAAACACGCCCGTCTCGTAGACCATGCTCTCAAAGGCACCGATCACGCCCGATTGGCACCCAAGGAGCTCCACTTCTCCGCCTCGGGCTTCACCGCCACCAAGCGGCGTCGACGACGGCCTAATGACCATAGTGGGAGGATGTCCCGCCGAGCAATAGGTAGCGCGGCCCGCCTTAAGATCGATCTTGGCGATAAACGCCGTCACAAACGTCTCGACCCTCGAAAAGCCCATGAGCATGCTATTGAGCGAGCGTGCCATGCGGGCAGGCCCCGCACCCTCCCAGGCATAGGCCGTCAGCGCTGTCTTGACAAGCGCCGACATCGACGCCGCCTCGATTCCCTTGCCGGATACATCACCCAAAATCATAACGGCGCAATCGTCGGGAAGTCGGACAAGCGTATAGAAGTCACCACCGACCAACGCAGAATTCGTTGCCGATAGGTATACCGAATCGGTTGCAATGCCCGGAACGTCACCAAGCGAATTTCTCATGCCAATCTGAAGCGTCTGAGCGATATGACGCTCCTCGCGCTTTTGAGATTCGCCTTCATAAATCAGCTCAAAGTCATGCGCCAGATGCACCAGGTAGTCGTATTCAAGGTCGTCAATTGGTTCTTGGCTGCCATCACGGAGCAGCAAAGCGCGCCTCGTCGGCCCCTTGGCAACGTCGGCGGGAACGATTGCATCGTTGTTCCGCTGACCGCCGCCCTCCGAGCGAACGCGTCCCGCCTCGAAGCCGGAATCGACATAGAGGCCCTGGCACGGCAGGCCATGAGCCCTCAACCATCCGCCCATAGGCATGGATTCGTCGACGCGGGTCAAGCGCACATGCTTAAGATCATCAGCACTCGCACCGCCCAGCACCGACTGCCCAAAACCATCGGAAGCAACCCCCAAACGCGCAGCCGGTGCGGTGGTGGAAAAGAAGAGCGACTCAGGGTCTCCCGGCAGCGCCACGCGACTGCCGCCCTCAAAATCGATGACATAGGTGTCAAGACTCGCGTCATATTCCACGGGGCAGAAATGACAATTGAGCACCGTGCAGATTTCCGTCGAGACCGCTCGCGAAGCGGCAACGGGATCATCGAGATAGGTAAACAGTTCGTCGCGCAGCAAATTGAGTGAGCGGCCGAGCTCCGCCGTGCGGCGCGAACGTAAGCTCGACGCCATGCCGACAAGCTGAATAGACAGGTAATCGCAGATGACCTCGAGTACGTTAACGTCATAGGCAAGTGGCGCCTGGGGACGTTTCCAGCCAACTTCCAACACGCCAAGGACCTGCGTGCCGTAAAACACGGGAAGACAGATCTCGCTGCGATACGGGGGCATATCCTGCACGCGCAGCAGGTGCTTGGAACGATTATCCAGATCCATGAACATGCCCGAGGCGACTCGATCGCCCTCAAGGTCCTGCTGGATCGATAGACGACAAGCGCGCGACTCACGAAGCACGTACGTCGGAATGCCAGCGCCATAGGGCATGAACTCGGGCAGATAGCTGTCCTCAAGTTCCTTGGAAACACCACGGAGCTTAAAACCGCCGCTCTCGGAAAAATAGATGGCGGCGCCCGATGCATCGAGCGTTCCGACAAGCTGATTCAAAACGGTGTCGAGCAAGCTGGGAAGCTCATCGGAGCCAACGGTACTCATAATGACCGAAAGCGTGCCCGAGAGGCGCTTATTCGCCACCCTGAGCTCCGAAAGAGCACGCTTGAGCTGGCGGTCGTGTGAATGCTGTTCTTCGATGCTGTGGAGCGCCACCAGAACGCGCGGCGCACGGCGACCAAAGATGCGAGGCGGTGTAACCGAGCCGGCGCGAACGAGAACGGGAATAAAGGAGCCGTCACTCAGCTTGAGCATCAACTCGCTCTCAGCTCCATTGGTCTCAAATGGAAGACGGTGCTCCGTCGCGCGCTCAAATGCCGACGAGTACAAGAGATCTTTAACGTCTCCGTTGATCACATCGGAGCGTTCCTCGCACATCAAGTCGAGCAAACGATTATTCACGTGCAAAATGGTTCCATCGAGCTCGCAGATGATGACCGCATCGCTCGTGATCTCGACCAACTGGGCGACGTCTGCCCACTCGTTGCGCTCAAGCGTTTCCATCGTGAACCTCACCGTCTATCGGTAACAAAAAAGCCTCCGGAGAGGCTTCTCAAATGCGATGGTGTCGGAGGCGGGACTTGAACCCGCATGACCAAAAAGCGGTCACTAGCACCTCAAGCTAGCGCGTCTGCCAATTCCGCCACTCCGACATGCTATGTTGTTGATTCGCAGTTCGTTTTGTTGGACCCGCGCGTTCAACAAGAAGATAATAACCTATGATTCGAGAACTGTGCAAGCACTTTTTTCAAAAAAGTTTACGAATTTGTAAATGCGCAGGTAAATGGGTCCGTCCGGACCAAGACGAGGTTGCTTTCCAACGCGTCCTCGGGCATGCGGCATAATTTTGATCCGCGCTTCGCGCTACAAAATAATGCCGCGCCCTGCGGAATGCGTTGGAAAGCAACCTCGTCTTGGTCCTAGGAGTACGTACTCCATGCACAGTTCTCAAACATGTTCTGGGGGCTGATATAAATTTGGTGGCTCGGCTTTGCCGAGCCCTTATATGGGGAGGCCGGAGCTAAAGCTCCGGCCTCGCTATCTTTCCCGTTAGATTAAGTGAGCGATCAAGGAATCGCCCCCCCCCTGCAGTGGTAACACAGGGCCCGTGCTGGACTTAGTTTTCAGAACATTCCGCAGACCAGGAAACCCCCTTATCCGCGGCTCCGAAGGAGCAGGATAAGGGGGTTTCCATGGTCGAGGACGTTCTGAAAACTAAGTCCAGCGCGGGCCCGGACGATAACAACCGGCTACAGGTCGATGTGCGATTCCTTGATCGGGAACGGCTCCGCGAAGTGGCACGCGCAGCAGTGGCCCGGTGCGACTTCCTTAAACTCGGGAAGCTTCTCAGAGCAGATACCCTGAGCGATTGGGCAGCGAGTGTGGAAACGGCAACCGGTCGGCGGATCCAGCGGTGACGGCGGATCGCCGGCGAGGATGATGCGCTTGCGGGTCTTCTGGATATCAGGATCGGGCACCGGCACGGCAGACAGCAGCGACTGCGTGTACGGATGGTGAGGCTCGCTGTAGAGCGTCTTCCAGTCCGAAACCTCGACCATCTTGCCCAGATACATAACGGCAACGCGATCAGAAATGTGCTGCACGACAGAGAGGTCGTGAGCAATGAAGAGATAAGCCGTACCGAACTTGTCCTGAAGTTCCTTAAGCAGGTTCAGGACCTGTGCTTGGATGGAAACATCCAGAGCGGAAACCGGCTCGTCGCAGATAATCAGCTTGGGCTTCAGCGCAAATGCGCGGGCAATGCCGACACGCTGGCGCTGGCCGCCCGAGAACTCGTGCGGATAGCGGTTGATGTGCTCGGGGTTCAGACCGACGACGTCCAGCAGCTCGCGGACGCGCTCGATACGCTCCTCCTTGGTGCCCACGCCATGAATGGTCATGGGCTCAGAGACAATCTCGCCGATGGTCATACGAGGATTCAGCGATGCATAGGGGTCCTGGAAGATGAACTGCATCTCGCGACGCATATCCTTGATCTCGTGCTTGCTCATCTCGGCAACATCTTTGCCCTGGAAGAACACCTTACCGGCGGTCGGCTTGGTCAAGCGCATGATGGTGCGACCCGTCGTGGACTTACCGCAACCAGACTCACCAACCAGACCAAAAGTCTCGCCAGGATAAATCTCAAAAGAGATGTCATTTACAGCAGAGACGACACGCTTGGAAAAACGCTTGGCGAACATGCCGGACTCAGCGGGGAACTCCTTAGAAAGGTGCTCGACCTTCAGCAACGGAGTACGCTCGTTGGTATCTGCCATTACGCCTCGCCTCCCTTCTTGGAATCCTTGCGCGTACGGGACGTCTCAGGAGCGTTCTTGAGAAACTCGGGGTCACCGGAGTAGTGGCACGCAGAGTAATGACCAGACTCGGTGACAACGCGCTCGGGGCGCTGCTTGCGGCACTTATCGGTCGCATAGGGACAACGAGGCGAGAACACGCAGCCCTCGGGCAGGTTCATGAGCGAAGGCGGGTTGCCGTGAATCGGCGTAAGCGGCTTCTTCTCTTCGATGGCCTGCTCCGGGATGGAGCGGATAAGGCCCCAGGTGTAGGGGTGGCGGCTCTCGTAGAAGATTTCCTCAGCAGTACCGAACTCGACGGGACGGCCGGCGTACATAACCATGATCTTATCGGCCATATCGGCAACGACGCCCAGGTCATGGGTAATCATGATGATGGCGTTGCCGTTCTTCTCCTGCATTTCCTGCATAAGCTCAATAATCTGAGCCTGGATGGTAACGTCCAGAGCAGTCGTGGGCTCGTCGGCAATCAGAATATCGGGATCGCAGGCAAGAGCCATGGCAATCATGACGCGCTGACGCATACCGCCAGAGAACTGGTGCGGATACTCATTGACGCGCTTCTCGGGCTCGGGAATGCCAACGAGGTCCAAAAGCTCGGTGGCGCGCTTGAGCGCCTCCTGCTTGGAGTAGCCACGGTGCAGACGAAGGCCCTCGCCCACCTGCTTGCCGATCTTATAGACCGGGTTCAAGGAGGTCATAGGATCCTGGAAGATCATCGCGATATCGTTGCCGCGAATGTGCTGCATCTCTTCCTCGGTCATCTCGAGGATGGAGCGGCCGCGATAGCGAACGTCACCGCCCTCGATCTTTCCCGGAGGCATCGAGATAAGGCCCATGATGGTCATGGCGGTCACGGACTTACCGGAGCCGGATTCACCGACGACTCCCAGGGTCTCGCCGCGATCGAGCGTGTAGGAGACACCGTCGACAGCGCGAACGACGCCATCCTCGGTGTGGAAATACATCTTAAGGTCATCGACCTCGAGCAGATGCTGGCCCTCGGGAACCGGCTGGTCCTTCAGGTCCACATAGTTCTTGTTCTTCTTCATCCTTATGCGTCCTTCATCTTGACGTCGAGGGCGTCGCGCAGACCGTCACCCAGCAGGGTGAAGGCGAGCACCGTCGAGAGAATTGCCAGACCGGGCATGATCATCATCCAGGGAGCGGTCAGAAGATACTGCTGACCGTCCTGAATCATGGAGCCCCACGAAGGCGTAGGCGGAATAACGCCCATGCCGAGGAAGGACAGAGCGGACTCGGTCAGAATGGCGCCACCAATGTTCATGGTTGCGTAGACCACGATAGAGGCGACGGAGTTCGGGAAGATGTGACGCACGACGATACGGGCATCGGATGCACCCATCGCGCGTGCAGCGTCAACATAGTCGTTTTCCTTGACCGTCAAGATTGCAGAGCGGAAGACGCGTGCAATCGAAGGCCAGCCGAGAATACCGATGGCGATAAAGACGTTCTGAAGGCCACGGCCGATAACGGCGATCATGGCGACAACGAACAGCACGTACGGGAACGCCAGGAAGATGTCCGCACAGCGCATGATGATCGTATCCCAGATGCCGCCGTAGAAACCCGCCAGAGCACCCATGACCAGACCGATCAGCGTGGAGATCGCGGTTGCCATAATGCCGACGGACAGCGAAACGCGCGCACCGTAGATAACGCGGACGAGAATGTCACGACCAAGGGCGTCGGTGCCAAACGGGTGCTCTGCACACGGAGCCAGCAGCGACGTCTGAGCCATGGTGGTCGAGTCGGAAGCCGTCGGCGAACCGAGCCAGGGCTTAGCCCATAGATCTGCGGTCAGTGCAACCACAACGACGATGATGATCCAGCAGACACCGATAACGGCGAGCTTGTTCTTACGAAGACGCTTAAAAGCGTCGCCCCACAGCGTGCGGGACTTGGCGGGAGCAGATGCGGCCTTGGTGGCGGTAGCCTGCTCCTGAGACTGAGAATCAGTTTCCTGCATGAGACGTACCTCCCTTAGGCCTTATCCGACGGACCGCCAAGGCGGATGCGCGGGTCGAGGAATGCATAGCTAATGTCGACGAGCAGGTTAATCACCATGACGACGACAACGATGAGCGTAACGCCGCCCATAACGATGGGCCAGTCACGCATGCTAATGGCGCGATAGACCTCATAGCCGATACCGGGCCAGTTAAAGACCGTCTCGGTCAGGATGGCGCCCGAAAGCATGCCACCAAAGTCGACACCAATATAGGTAACGACGGGGATGAGTGCATTCTTAAGCGCATGCTTGACGATGATCGCGCGATTGGAGAGACCCTTCGCCTTTGCCGTACGGATGTAATCCTGGTTCATGACGTCAAGCAGCTGCGAGCGCATAATGCGGGCGGCATAAGCGGTCGAAACCGAAGCCAGCGTAATGGTCGGAAGCACATAGTGCATCCAATCCTGATACTGAGAGCTGGAACCGCCGGCACCCGAAATCGGCATGGAGAATGCACCGCCCGTGGCGTCCTTGAGAATGACGCCAAAGAACAGCTGCAGCAACATACCGAGCCAGAAAGCCGGGACGGCAACGAGAATCGACGTGGTGAGCGTTACCAAAATATCCCAGAAGGAATAACGCTTAACCGCCGAAATGATACCCGCACCGATACCCATGATTGCCTCGAGCACGATGGCGCACGCGGCAAGTTTGACCGTATACGGATACTTCTGGGCAAAGATTTCCGTAACCGGCAGCTTGCGCTGATACGAATTGCCCAGATCGCCATGAAGCAGGCCGTTCATGTAATACAAGTAACGGTCCACGAGCGACGTTTGAACGGGGTCGCCGTTCTCATCAAGGATCGCGTTGCCGTCCTCGTCCGACTGGACCAGGTGATAGCGGACGCGAAGCTGAAGCTCCACCTCGGGGGACAGAGCCTTGTCTCCACCGATCAGCTTGATCGGATCTCCCGGCACGATATTCTGGAGGGCGAACAGAATCAGCGTAACGCCCAAAAACACCGGGATGAACTGAAGCACACGTTTAACGATGTACTTACCCATACCACTCCCCTATCTAGGGATTAACCTAAATGGGATGCCGATCGCCAGACCGGCATCCCAAAATTACCATCAGCCAGTTTACCCCAGGTTAGGGAGAACTGTATGTTTCCCATGAGGTCTACGTAAATACTTGACCCTCACGGAAGCTGCAAACTCTTAGGCGAGCTCAGCGGTACCCAGCTCGGCATGCTTCTGCGGATCGACATAGAGGTGCTTGATGCGATCGGAGCCGACGATGGTGTGCGTGTAGAACATAATCGGGATGACCGGGCAGTCGGCAGCGACCATTGCGTCGGCCTCCTGCATCTTAGCGACGCGCTCCTCGTCGTCAACAATAGTACGAGCCTCGTCGACCTTGGCGTCGAACTCGGGGTTGTTGTAACCAGAGCGGTTATCGCCACCGAGGGAGTCGGAGTGGAACAGCGGATACAGGAAGTTGTCCATGATCGGGTAGTCGGCAATCCAACCCAGACGACCGAACTGATAGTTAAAGTTCTGATACTGCTCGAGCAGGGCAGACCACTCAGGGGTATCGGAGACAGCGGTAACGCCAACCTTGGCGAGGTCGCCGATGATGGACTCCATGATCTCCTTGTGACCGCCGTCCTGGTTGTAGGAAAGGGTCACGCTAATGCCACGATCCCCGTTAGCGCCAGCGGGAGCAACCTTGTCGAGGTACTCGTTAGCCTTGTCGACATCGTAGGCGCAGAACTCCCATGCGCCCTCCTTGTAGCCATCGATGCCCGGAGGAACAATGCCGTCGGCAGGGGTACGGGTACCCTTAAAGATGGTCTTGCAGATGGCCTCACGGTTGATGGCCAGGGAGATGCCCCTGCGCAGGTCGGCGTTGTTGAACGGCTCGGCCGTGGTGTTGCAGGTCAGATAGTACGTGGAAGGCTCGGCGCCGAGCAGCATGCGCTCGCCGTCACCCATGGTGTAGCCGTCCTTGGACACGCCGCGATCCTTCTTGGCGGCATCGATCTGAGCGACGGGAACGTCGCAGACATCGAGGTTACCGGCCTGGAACTCCTTGTAAGCAGTCTCCATGTCCTTGATGACCTGGAAGTGGATGCCATCGATCTTGGCCTTGTCGCCATAGTAATCGTCGAACTTCTTGAGGTTGATCTCCTGACCATCCTCCCACTTGCCGTCCATCATGAACGGGCCGTTACCGACCGGTGCAAGATAGAAGCTCTTGGCATCGGACTCGGCGCACTCGGGAACCGGGGCCAGAGCCGGGTGAGAGGCGACGAAGGGGAAGTCGGCGTAAGCGGAAGACAGCTTAACGACGAGGGTCTCATCGTCGGGGCAGGTAACACCGCTGAGCTCGGTGGCGTTACCGGCAAGCAGGTCGTCATAGCCCTCGACCATGGAAAGGTGATAGGAGACCTCGGAAGGGCCGTACTCGGTAGCGATGGCCGACTTGGTGTTGACCAGACGCTCCCAACCGAGCTTGAAGGACTTGGAGGTAACGTCGTCACCGTTGTGGAACTTGGCCTTCTTGATCTTGAAGGTGAACTCGGTGGCGTCGTCGTTGGCCTCGAAGGACTCGCAAGCCAGCGGAACGATCTCGCCCTTCTCGGCGTCATAAGAGGTCAGAGCGTCAAAGAGCTGGTACTCGACCTGAGTGCCCTGGTCCTCCTGGACATTGTAGGGGTCGATGCAGACCGGGTTGTTGATGTAGAAGTTCAGCGTCGAACCGGACTCAGAACCGGAAGCGTCGCCACCCTTCTTGCCGCATGCGGCAAGAAAAGCCATGGAGCTCGCAGCAAGGGTGCCGCCAACAAAGGCGCGACGACCCATAACGGGCTGGTGGAACATAGAATCAGCCATGCCATCCTCCTTATGAGATAGGACAAAGAAATGTTCAGTCGGACACATGTCGAAACAATCCGATCCGAACCATCAAAACGCCGCCCGCTGCTATGGCTGGTTATGCACAACGGACCAACGTTTTGCAATACAGTAGCGCATTTTATACACAATTTGGGGCTAATTCCGGTTAACGGTCGAGAATTTCTTTAGTTGGGCGAAGTATGTGAGGATATTTTGACTCTGTTACAAATATGTAAACAAAAAGGGTCCCGCACTTGCGGGACCCTTTTCAAGTATTTATGCGGCTCGTGATTAGTAGCCCACGATGCCCTGCGGGAAGAAGAACATGCACAGCACGACGCACACGGCAAACACGACAGCCATGATGACGGTCAGGCGGTCAAGGTTCTGCTCCATAACGCCCGTGGCAGAGCTGGAGTTATACAGCGAGCTGGCAATCATATCCGAAACGCCGGTACCCTTACCGGAATGCATCAGGACGAGAATCGTCAGCGCCACGGCAGAGACAGCCCAAACGACAAACAGAAGAATCTGGAACGGACCCATAGATAAGCTCCTTAATAGAACAGTTCAAACTCCAGTACTGTACCACAATCCCCCGCTCTCCCCTACCTGCCACTCAAGGACGGGGTGGAAATGGCAGAAATACCAAAAAGGGGGTTGTCCGGTTGTGGACAACCCCCTTGCTAGAAAACGGTATTTGTTTTCTATTAGGCCTCGGTAGCGAGCACGCGGCCCGTCATCTCGGCGGAAGGCTCAATACCAGCCATGGTGAGCATGGTCGGAGCGATATCGGAAAGACGGCCGTCCTCGATACCGGTGAGCTTGGCCTTCTCATCAACGATGATGAACGGTACGCGGTTGGTGGTGTGAGCCGTAAACGGATGCTTGGAACCGTCGGAAGCAACGTCAAACATGTGATCGGCGTTGCCGTGGTCGGCGGTAATCAGTGCAAAGCCGCCCTTGGCGAGAATCGCCGGGACAACCTTGGACAGGGCATCGTCAACAGCCTCAACGGCCTTAACGGCAGCGTCGAAGACACCGGTGTGACCAACCATGTCGCAGTTCGCGAAGTTCACGATGTAGAAATCAGCGCGATCCTCGTTGATGGCGGCGACGAGCTTCTCGGTAACCTCGGGAGCGCTCATCTCGGGCTGCAGATCGTAGGTAGCAACCTTGGGGGAAGCGACGAGCACGCGCTCCTCGCCCTCCTTGGGCTCCTCGATGCCACCGTTGAGGAAGAACGTCACGTGGGCGTACTTCTCGGTCTCGGCAGTGTGCAGCTGCTTCAGGCCATTGGCGGCGATAACGTCGGCCAGGACGTTCTCGGGGAACGTCTTGGGGAAGGCGACCTCGACGTCAAACGTCGGATCATACTCGGTCATCGTCACAAAGTGCGAAAGCTTGATCTGCTCGCGCTCAAAGCCGTCGAACTCCTTGTCCGTGAACACGCGGGTCATCTGACGAGCGCGGTCGGGACGGAAGTTGAAGAAGATGGCCGCGTCGCCCTCGTGAATGCCCTCGTTGTGGGCAGCGAAGGGCTCGACGAACTCGTCGCCGCGCGGGTCCTTCTCGTAGTAGGCCTTGATACCGGCAACGGGGTCGGTATCGGCATCGGACGCGTTGACCATGACGTCGTAGGCGCGCTGGATGCGCTCCCAACGATTATCGCGGTCCATGGCCCAATAACGGCCCGAGACGGTGGCAACGCGAGCGTCGCAACCGGTCTCCTCGGAGATCTTAGCCAGGAAGGCGCAGAACTCACTCATGTAACCGGCACCGGACTGCGGGTCAACGTCGCGACCATCCATGAAGGCGTGGACGCGAACGGTCTTGACACCGTGCTCGGCAGCCATCTTGACCAGAGCCTCGACGTGGTTCATGTGAGAATGAACACCGCCAGGGCTCATAAGGCCCATGAGGTGGAGAGTCTTACCGTCAGCCTTGACATCGTCCATAGCCTTGACGAAAACCTCGTTCTTGGCGATGGAGCCGTCCTTGATGGCATTGTTGATGCGCGAAAGCTCCTGGAACACGATGCGGCCGGCACCGATGTTGAGGTGACCCACCTCGGAGTTACCCATCTGGCCGTCGGGAAGGCCCACGTCCTCGCCCGAAGCACCGAGCGTGGTGTGGGGGTACTTCTCGTACAGGCCATCAAGGAAGGGCGTCTTGGCAGCGGCGACGGCGTTCTCGCCATCGGCCGGAGCAAGGCCGCAGCCATCCATGATAATCAGGAGTGCAGGAAGATGACGTTGTGCCATATGTCCTACTCGCCTGCCTTGACGACCATAGAGGCGAAGTCGGCAGCCTTGAGCGAAGCGCCGCCCACGAGGGCGCCGTCAACGTCGGGCTTGGCGACGAGCTCGGCGATGTTGCCGGGCTTGGCGGAACCGCCATACAGCACGCGGATGCCGTTAGCGAGCTCCTCGCCGAACATCTCCTTGAGGGTCTCACGGATAGCACCGCAGACCTCCTGAGCGTCCTCGGCGGTAGCGGTCTTGCCGGTGCCGATGGCCCAAATGGGCTCGTAGGCGACGACGACCTGCTTGGGGCAGGTGATCTCAAGACCAGCAAGGCCAGCCTTGACCTGGTTCACGACGTGCTCGACATAGGTGCCAGCCTCGCGGACCTCGAGGGACTCGCCGCAGCAGAAGACGGGAACAAGGCCGGCGGCAACGAGAGCCTTAGCCTTCTTGTTCTGGTCCTCGTCGGTCTCGTGGAAGTAGTCGCGACGCTCGGAGTGACCGATGATGCAGTAGGTGCAGCCAGCGGACTTGAGCATGTCGCAAGAGGACTCACCGGTGAAGGCACCCTTGGCCTCCCAGTACACGTTCTGTGCACCGAGGGCAATGGGGGCAGCCTGAATGCGGTCATGAACCGTGGTGATGTCGATGGTCGGAGGGCAGACGAGCACCTCGACGCCAGCCGGAACCTCAGGCAGAGCCTGGGCCAGCTCGTCGGCGAGCTTGGCAGCCTCGGCGACGTCGTTGTTCATCTTCCAGTTACCAGCGATAAGAAGGGTGCGATTAGGCATCGAGAAGCGCCTCCACTCCGGGCAGGGCCTTACCCTCGACGAGCTCCATGGAAGCGCCACCACCGGTGGAGATCCAGCTCATCTTGTCGGCCAGGTTGAACTTGTTGACAGCTGCAACGGAGTCGCCACCGCCGATGATCGAGGTGCAGTCGGCCTCGGCGACAGCCTCGGCGATAGCCTGGGTGCCGTGAGCAAAGTTGTCGAACTCGAAAACGCCCATGGGGCCGTTCCAGAACACGGTCTTGGCGCCCTTGACGGCCTCGGCGTAAAGCTCCTCGGTCTTGGGGCCGATGTCCATACCCTCACGATCGTCGGGGATAGCGTCGGAAGCGACAACCTCGGGGACAGCGTCCTCGCCAAAGTGATCGGCAACGCGGTTGTCGATGGGGAGCAGGATCTTGACGCCCTTCTCCTCGGCTTTCTTGAGCATCTCGCCGGCGCGCTCGACCCAGTCCTCTTCCTTGAGGGACTGACCGACGGTCAGGCCCTGAGCCAGGAAGAAGGTGTAGGCCATGCCGCCACCGATAATCAGGGTGTCAGCGGAGTCGATGAGGTGATCGAGAACGCCGATCTTGGAGGAAACCTTGGAACCGCCGACGATGGCGACGAAGGGACGCTCGGGCTCGGCGAAGATGCCGGTCAGCGTGTCGACCTCCTTCTCGAGCAGGAAGCCAGCGACGGCAGGCAGGTAAGCGGCGGGGCCCACGACGGAACCCTGGGCGCGGTGAGCGGTACCGAAAGCATCGAGAACGAAGACGTCACCATAGGAAGCGAGCTTCTTGGCGATCTCGGGGTCGTTCTTCTTCTCACGCTTGTCAAAACGGACGTTCTCGAGAACGAGGACCTTACCCGGCTCGACGGCGGCGACAGCCTCGGCAGCCTTCTCGCCGTAGGTGTCGGCGACAAAGGCAACGTCGAGACCAGAGAGCTCAGCGAGCTTCTTGGCGACGGGCTCGAGGGACAGCTCGGGCTGGAAGCCGGTGCCCTCGGGACGGCCGAGGTGGCTCATGAGGATGACGCGAGCGTTGTGCTCAACGAGATAGTTGATGGTGGGCAGGGCAGCCTTGATACGGGTGGTGTCGCCAACGACGCCATCCTTGATAGGCACGTTGAAGTCAACGCGGACGAGAACGCGCTTGCCGTCGACATCGATGTCGCGGACGGTCTTCTTGGTAAAGGCCATGTTTGCTTCTACCTTTCGTACGTGTCTGCCTCCCATTACGGCAGACGATTTCCTATAAAAAGGGCGCGACCCTAGGGTGTAAGCCCTATAAGGCCGCGCCCTTCTTTAGACGCTCAACGAGCTATTCGCTAAAAGCTAAATTAAGCAACGAACTTCTCGAAGTACTTGATGGTGCGGACCATCTGAGAGGTGTAAGAGTTCTCGTTGTCGTACCAAGAGGTGACCTGAACGAGGGTCTGGCCGTTGCCGAGGTCAGAGCACATGGTCTGAGTGGCGTCGAAGATGGAGCCGTGGGTCTCGCCGATGATGTCGGTGGAGACGATGTCGTCCTCGTTGTAACCGAAGGTCTCGGAGATGGTGGCAGCGTAGGCCTTCATAGCGGCGTTAACCTCGTCGACGGTGACCTTCTTGTCAACGACAGCGTAGAGGTTGGTGATGGAGCCGGTCGGCGTCGGGACGCGCTGGGCGGCACCGATGAGCTTACCGTTGAGCTCGGGGAGAACCAGGCCGATGGCCTTGGCAGCACCGGTGGTGTTGGGGACGATGTTGACGGCGCAGGCACGGCTACGACGCTTGTTGCCCTTGCGCTGCGGGCCGTCGAGCGGCATCTGGTCGCCGGTCCAGGCGTGAATGGTGGTCATGATGCCGGACACGATGGGAGCGAAGTCGTTCAGACCCTTGGCCATCGGGGCGAGGCAGTTGGTGGTGCAGGAAGCAGCGGAGATGATGTTGTCCTCAGCGGTCAGCGTCTCATGGTTGACGTTGTACACGATGGTGGGCAGATCGCTGCCGGCCGGAGCGGAGATGACGACCTTCTTGGCGCCAGCGTTGATGTGGGCCTGAGCCTTAGCCTTGCTGGTGTAGAAGCCGGTGCACTCGAGAACGACGTCGACGTCGAGGTCGCCCCAAGGCAGGTTGTTGGCGTCGGCCTCCTTGTAGATCTTGATCTCCTTGCCGTCAACGGTGATGGAATCCTCGCCAGCAACGACCTCGTGATCGCGAGCATAGTTGCCCTGCGTGGAGTCGTACTTCAGCAGGTAAGCGAGCATATCGGGAGAGGTGAGGTCGTTGATAGCGACGATCTCGGAGCCCTCATGACCGAACATCTGACGGAAAGCCAGACGACCGATGCGACCGAAGCCGTTAATAGCAACCTTTACTGCCATTGTGTCTCCTTTCGTAAGGCCCCCGCGAGCTACAGCGCCCGCCGTTGAGGCCCACAAACTAACCACTCGCCTAATATACCTTTTTTTTGACTTGAATTTCACGAGAATGCTCGAAATTGAAAATCAAATTTACGTTAAAACGTTTTAAATACTAAAACAGCAGCTAAATCCGTATATAAGTCGATACTTTAATCTACCTGTTTGCTTCAATGAGCTTTTCAAGCCGTAAAACACGATGGTAGAGGGCCGACTTCGACAAGGGAGGGTCAGCCATCTCCCCCAAATCACGCAGTGACAGATCGGGGTAGCGCTCGCGCAGGTCGCAAAAGACCGCCAAGGCATCCGGAAGCGCATCGCGAAGGCCACGCTGCTCGAGCTCATCGATCAACGCAAGCTGATGCTGGGCGGCACCGGCGCTTCTGGTCTGGTTGGCGAGCTCGGCGTTCACGCGACGGTTTACGTCGTTCTTAACCAATTTGACCGCGCGCGCTTCCTCGATCTCGGCAACGCTGCGCTTGGCGCCGACCAGCTTTAGGAGCTGCTCGATCTCCTCGGCGCTCTTAATGTACACGGCATATGACCCCCGCCGCGCATTAACACGAGCATGGACCCCAATCTGCTCCAACAGATCGCAAAGCCCCTTGGCATATTGCTCGCCCTGCACCGCGATCTCCAAATGAAAATCGCCGCGTGGATCGGCCACGAAGCCGCCCGCGATGAGCGCGCCGCGGATATAGGCAAGCCTGCAGCAGGGACGGGCAACGATATGTCGGGGCACGCCGGCGACAAGTCCTCCCCTGCGGTCGAGGATGCCCAGCAGCACCAGAGCCTTATCCAGGTCTGGCTGATCAGGCAAGGTGATGAGGTAGTTTCGAACCTTATGCAATACAGATTTACGAACGGTGAATTCCGTTTTGAGCTTAAGGATGCGATGCGTCAGTGTGATCATTGTGCGCGCGACGGCGCCCGTCTCGGTCGCGACCGTCAAACGATACCGCCCGGAGCCGGCCAGCGAAAGTGTACCGCTCACACGCGTCAGGGCGGCAAGCGTCGACAAATCGCAGTATTCACATTCGGGTTCGCAGCGCGCGAGCTCGTCACGCACCTCGGCGGTAAACGACATGCAGGCCTATGCCTTCGTGTTAGCGCGCGACAGGTCGCGGTGGGAGATGCTCACATGATACTGAGCGCCTTCCAGGTAACGGGCCGTGGCCTCGGCAATGGCAACGCTGCGGTGCTGGCCGCCCGTGCAGCCGATGGCGATAGAAAGCTGCGGCTTACCCTCCGCGATATAGCCCGGCATCACCGTATCGAGCAGCTGTGTCCAAGCCTTCCAAAACTCCTGCGTCTTGGGATGGTCCAGAACAAAATCGGAGACCTTTTTATCGAGACCGGTCATCGTGCGCATCTCGGGATCGTAGAACGGATTAGGCAGGAAGCGGACGTCGATCATAATGTCCGCCTCGACGGGCATGCCGTGCTTAAAGCCAAACGAGAACACGTGGACGTCCATGAGCTGCTGGTCGGACAGCTCGGAAAATGCCATACGTAGCTTGTTGCGCAGCGCAGAGGTGCGCAGACGGCTCGTGTCGATAATCATATCGGCTCGGTCGCGCACGCCCTGAAGCTGAAGGCGCTCGCGCTGAATGGCATCGGCCGTAGTCTCCCCCGGCTTGGCAATGGGATGACGGCGGCGATTTTCGCTGTAGCGACGAATCAGCACCTCGTCAGAAGCCTCCAGGAACACGATGTCGCAGCTCATCTCGCGCTCTTCGAGCGCGGCGACCGCATCGAGCAACTCGTCAAACAGTCCCTGGCTACGCAAATCGCAGGTGACAGCGAGATGCCTGCCCACGCCCGTATTGATGCCGACGAGCTCGGCAAGCTGGGCGATGAGACGCGGAGGCAGGTTATCGATGCAAAAATAGCCCATGTCCTCGAACACGTGCATGGCCTGTGTGCGGCCCGATCCGGACATTCCGGTGATGATGACGATATCGGGGATGCGCTCCGAGCGCTCCGCCGCATCCATGGCATCTCCCTTTTGCATGTGCTGCCTCCCGAAAACAAGCGCGGGACCCAGCAACCCGGATCCCGCGCGGTCAATTGCCTAAATTGAGTATACCGCCCCGAGCGGATACGAGGCCTGTCTTACGCCTCAAGCGCAGCCTTGAACCAACTCGTAATACTCGTGGGGTGCGTGATGGCGGTGCCGACGACAACGGCCCAGGCGCCAGCATCGATCGCAGCGCGAGCCTCCTCGGGCGTATGCACGCGACCCTCGCAAATGATGGGAAGGCCGGGGAATTCCTCAGTCGCCTGGCGCAGGAGCGGCAGATCGGGACCGTCGGCCATGGTGCAATCGATAGCGGCAACACCATGAGACAGCGTGGTGGACACCAGGTCGAAGCCCATGTCAACAGCACGACGAATATCCTCGATGGTGGCACAGTCGGCCATCAGGAGCACGCCCTCCTCGTGCAGCGGACGGAAAGTATCCTCGACCGACTTGCCGTCGGGACGCGGACGATCGGTGGCGTCGATCGCCACGATATCGGCACCCGCAGCAACGCAGGCGCGAGCGTGACGCAGCGTCGGCGTGATGTAAACGCCCTCGTGCCCATCCTTCCACAGGCCGATAACAGGAACCTCACAGCGACCCTTAATGGCGGCAATGTCGGCAAGGCCCTGGCAGCGAATGGCGGCGGCGCCGCCGAGCTCGCAAGCACGAGACATTTGCGCCATGGTCTCGGGCGTACGAAGCGGCTCGCCCATATACGCCTGAACGCTCACGACGAGCTTACCCTTCAGGGATTGAATCAAAGGATCGACGGTCATAAGGCTGCAACCTTTCTTAGAACAGCCTCCCGAGGCGTGTTGTCTCGGGAGGCTCCTACGGCAGATACGTTTACTTCAACGAGGCAAGAAGATGCTCAGCGGCACCGATGAGCGGAGCATCGCCCTCCAGAGAACCGATGAGGATCGGCGTGTCCTGAAGCGGATCGAGCGCCTGGCTGGCATAGCCCTCGTGCACCGAATCCTTCCACGTCTGCGAACGCCAATCGGGACCTTGGTGAATCACGCCGCCCGAAAGCACGATGACCTCAGGGTCCAGGATGTTAGCGAGCGAGCCCAAGCTGGCCCCCAGCGCAAAGCCGGCGTCATGGATGACCTCGGTCGCCTTTGCGTCGCCCGCACGGCACAGGTCGTTCACATCGCGACCGACCGAAGGACGGCTGGGGTCGACGCGACCAAAGCGCTCATCATACATACGACCAATGGAAGTGCCCGAAGCAACCGACTCCAGATGGCCGGAACGCCCGCAGGCGCAGGGAATGCCGGCGGCAGCCGAGCACTCGATGTGGCCCATATGACCGGCAGCACCATGGAAGCCCTGCATCACGCGGCCGTTCTCGACATATGCGCCGCCGATGCCCGTACCGATGCCAAGACACAAGACGGAGAACTTGCCCTTGCCGACGCCCCAGTGGGCCTCGCCCAGAGCATGAGCCTGCACGTCGCCTACAACGGCAACGGGAAGACCGAGGTCCTCGCGCAGACGCGGCCCCAACTGAACGCCGGACCAGGCGGGCATGATCTCGTTGGCATACGCGATGGCGCCCGTCTTGGGATCGACGACGCCGGCGGCACCGATGCCGACGCCAAGGACCTCGACATCGGGATTCGCCTCGAGAGCAGCCTTGATGGACGCCTCGATACGCTGGAAGACGGCCTCGCCGCCCTCTTGGGCCTCAGTGGGAACCTCGGCCTCAAAAACGGGATGAGGCACACTGCCGTCAGCCGGGTACTCCATGATGGCAGTCGCGATCTTAGTTCCGCCGATATCGACAGAGCAGACGTACTTGTTCTCCATGTCGCTCTCCTTAGGAGATAAAAAACAACTACAGGAAATGAAGGCTGCGTTATCGCCGCAGCTTGGTAAAGGTTTCCCGGGTGCCCGAGGTTGGGGTGAAAGCGGTCGGGCGTTGACCTAATGGGTCACGCTCGACCGCTTGAGCCCCAAGATCGGGTGCCCGGGGAAGCTTTACAGGAGACCGTTGTCCTGGAGGACCTTCTTAATCGCCTCGACGTTCTCGCCGGTCATGGCCTTCACCGGGCGCGGCATGGTCGGGCTGTCGAAGATGCCCATGAGGTTCATAGCGGTCTTGAAGGCGCCGACGCCACCGGCATAGCCCTGGACGCCCGAGGTGACATCCCAGATGTGCGAAATCTCATTGAGGCGATCCTGCTCGGCCTTGACGGTAGCCCAGTCACCAGCCTGAGCGGCCTTCCACTGACGCACGTAGCCCTCGGGCTCAACGTTGGCGAGACCCGGGACGGAACCGTCGGCGCCACCGAGGTAAGCGCCGTCGACAACAACCTCGTGACCGGTGAGGATGCTCATCGGATGGCCGTTCTTCTCGTTCTCCTGAACGAGGTAGCGGAACGAGATGTCATCACCCGAGGAATCCTTGACGCCGGCCAGAACGCCCTCGGCACCGAGCTTGGCAAGGAGCTTCCAGGGGAGCTTGGTGTGGACACACACGGGGATGTCGTAGGCGAAGATGGGCAGGTCGAGTTCCTCATGCAGGATGCGGAAGTGCTCCTCGACCTCGGTCATGCCCTGCAGGGCATAGAACGGGCAGGTGGCGACGAGAGCATCGGCGCCCAGCTCCTGAGCGACCTTACCGTGCTCGATCATGCGCTCGGTCTCGGTGTCGATGATGCCGACCAGAACGGGAACGCGGTGGTCGACGATACGGACGGCCTCGGCGATGATCTGACGGCGACGCTCGTCGGTGGAGAAGACGACCTCGCCCGAGGAGCCCAGGAAGAACAAGCCATCGACGCCGGCATCGATCATGCGGTTGATGCTGCGCTCAAAGGAGGCAACGTCGAGCTGGTGATCTTCGGTATCGGGAACAACGACGGGAGGGATAACGCCGGTGAATTTCTGAGTTGCCACAAGAATCTCCTTAGTTGTCTGGCGGGCAGCCCTATGCCGCCCACTCTTGTTGGCAGTGTCCAGGCCGCCTAGGCCAAAGAACACGGGTAGAACGTTTGGTTAAAGAAGTCGACGACTTCGTTTTCGAACGCATTGATGCGCTCGTGAGCGTATTTGGCATAGACGATATGCCTCCGGTCACACTCAAGACCGTTGAATACGGCAAACTGGCCCTTGGGGTCGCTCGCGGCATCCATGAGCGATGTGCCCATGAGCACCGATCCGCGCACCCGAGACGACAGCGCCTCAAGGCCACCGGGAATTGGATTGGCAACCGCCGTGCAGGCAAGGCCCCGCTCGTCCAGAGCAGAAACCGCCAGCGCGACTCCGCCGCCAAGGCCCTCGCCCCATGCAAAGATGCGGTCGGGGTCCATGCCATCAAGATTGCGCGCCACCTTCGCCAACGCGCAACCCCAACGGACGCGCTCGACAAAAGCGGACGAAGAAATCCCCCGCTGCAGGTCGTCCGCACCAGCAACATCGTCATCCAGCGCGAGGACGGCATACCCCATGGCGGCAAATCTCGTCATGTGATGCCAGCCGCGCACAGGCCGATCGATGTCGTGGAACATCAGGCACAGCGGCACGCGCTCAGATACTCGGGCACGACCGACAGGCTCGATCAAACGAGCGTGAATCGCATCGTCACCGAGCTCAAAGGAGACCTCCGAGTAACGGGCGCAGGGGTTAACAAAGTCAATCGCCGTAATGGCCAGGCCTTGAATCTCAAGATTCGAAGCGCATGTCTCTAAATCAGAAACATCTGCTTGGACATCACCGCGCCAGTCCCGATATTCTGCGAGCCTTGACGAAACCGTTCCAGGAATTCCCACGAGCCCGGGGACAATCAGCTCGTCAACATTGCTCTCGCACTTAGACATGAGCCTCCCCTCCCTTGCAGAAAAACGGAATGATCAAATCGTCAAAATCCTGAATCTCCTCGTGGCCAAAGCCTTCAAAGAACTCATGACGCTTTTCGCAGGTCAGGTTGTTATAGACCGCAAACTGCGTCGCTGGCGGACAGACGATATCGGCTGTGCCGGTGCCAAACAGCACGGGGCATTTGACCATAGGGGCAAAGTTCTTGGAATCGAAGTACGCCAGCTTGGCATAGGCTTCGTCAATACGAGTCGAGTCCTCATCAAACCAGCGAGACCAATAGCGCAGGCCTTCGTAGGCAATGTCGTCGGCATCCAAATCCCAGACCAGGCGGAAATCCGACAGGAAGGGATAGAGGATGGCGGCACGATTGATAAGCTCGCTATTAAGCGCACAGGTCGCAATACCCAAACCGCCGCCCTGCGACGCGCCGTTCACAAACACACGGGCAAGATCGATGCCCTCGAGCTCACGAACAATACGGCACAGGATTCGAATATCTTGGTGTAAGCGGACATAGTAGAGGTTGGCCGGGTCGCCGTCGATGCCGGCGACGATATGCCCGGCAACCGTTGTGCCCTCAAATCCACCAATGTCCTCGGAGGGACCTCCTTGGCCGGGGCAGTCGAGGGCGATGAGTGCCATGCCCATGCCCGCAAACGACGCCTGCTCAAACCAGCTGCGGCTTGCACCCGGATACCCATGAAACTGAAGCACCAATGGCACGGGCTCGTCCGAGACGGGTTTAAGGTACTTGGCATGCAGGCGAGCGCCACACATGCCGGTATACCAGAGGTCGAAAAGCTGGCAGGTCGCGGCATCGGTGACCGATGCCGTCTCGATCGCATAGTCAAGCCCGACGGCGTCGGCCTCGGCCATGCGATCCTTCCAAAAGAGATCGAAATCTGATGGACGGGGCATGGCGCCTCGATATTCACCAAATTGATGTTGTAGCTCCTGAGCACTTGGCATGGCTCGTGAACCCAACCTTTCGAAATCGCAACGGAGGTGCGCCCGGCAAGGGAACCGGGCGCACGGGAGGGAAAGCGAGGTTACTCGCCGAGCTTGGGATGCAGCAGCGACGGCGCAGCGCCGAGCAGCATCTTGGTGTAGGGGTCCTGGGGGTGCTGGAAGACCTGCTTGGCCTCGCCCTGCTCGACGATCTTGCCGCCATTCATAACGATGATGTCGTCAGAGATATAGCGGACCGTCTGGATGTCATGGCTGATGAACACCATGGCCAGGCCGAGCTCCTTCTTAAGGTCGGTGAGCAGGTTCAGAATCTGCGCGCGGACCGAAACGTCCAGAGCCGAGGTGGGCTCGTCGGCGATGATGGCATCGGGGTTCAGCGACAGGGCACGGGCAATTGCGACGCGCTGACGCTGGCCGCCCGAAAGCTGGCCGGGAAGAACCTCGGCAGCGGAGCTGGGCAGACCGGTGAGCTCCAAGAGTTCCTTGACGCGCTTCTCCTGCTCGGCCTCGGTACCCAGGTTGTGGACGCGCATGGGGTCGAGCAGCTGCTCGCGAACGACCATGCGGGGGTTGAGCGCCGTGGCCGGGTTCTGGAACACGACCGAGATGACGCGACCCATGTGGCGACGGTCCTCGGCGGTACGTTTGGTAACGTCCTTGCCCTTAAAGTAGACCTTGCCGCTCGTGGGGGCCTGCAGGCCGCACATGACGTTAGCGGTGGTGGACTTACCGCAACCGGACTCGCCGACGATGCCGATCGTCTGACCGGGCATGAGCTTAATCGTTACACCCTGGACGGCGTGAACCAGGTTGGGGTGCAGAATCGAGCCGGTACGGGTCCTAAAGGTGACGTGGACGTCATCAAGGAAGATGATCGGCTCGACGCCGTTGACTGCGGTATCGCTCATCTACATCACCTCCGCGTGAGGGGTCAAACCATTTGCCTTGAGCACCTCGTCGGGGAGCTCGGAATAGAAGTGCTCGGTGCCGGGCACGCGCTTGAAGACCGGACGGGTATCCAGGCCAATACGCGGATGGCTCGAGCGGGGTGCGAAGCGATCGCCCTTGGGGAAATCGCGCGGGCTGGGAACGGCGCCGGGGACCTGGTGCAGACGGCCCGAGCCGCTCTCGATGGACAGAACGGAGCCCAGAAGACCGCGGGTGTACTCGTGGATCGGGTTGGTGAGCAGCTCCTTGGTGGGTGCCTGCTCGATAACCTGGCCAGCGTACATAACCGTGATGTTATGGGCGACCTCGGCGACCAGAGCCAGGTCATGCGAAACGAAGATCATGGCAAAGCCGAGCTTGGCCTGAAGATCGTTGAGCAGCTTGATGACCTGCTTCTGGACGGTAACGTCCAGAGCGGTCGTGGGCTCGTCGCAGATGACCAGCTTGGGGTCGCGGGTAAGGGCCATAGCGATCAGGACACGCTGACGCTGGCCGCCGGAAAGCTCGTGCGGATAGCTCTCGAGCGTGCGCTTGGGATCGAGGCCGACGAGCTCCAGGAGCTCCTCGGCGCTACGGGTTCCGCCGCGCTTGGTGAGCTGCTTCATCTGGGCAGAGATGAGCATGGAGGGGTTGAGCGAGGACAGGGCGTCCTGATAGACCATAGCGATATCGGTACCGCGCAGGCCGAACCACTCCTTCTTGCTCATCTTGAGCAGGTCACGGCCCTCCCAGAGGACCTCGCCGGAAAGGTGCTCGTCATCGTCGGTCAGGCCCATGATGGCCAGCGTGGTGATGGACTTACCGCAACCGGACTCGCCCACCAGGCCCATGGTCTGACCAGGACGGACGTCAAAGTTGACATGGTCGACGACGTTGATATCACCGTGATGCTCAAACTGAATGCAGAAGTCACGGACCGAGAGAATCGGTTCGACAGACTCGTCGGGCACATGGCGATCGTCACGCTTGAGCTCGACATCGCGCAGGGCGCCAAGGCGAGCGGAGAGGGACTGGGCCTGCTCCTTGTAGGCGCGAACGGGGTCGGAGACCAGCAGGTCGGCCTCGCGACGCTTGGAGGAATCGGTCGGATCCAGGGCGGCGGAGGGAGCAGCGGCCATGGCGTCGGTAATGCCCTCGGAGAGGATGTTGAGCGCCAGGCAGGTGATCATGATGGCCAGACCCGGGAACAGCGCCTGCCACCAACGGCCGGCAAGCACGCCGCCGCGGGCGTCGGCGAGGATGTTGCCCCAGGTAGCGGTGGGCTCCTGGATACCAGCGCCGATGAAGGTCAGCGAGGCCTCGAAGATGATGGCATCGGCGACCAGGGTAACGGTGAAGACCATGATCGGGGCGATGCAGTTACGCAGAACATGCTTGATCAAAATCCACGGAGCCTTGGCGCCGGAAACGATGACCGCGCGGACATAGTCCTCGCCGTACTCGGACACGATGTTGGCGCGCACGATACGGGCAATCTGCGGAGTGTACATAAAGCCGATGGCGAAGATGATCGACGGCACGGAGTTGCCCAGGATGGAGACGAAGACGGCCGCGAGGGCGATGCCGGGGATGGACATGATGATGTCTAAGATACGCATGATCGTCTCGGAGACGGCCTTGCGCGAAACCGCTGCAAGGGCGCCCACGACCGAGCCGCAGACCAGAGCCATGGCAGTGGCGCCAAAGCCGATGATCAGCGAGTAACGACCACCGTAGAGCATACGCGACAGAATGTCGCGGCCCTTATCGTCGGTACCGAAAATAAATCCGTTGCCGGGAGCCTGGCGAGCCGTAAAGATCTCGACCGGGCTATAGGGGGCAAGAAGGGGCGCCAGAATCGCAGTCAGGGCGACCAGCACCAGCACGACGGCTGCAATCTTAGAAGACAGCGTCATCTTCTTCCAGCCACCGAGCTTGAGCCCCTTAGAGGCAGCCTTCTCGAGCTGCTCGGTTTGCTTCTCTCGAATCTTTACCATAATCTACACCGTCCTGATGCGCGGGTTGATGAGCAGGTAGAGCATGTCAACCACGATGTTGATGATGATGAAGGCAAGAGCAACGACGATAACGACGCCCTGAACCAGGTTCGCCTCGTTGCCCTGAACGCCCTGCAGAATCGCGGTGCCCATGCCGGGGAGGTTGAAGATAACCTCGATGACGACGGCGCCGCCCATGAGGTAACCGATCTTAAGACCGAGGGTGGTGACCGGGGTGATCAGCGCATTGCGAAGAACGTTGATGCCGACGACGACCTTCTCGGGAACGCCGGCGCCGCGAGCCATACGGACATAGTCCTTGTCGAGCTCCTCGACCATGGCGGTACGCACGATACGAGTCATCTGGCCCGTCAGCGGAAATGCCAAGGCGATAGCGGGCATGATCATACGTCCCAGATAGCCAACCGGATTCGTGGTGAAGTGAGGCAGAGCACCAGATGCCGGGAGCACCTTAAGGTAGGAAGAGAACAGCAGGATCAACAGAACGGCAAGCCAGAACGACGGGGTTGCCAAGCCGGCGATGGAAAAGACGCGGATCACTTGGTCCGGCCATTTGTCGCGATACAGTGCCGCGATGACGCCGAGCAAAAACGAAACGACCGCACCGATGGCAAGACCGATGAAGGTCAGCTGCATCGTGACGGGCAGGGCCGTGGAGATGCGCTTGGCAACGGAGTTGCGAGCGGCACCATAGGTGCCCATGTCGCCATGGATCAAATCGCCCATATAGCGCACGTAGCGCACGGGCCAGGGGTCGTCCAGACCATACTTCTCATGGTACTCGGCAACCGCCTCGGGCGAGGCACCGTCACCCAACGCCGTGTAGGCGGGGTCGGTCTTGGAGAACGACATAAGGAAGAACACCAGGACGGTGACGCCCAATGCCATGATCGGCAGCGCCACAAGACGCCTTCCAATCAAACGTAGCAAGTTGTTCACGTTCTCTCCCCTTTCTTTTGTCGGTAGGACCAACTGGTATATGAGTACGGATACTCATTACAAGACCCGAGCGACATCGTTGCCGCCCGGGTCTTTGTTTCAACTATGAGGATACGGTCCCAACGACCGTCATCCTGCATACAGACTCAAGCGAGTCTTACGCCTTGACGGTCGCAACGCCCCTGAAGGACATGCTCGTCGTGCCGATGCCCTTGAAGCCATCGAGTGCCTCGCCGTTGGGTGCAGTGGACGGATCGTCCCAGGAAGCGGAGACGGTCTTGACGTGGACAACGGGGTACAGAACGGCGTTGTCGGCAATGATGTCGAAGCACTCGTTCCACTTCTTCTGCTGCTCGTCGCCCTCGGCGGCAAGAGCCTCGTCCATGAGACCGTGGAGCTTCTGCCACTCAGCGGACTCCTTCCACGGGCAACGGGTCTGCATCCAGACGTTGTCGCCGTACCACCAGTTGAGCAGCAGGTCGGGGTCGGCGCCGAAGCAGGAAGGATCGCCAGGGGCAAGGAGGATATCGTAGGCCTCGCCGCCGTCGATGGCAGCGTAGGTAGCCGGCGAGGTATCGGTCTGGATGGTCACATCGAAGCCGAGAGCGTCGAGGTCGTTTTTGACCTGGGCGGCCATGCCCTTAATCTGCTCGTTGTCGGTGGTGCGCAGGGTGATGGCACCCGGGGTGATGCCAGACTCCTCGATGAGCTTCTTAGCCTTCTTGGCGTCGGTCTTGTACACCGTGGAAGCCTCATGATAGTTGGTGAAGCTCTTGGGCAGGTAGCAGCTGGCAGCGGTGGCAAGGCCGGCGAAGGTGTTGCTGACCATCTTCTCGGTGTCGAGCGCATACATGACAGCCTGACGGACCTTGACGTTGTTCCAAGGCTCCTTGGCGACGTTGAACATGATGAAGCGGGTGCCGAAGCCCTGAACGTTATCGATCTTGCAGCCGGCGCTCTCGAGCTGGTCGACGGCGTCAGCGGTAACGAGCTCCATAACGAGCGTGGAGCCCTCCTGCTGAGCGGTAACGCGAGCGGTGGGGTCGGTCAGGATGCTGTACTGCATCTTCTTATCCTCGGCAGCGTACTCACCGTTGTACTCGGGGTTGGGAACCAGGGTGATCTCGGTATCGGAGATAGAGTCGTACATCCAGGGGCCGGAGCCGATCGGCTGCTTGGCGCGATCCTCCTCGGTCTGGGTGGCCGGGGTAACGCGGACGATGGCCAGACGATCCTTGAGCAGGGAGAAGTTGGGGACCTTGGTCTTGACCGTCACGGTGCTGGCGTCCTTGGCCTCGATGGACTCGAAGGGCTGGAAGAACGGAGCATAGGTAGCGGAAGCGGCGCAAGCGGTGTAGGAGGCAACGACATCGTCAGCGGTGACCTCGGTGCCATCGGAGAACTTGGCGCCCTTGCGGATGGTGACCTCGAAAGTCGTGTCGTCCACAGACTTGGGATCGTCGGTGGCGAGCTCGTTGAAGGTGCTGTAGTCGTGGTAATCGATGCCGTAGAGGCCCTCGACGACGTGCCAGTTAGCACCCAGGCCCACAGCGGAGCCGGTGCTGGCGGGATCGAAGCTGGACGGAGCGTAAGCGGAACCAGCGGTGATCACGCCGCCGCCACGGTTGGCGGAATCGGTGGAACCGGAAGCGGAACCCTCGTCGCTAGAGCTGCCGCCGCAGCCGGTGAGACCAAGCCCTGCGACAGCAGCGACGCTGCCGGTGAGGCCGAGGAACGAACGCCTGGACATACCCTTGTTGATGATGGCCATGTCTTCTCCTATCAATAGAGAATCTTACTCGGGAGCACCTAGACTTGCCCCCGCGCAACTTGCGGACGATATATACCTTACCTACCGACGTACCCAACTGAGGTGCCGCGCTCGGCGACCGATACATACATACGCTTGAACGGTATTTACTACCGTTCACCGAATTCATTGACAAACGATTCGTCAGACAGTATGTATCGACGAGGTGAGATATCAGTCTTCGTCAACCCGCAGGATAGCAGGGTTTTCGCTTGGGTTAGTCAAACGTTTTAGCGTTAATAAAACCCGAAACCAGCAGGCAATCATGGCGAAATAAATGGTTGAAAATCGCGCAATCATATATATCAGTTGTTTAGAAGCGCATTTAGTTTTCGGAACGGTTGGCCGATGTCTGGGCGCGCTCGGCATTCCATGCAACAAGTGCCTCGTGGACCGCTTTGGCGACATCGGCCGGAACGCCTCGAACTTCTGCAATCTCCTGCTCGCTTGCCGCACGCAAACGCTTCATCGAGCCAAAATGGCGCATAATGGCATGTTTTCTGGTGGGTCCCACGCCTGGAACGTCATCGAGCACCGAAACTGTCATGGCTTTGTCGCGCAATTCGCGATGGAACGTGATGGCAAATCGGTGGGACTCATCGCGTACCTGTTTAATTAGATAGAGCGAAGCAGACCCGGTCGGCAGCACGACAGGAGTCTCGTCCCAAGGCACAAAAACTTCCTCGTCGGCCTTCGCCAAGCCACAAACTGGTATATCGAGCCCAAGAGCCTCAAGTTGCTTGATCGCAGCGGTCAATTGCGGCTTACCGCCATCGACAACGAGCAAATCGGGGCGCGAGCCAAAGCGCTCGTCGGCCATGCGCTCGGGAGCATAGCGTCGTCCCAAAACCTCGGACATCGACACGAAGTCGTTTGCCTCGTCCAATTCGGCCTGAATTTTAAAACGACGGTACTGGCTCTTGTCGGCGCGCCCGTTGGTAAACACCACCATCGAGGCGACCGTAAAGGTGCCATGCAGTGTAGAGATATCGAAGCACTCGATACGCAACGGCGGCGATGGCAGCGCCAACGCACTTTCGAGCTCCAGGAGCGCTTGATTGGTGCGGTCGTCAGCGTACCCCGTTCGCATCATGTAGCGCATGAGGGCATGGCGCGCATTTTTGGATGCCATATCGAGCAGACGGTACTTTTCGCCACGCTGCGGCCTATGGAGATGGCAGGAACGCTCACGCTTGCCCGCAAGCCACTCCCCCAGCGCCTCCGCATCCTCAAGCTCGACGGAAAGGTTGACCTCAGCTGGAATATCAGCCGTCTCGTCGTAATAGCGCTTAAGAAAGCCCGACTGGAGCTCTTCCTCGTCAACTTCAAGACCCTTGTCGAGAATGAACTCGCAGGTGCGAACTGTTCGGCCCTCGCGAACGACGAAGACGCAAGCGGCGGAGATGGTCTCCTCGCGATAGAACCCGATGACATCGATATCGACACTGGAGGGAAAAACGACTTGCTGACGATCGTCCAGACCCCTGATGACCTCCAAACGACGTTTGACGCGTGCCGCGCGCTCAAAGTCGAGCGCCTCGGCGGCATCCGTCATCTCGGAGGTCAGCTCATCGACGACATCCTTGCGATGGCCCGACAAAAAGCGCTCGACACGCTTGACGTTCTTGGCATAGTCTGCCGGGGAAATCGCGCCGACACACGCACCCGGGCCGCGCCCGACATGGTAGTCAAAGCAGGGACGCCCGTTTTGTGCGCAAATCATATTGACGATGTCTTCCTCGCCCTTGTGGGACTCAACGATACGGCGACAACGACGCCACTCCGCACAGGATGCAGAGCAGATGGGGATAACCTTGCGCAGCGTATCTATCGTCTCACGTGCCGCACGGCTATCGGTATAGGGTCCAAAATAGCGCGTTCCCGGCTTATGACGCTCACGCGTGTATTTGATCGCGGGATACAGGTCGCCCTTTGTAATGGCGATAAAGGGGTAGCTCTTGTCATCCTTGAGGTCGACGTTAAAGTACGGATGGTACTGGCCGATCAGGTTGCGCTCGAGTACAAGCGCCTCATGCTCGGTTTCGACAACGATGTAGTCAAAGCTCGCCACCAGCTGCATCATCAGCGGGATCTTTTGACGCTCATCCTGCAGTGTCACGTATTGACGCATGCGGGCGCGCAGGTTTTTCGCCTTGCCCACGTAGATGACATCGCCCTTGGCATCCTTCCAAAGGTAGCATCCGGGCTGTGTGGGAACGCGCGAAACCTGCTCGGCAAGCGTTGGTATGTTGTCGTGACCGGCCACGCGCACCTACTTGCGACGAAGCAGCGCCGAGACCTCGGGCATCTTAAGGACGACGGCAAGGCCAAAGGTAACAACAAGCGAGGCGACACCCGCAACGCAAACGTAGCCAAGAGTAATCAGAATCGAGCCGCCAAGTGCCCCGACAAAGTGTTCAAGCGCCCACATGACGCCGGCGCCTGCGGCAGCACCTAGGCCACCGAGCAAAAGGCCAAAGAAACCGCCATGTAGGATAGATTTGACCTGAAGGCCACGCAGGCGACGACGCAGCCACCACAGCGAACAGCCGACCAAGATCACGTAGTCGACGACATACGAAAGCGCGATTGCCGGCATACCGAAGCCCAGCACAACGCCAAACAGCAGAACCGAGCCGGCCTGGCCGATGGCGGAATACAGGCAATAGCGGCTATAGGGCTTCATGTCGAGCAAGGCAGAGAAGCTCTTCTGCATCAACACGACCACGCCGTAGAGCGGCAGCGAGAGCGCCAGGTAGACAAGGTACTCGGACACCAGCGCCACGCCGGATTCATCGAACTTGCCAGCACAGTAGATCATATTGAGCGGACGTGCGAAGACAATCAGGTACAGTGCGAACGGAATCAGGAAGAACAGCATCTGGGCGACGCCACGCGAAATGCCCGTGCGAACGCTGTCGTAATCCTTCTCCTGTGCGTCATGAGAGAGCTCGGTATAGAGCGCCGTCGAAAGCGAGGCGGCAATCAGCGCGTAGGGCAGCGTGTACCACAGGCGCGCATAGGCGATGACGGAAGGACCCGTCTCGGGCTGGACCACCAGCGCGGCAGCGTTGGTGATAGAAGTCGAGACAAACATGCACACCGTGGCGAGCAGCGTCGGGATACCGAGCGCAATCGTCTGGCGCAGCGCGGGGTCCTTAAAGTCGATATGGATATGGGGATGCACGCCGTGCTTGCCAAGCGCGGGAATCTGACATGCCATCTGAACAAAGACACCGAGGGTCGTACCGGCCGCAATCAAGATGATGCCGGAACGTTCGCCAAACTGTGCGGACACGGGCGCAAAACCCATAAAGCTCGCAATGACGATCACATTGTTGAGGACCGGGGCAAACGTCGACCAGAAGTAGTCGCGGTGTGCGTTGAGAACGCCCGAGAACACCGAGCCCAAACCATAAAACAGAATCTGGATGGCAAAGAAACGGAACATGAACGCAGCGGTATCCATGCTGCCACCGTCACCCGAAAGGAACGATTGTGTCCAGATAAAGCCCGGGGCGAACACGGTCCCCAGCAACGAAATGCCACCCAGCACTAAAAGCAGAATGCCGAGCAGGTTGCCCACGTACTCGTTCGAGGCCTCGCGACCCTGCTCACGCCTCACGCCCATGTACACGGGCAAAAACGCCGTCACGAGCATGCCACCCATCACGAGTTCGTAGAGCATATTGGGCAGGTTGTTGGCGACCTGATAGGAGGACGAGAGTAGCGACATGCCGATAGCGGCCGCCATTGCCCACGTGCGGATAAAACCGGTGACGCGAGACACGATAGTCAGGATGGTCATGAGGCCAGCAGAACGACCAACCGTGGAGTAGTCCGACGAGCCCATGTCGTCAGTGTCATCTCGCGACGAAGAAGCTTCGGATGAGGGTGTCTGAGGCGCAGATTCTTTTGCAAAATGAGCTCCGCGCTTCAATTCTTCCTGCGGCATCGCTCAGTCCTCTCTCGTAATCGCGGCAACCGTCGCCCCGCAAAATGCAATTAAATCATCGGGTGCAAGCTCGAGCTGATAACCACGCTTGCCTCCCGAAATAAAAATGGTATCCCAAAGGACACACGTCTCATCAATGAGCGTCCGGTAGCGTTTTTTCATACCGACCGGGCTGCAGCCGCCGCGAACGTAGCCAGTCGCCGCAAGCAAATCCTTCACATGCATCATAACCAAGGACTTCTCCCCCGCGGCACGCGCGGCGGACTTTAGATCGAGCTCATCGGCAACAGGGATGCAGCACACGACATGGTCGTTGGACGGCGTCACGCAGACCAAGGTCTTAAATCCTTGACCGGGCTCCTCGCCAAGCTGCTCCGAAATCGCGACCCCCAGGCCCACCGACTCATCACCATCGTCTTCGTACGTATGTAGAACATAGGAAATGCCGGCGCTTTCCAGCTCGCGCATCGCATTGGTTTTTGGCGTCTTTACAGCCTTTGCCATGACATATCCTTTCCCTCGCATTCGGACGCTAAGATTAAGTATATGTCCAATTCGGCTGCATACGTCACTTCGGCACAGCAAGCGCCATCGAATCACAAGGAGTCGATGGCGCCCATAAACTGAATCGCCTATTTATTGAGCATCAAGTTG
Organism: uncultured Collinsella sp.; assembly: GCA_900545745.1. GTDB lineage: Bacteria > Actinomycetota > Coriobacteriia > Coriobacteriales > Coriobacteriaceae > Collinsella. Next base: position 74,448 of record URAD01000003.1, read on the forward strand.
AGCCTGACGCTCCCGGTCACGCCTGAGCAAAGACGCCAAAAACTTGCCCGTATAACTCTGCGGACAGTCCGCAACCTGCTCCGGTGTGCCCGAAACCACGACGGTTCCGCCGCCGTTACCGCCCTCGGGACCCATATCGATCAGGCGGTCGGCAACCTTGATGACATCAAGGTTGTGCTCAATCACCAGCACCGTGTTGCCCGCATCGACCAAGCGCTGCAGCACATCGAGCAGCTGGCGGACGTCCTCAAAATGAAGACCGGTCGTCGGCTCGTCCAAAATATAGAACGTCTTGCCCGTCTGGCGTCGATGAAGCTCCTTGGCGAGCTTCACACGCTGCGCCTCGCCGCCCGAGAGCGTCGTGGCGGGCTGGCCCAGGCTCACGTAGCCCAAGCCTACATCGTACAGCGTCTGAAGCTTGCGCTTAATCTGCGGGATATTCCCAAAGAAGGCCAGCGCCTCGGTGACGCTCATGTCGAGCACGTCCGAGATGGTCTTGCCACGGTAGGTGACCTCGAGTGTCTCGCGGTTGTAGCGTTTACCGCCGCAAACTTCGCAGGGAACGTAGATATCGGGAAGGAAGTGCATCTCGATCTTAATCTGCCCATCGCCCTTGCACGCCTCACAGCGCCCGCCACTCACATTAAAGGAGAAACGACCCGGCGAGTAGCCGCGCGCCTTCGACTCCGGCGTACTCGCAAACAGCGCGCGAAGATCATCCCACAGGCCGATATAGGTAGCAGGGTTGGAGCGCGGCGTGCGGCCAATCGGCGACTGGTCGATATCGATAACCTTATCGATGCACTCGATGCCCTCGATTTTTTTATACGGACCCACAGGGCGCGTCGAGCGGTGAATGGCATTCGTAAGGGCAGGCGCAATGGTGTCGGTAACCAGGGAGCTCTTGCCCGATCCCGACACGCCGGTAACAACCGTAAGCGTACCAAACTCGATTTTGGCAGTAACGTTTTTGAGGTTGTTGGCTCGAGCGCCCGTAATTTTAAGGCAGCCGCGACCGGGCTTGCGCCGTTCATCAGGCACCCGGATCATTCGTTTACCGGTCAGATAAGCGCCCGTCATCGACTCGGGACACGCCATGATATCGGCAGGCGTTCCCGCCGCGACTACGTGTCCGCCGTTGACGCCGGCGCCGGGCCCCATGTCGATCACGTAATCGGCGGCACGGATTGTATCCTCGTCGTGTTCGACGACGATAACGGTATTGCCGATATCGCGCAGGCGCTCGAGCGTCTTAATCAGGCGCTCGTTGTCACGCTGATGAAGACCGATCGAGGGCTCGTCCAGAATATAGAGCACGCCCATGAGACCCGCGCCGATCTGCGTTGCCAGTCGAATACGCTGCGCCTCGCCACCGGAAAGCGTCGCCGAGGCACGATCGAGCGTCAGATAGTCGAGTCCAACATCGACCAGAAAACGCAAGCGCTCCAGGATTTCCTTGACGATACGGCCGCCGATAAACTGTTGGCGCTCGGTGAGTTCCAGGCCCTCAAAAAACTCGAGCGATTCACGGCACGACAGGCAACAAACCTCGTAAATGGACTTGCCGCCCACGGTGACGGCGAGCATCTCAGGGCGCAAACGAGCGCCGTGGCAGCTCGAGCACGGCTCCTCGCGAATGTACTTCTCTAGGCGCGCCTTGGTGTTCTCGTTCGTCGTCTCGGTATAGCGTTCGTACAGGATGTTGCGAACGCCCGAAAACTTGGTATCCCACTGGCTGCGACGTCCGTCGAGCTTTTGGTAGTCGACCGAGATCTTCGTATCGCCCAGGCCATCCAAGAATGCACGACGCACGCGAGGGGGCAAGTCCTCCCACGGCGTATCGGCGCTCACCTTAAAGTGTTTGCAGACCGCAGCAAAAATCTGCGGATAGTAGTTCGAATTGCCAAACAGGCTACCAAAGACTCCATCGGCAATGGACTTCGAGGGATCCTCAATCAGCGCCTCGGCATCAACGGTTTTCTTAAAGCCCAGGCCGTCGCACTCAGGACATGCGCCATAGGGAGCGTTAAACGAAAAATCACGCGGCTGAAGATCGTCAATGGAGTGTCCATGCTCCGGGCACGCCAAGGCCAACGAATACTCCAGAAGCTCGCCCTCGGTCCCCTCGGGAGCATCACGATCGGGCAGCATGTACACGTTTACATTGCCGTGAGCCAGCGCGGTCGCCTGCTCAACAGACTCGGCGATACGGCCCAGAGAATTCTCACGGATCACGATGCGATCGACCACGACCTCGATATCGTGCTTGAATTTCTTATCCAGATCGATCGGATCGTCGAGCGAGCGCACTTCACCGTCGACACGCACGCGGCTAAAGCCCTCGGCGCGAAGGTCCTCAAACAGTTTGGTGTACTCGCCTTTTCGCCCGCGCACCACCGGTGCCAGCACAAACGCGCGGCGGCCCTCCCCCGCCGCCAAGACCTTGTCGGCAACCTGGTCGGTCGTCTGGCGCTCAATGACGCGGCCGCATTCGGGACAGTGCGGGGTGCCCACACGGGCGAACAGCAGGCGCAGATAGTCATAAATCTCGGTTACGGTGCCAACCGTCGAGCGAGGGTTTTTAGACGTCGTCTTTTGGTCGATCGACACTGCCGGCGAAAGGCCGTCGATTGAATCCAAGTCGGGTTTGTCCATCTGGCCCAAGAACTGGCGCGCATAGCTCGAAAGACTCTCGACGTATCGACGCTGGCCCTCGGCATAGATAGTGTCAAATGCCAGCGAACTCTTGCCCGAGCCAGAAAGACCGGTAATGACCACGAGTTGGTCACGCGGAATGGAAACATCGATATCACGGAGGTTGTGCTCACGAGCGCCGCGAATAACGATAGAAGAATCAGACATGGAAGCTCCTTGCCTCCTATTGCATCGAATCATACTGTCGATGAGTTTAGCGCACTCGACGCGCACAGATGTTCGTAATACAAGATTCGCAGACCTTTAGCTTTGCGTATCGGGCACTTTGTTTCTCGAAATGCCGTGGAAAGGTTACAGTAATCTAATACTGAACTTAATTTGCCGTAACAGAGGAACGTCCATGACCGAAGATATCCCCCTTGAAATCACTTCGAGCGACATGGCCAATCTGCCCATATTCATCGCCGTCCTTATCGTGGCCATCGTCGTGGTGCGCGTATATTTTTCAATCAAACACAATGAAAAGCCGCCCATTGCCCGCGTCTTTTGGTGCGCGACGCTCCTCATCCCGCTCGGCATGGTAGCTGCATGGATTACGAATCAATTGCTCGTAAATGAGGACAATTCCCTATGGGTCCTTTCTTATTCGGCGCTCGGTGCTACCGCCGTCATACTTCTTGTCGAGCCCTTGGTTTCGGGACTTATCGACCAAACCGATCTTGCGACGGGAACGGTTGCCTGTATTTGCCGTGACATCCTTGTCATCGCCGCTGTTTCAGCGCTCTCGTTCGTTTCACTCGAAATTGCCTGTAACGAAACGTTCTATCGCATTCCCGCCAACTCATTCGGGTTTTCCGTCGGGCTGCTCGCGACGGTTCTGCTCTCCCTTTATTTGCTGGGACAGCGTCATGGAGGCGTCATGGCCCTCGTGCCCGTCGCCTGTTGCATCCTTGGCATTGCCGAGCACTTCGTCATAACGTTTAAAGGCGAGGCCATCCTGCCAAGCGATATCTTGGCCCTTGGCACCGCAATGGAAGTGAGCGAGGGATACGAGTTTACCTTTACCGCCGGAATCGTAACCTCTCTAGCCCTGCTGGAGATTTCCCTAGGGCTTCTTTCGCTTATCCGACCGAGAAAGCTCCGTACGCCCACCCATGTCTTCCCCGCAATCGCCGCTAACCTCTGCGCTTTTCTGCTAGTGACCGTTGTGGGGCTCTCGGGCTTTTCCAGCATCGACTTGGAGCAGGCGCTGAATTTTGGATTTGACCGTTGGCAGCCCATCACCACGTATGCGTCTCAGGGTTTTATCACTTCGTTCACCGAAATGGTCAACGAGTTGCCCATTGAGAAGCCCGAAGACTATACGCCCGATGAGGCGCAGAGCATCGAGCAGGAGCTCGCCGCCACCTACGACAGCACGTATGGCTCGAGCGAGCAGCGCGCGGCGGCCGTTGCCCAGTTCAATGAAATCAAGCCGACGATTGTTGCCGTCATGAATGAGAGTTTTAGCGACCTTTCGTGCTTTGAGCAGCTCCAGGCGGCCGGGTACACCGGCCCCGCATTCTACAACTCGCTTCCCGACACACTTGTTCGCGGCACCATGCTCGCTTCGGTCGCCGGTGGCGGAACGGCGAACTCCGAATTCGAATTTTTGACCGGAGCGACAACGGCCTTTGTCGGATTAGGCAAAATCCCCTATCAGCTATATCAGATGAATGGCGTCAACAGCCTGGCAAAGGACCTTAAGGAGCTTGGGTATACCGCTACCGCTATGCACCCGCAAAACCCCGTCAACTACCATCGAGATAAGATCTATCAGCAGCTGGGCTTTGGAGACTATCTTTCAATCGGCGATTTCGAAGGTGCGCCCTGTTACCATGCCGGCGTATGCGACTACGCCACCTACGACAAGATACTCGACCTGCTTAGAACCGACGAAGCGCCGCAGTTCATCTTTGACGTCACGATGCAAAATCACGGCGGCTACGACTATGGCACCGTTCCCGCCGAAGAGCTGACAAACTATTGGGTCGAGGGAGCCAGCGAGGGCGCCAATAGCGCGCTCAACACCTATCTTACCTGCATCAACGCGTCCGACCGGGACCTCGAGTATTTTATCAACGAGCTCCGCAATATCAGCAGACCGGTTGTCCTTGTCTTTTTTGGCGACCATCAGCCGAGCGCCGCAACGACTCTCAACGATGAGCTGTACCCTCAGGAAGATACGGCAAGCCACGCTTTCCGTATCTATCAGTCGACCTATTTCGTCTGGGCTAACTATGAAATCGCCGGCAATACCGAGCTCAACGTCTACGACACCGTCGGGGCAAACGAGATTGCAGCCATTACCCTTAATAAGATCGGCGCCCCGCTCACCGACTATCAAAAGGCCCTGCTTGCAACAAGGTCAGATGTGCCCACCATCAATGTCGCCGGCTACCTTGGTGCCGACGGGCTGCGCTACGACTTGGAATCTGAAGACAGCCCATACGCCTCGACGATCGACAAGCTGCAGCGCATGCAATACCTCGAGTTTGCCAGCAAAGTTCAGTAAGCCCGCCCATTCGCTTGGACCCATCGTATTGCAAGCACGCTCGGCCCAAATGCATCGCAAATGACTCCCGCTCGCAAACGAGGGTACAATGACGCTCGTGTCACATCACGGGGCCCCGGCCCCAACATATACAAAGGAGTCATACATGGGTTGCGAGCACGCACAGGCCGCCGGCGGACAAACGTCGCCGTCGCAATTTGAGGAGAACACGCTGTCCGAGGTCAAACGCGTCATCGCCGTGCTTTCCGGCAAGGGCGGTGTCGGCAAGTCGTTTGTCACCGGTGCCATCGCCACCGAGCTTGCCCGTCACGGCCACAAGGTCGGCGTCCTCGATGCCGACATCACCGGTCCCTCCATCCCCAAGATGTTCGGTATGAGCGGACGCCACGTCCATGCCCTTGGCAACCTTATGCTGCCCGAAATCTCCGAGCACGGCGTCAAGGTCATGAGCTCCAACCTGCTGCTCCAAAACGAGACCGACCCCGTCCTTTGGCGCGGTCCGGTCATCGCAGGCGCCATTAGGCAGTTCTGGAGCGAGACCTCGTGGGGCCCCATCGACTACCTGCTGGTCGACATGCCTCCGGGAACAGGCGACGTCGCGCTCACCGTCTTCCAGTCGCTGCCCGTCGACGGCATCGTCATCGTCACGAGCCCGCAGGATCTGGTCTCGATGATCGTCGCCAAGGCGGTCAACATGGCCGAGAAGATGAACGTCCCCATTCTGGGCATTGTCGAGAACATGAGCTATATTGAGTGCCCCGACTGCGGCAAGAAGATCGAGGTCTTTGGCAAGAGCAAGCTCCCCGAGGTCGCAGATCGCTATAACCTCGACATCTTGGGCCAGCTTCCCATTAATCCGGCACTCGCCGAGGCCTGCGATAAGGGCGAGGTCGAGACCGCGCTGCCCGATGACATGTTGCCCAAGGCAGTCTCTGCCGTCGAGGCCATTACCCCGCACGAGACCGACGAGGCCTAAGTGAACGCGAGCGCCTTCTATGACGTCCTGGTAATCGGCGGCGGGGCTTCAGGCCTCGCCGCTGCCATTACGGCCGCACGCGCTGGCAAAAGCGTCTGCATCGTTGAGCGCGATGTCGCCTGTGGCCTTAAGCTCCTTGCGACCGGTAACGGCCGCTGCAACCTCTCCAACGAATCGATTGATCCTCAGCGGTATAACCACCCCGCATTCGTCGAATCCGTCATGGGCCCCCAGCCCGAACAAGAGCTTATGGGTTTCTTCTCCTCGCTGGGTATCATGACAACCTCCGAGGAAGGCCGGCTGTACCCGCGCTCCCTTCGCGCTGAATCGGTGCGCGACGCGCTTCTCAACGTTTGCGACCGCCTAGGTATCACCTTAATCTGCGGAGCCAACGTTGCCTCGGCGCACAAAGCTTCCGAAGGCTGGGCACTCCAAATAGACCGTCCAGCGCGGGTGCTCAAGGCAAAAAAGCACGACGACCGAAAATCGGAGCTCCGCTCGCTTCGGAAAGCGCTCGCCGATGTCCCTCGCAAGAACGAGGCCCTGCAGGCACATGCCGTAATTATCGCCACGGGCGGCAACCCCACCGGTATCGCCGATACGTTTCGCCTCCCCCTCACTTCGCTGCGCCCCATCCTCTGCCCCGTATCGGCAACGGTCGTCGGCGATCGGACGGCACTCAAGACGTTGGATGGCCTGCGCGTCCGCGCCCGCTTGACGCTCGCCCGCAATCATAATGAGCTCTGGCACGAAGACGGTGAAGTCCTGTTTCGAGCCTTCGGCATCTCGGGCGTCGCTGTCTTCAACCTCTCCCGTCGTATCCAGCGCGGCGATACGATCCTGCTCGACGTTTTCCCCGACCTCTCCAAAGACAAGCTGCTCGATATGCTCAACCGACGCGTTGAGCTGCTCGGCGGCTTTTCGCCCCGCGATCCCCGTTGGCTCGACGGCATGCTCGCCCCGCAACTCTCCCGCGTCGTCTGCACGGCGTTCGAGCAGTGCCATCCAGGCTCCAACGATGTCATCCACCTGGTCTCGGTCCTCAAGCACTTTAAGTTGCTCGTCGAGGGAACAGCCGAGGAGCGCTCGGCGCAGGTCACGCGTGGTGGCGTATCTGTCGAGAGCATCTCAACACCCAGTCTACGCGCGTGCAGCGTTGTCGACGCCCCGCTTTACGTCTGCGGCGAAGCGCTCGACATCGACGCCGATTGCGGAGGCTTTAACCTTGCGTGGGCCTGGCTCTCGGGCATTCGCGCTGCAAGCAGCCTGTAGCCGCTCAGTCTATAATCAAAAACGCATTCGGGCCGTCTGGAATACCGGACGGCGTCTTTCTTGCCTCTAAGGAGACCTCGATGATCGAAATCACCCAAGTCAACGCGTCGCTCGATGAAGCCGGCGATGAAAATGCCTGTCTCATTGTTGGCAAGCGAGTCGCCAAGCGCGTCCTACGTTGCAAGGACTCCGAGATCAAGTCCATCGAGCTCCACCGCAAGTCAATCGACGCTCGCAAAAAACGAGACGTCCATTTTATCCTGAGCTTTCGTGTTGAGCTGACTAGTCCCCACCTCGAGCAAGAAGCGGTCGACGGCGTTGCCGAGCGTGACCGCTCGCGCGTACGCGCGATAGAAGACGATGAGCCTTCATTCCCCTCCCCCGTCTCCGACGCACCTCAAGAACGCCCTGTCGTTGTCGGCGCCGGATGCGCCGGCCTTTTCGCTGCGCTCACGCTCGCCGAAGCAGGTCTTAAGCCCTTGCTTATCGAGCGCGGCGACCCGGCATTTCGCCGCTCGCAGGCGATCGACCTCTTTCTAAAGGAGCGCATCCTCGACCCCGAGAGCAATATTCAGTTTGGTCTGGGCGGCGCGGGGACCTTCTCGGACGGCAAGCTCAATACGGGAACAAAAAATCCCGCCCATCGCCTTATCCTCGAAACCTTCGTCGAGGCGGGTGCGCCCCGCGATATTCTGTGGGATGCCAAGCCGCACATTGGCTCCGACATCCTTCCCACGGTTGTCACCGCTATATCCCAGCGCATCGAGCAGCTCGGAGGTGTCGTCCGTTATCGAACGAAGCTCGTCGACATTCGCATCGACGTGTCTGGCGCCATCACCGGCATTGATGTCCAATCGTCCCAAGACGCCGCTTACGAGTCAATCGAGACAAAGCACCTCATCCTCGCCTGCGGGCATTCTGCTCGCGATATTTTTGAGCTCCTTAAGGACCACAACGTGGCCCTCGCACAAAAGACCTTTGCCATGGGCGTTCGCATCGAGCATCCGCAACGCGACATCGACAGAGCCCAATATGGAGCCTCGGCGGGACATCCAGCGCTCGGGGCAGCCCCCTACAAGCTCGTCGCCCATCTTCCCAACGGCCGCAGCGTGTTCTCGTTTTGCATGTGCCCCGGCGGACAGGTTGTTGCCGCCTCTTCAGAACCGTGCCATCTGTGCGTCAACGGGGCCAGTCTCAATGCCCGCGACGGACGCAACGCAAATGCCGCCCTGCTCGTTAACGTCACGCCTGAGGACCTTCCCAACGATGACCCGCTCGCCGGCATCGAGCTCCAGCGTGCCTGCGAGGCGGCCGCCTATCGCCTGGGCGGTTCCAACTGGAACGCACCGGCACAACTCGTCGGAGATTTCCTCGCAGGACGCGCCAGCAAGGCGCCCGGAAAGGTAAAGCCCACCTATCCGCTCGGTGTGACCTGGACGGCAATTGACGAAGCCCTACCGCAGCATATCGTCGAGTCGCTCCGCCTGGGACTTCCCCTACTCGGAAAAAAGCTACGAGGCTACGACCGTCCCGATGCCGTTCTTACCGGCGTGGAGACTCGTTCGAGCTCACCGGTCACTGTCACCCGAGACCGAACGTGCCATGCCGTGTCGACCCCGGGCCTCTACCCTTGTGGTGAGGGAGCTGGATATGCCGGCGGCATCATGAGCGCGGCCACCGACGGCATCCGTTGTGCTGAAGCCCTGATCGCAGACCTCTAACGCACAAATTCCAGCGCGCAAAAGACATAGGCCCCGAGCTCCACAGGGAACTCGGGGCCTGTTCGCGGCTATTTCTTAAACCGTGCACCCTGGCGTTTTCTGCCCGATGCGAACGTGGAACCCTTGCGGGCCTGCGAGCGTAAGCGCTCGATCGTCTCGTCCTCAGACGCACCCTCGAGCATCGCCCGAATCTGAACGACAACATCGCGCAGGCGCGCCGCCTCCTCAAAGTCCATAGCGGCAGAAGCGTTACGCATATCCTCTTCCATGGTTTCGACGATCCGCACAAGCTCGTCATGCGGCAGTTCTTCCAACTGCTCCGCAAGTGTCTGCTCGGGCGCCACCGTTTCCGGCACACCGCCCTCGCCCGACTCATCGGGCGTATAGAATGCGCCATGGCCAAGAGAGTCGCCCTTCGAGCGTCCCTTGGAGCCCACAGTTTTTTCGGCCTCGGCAATAAAACTTGAGATGTCGTTGATGGCCTTGCGCACTGTCTTGGGCACAATGCCATGTTCTTCGTTATATGCCATCTGAATCTCGCGACGGCGCTGCGTCTCCTCGATGGCCTCTTTCATCGAATCGGTCACAACGTCTGCATACATGATGACTTCGCCATCGGCGTTACGGGCCGCACGGCCAATCGTCTGAATCAGCGAACGGCGGTTGCGCAAGAAGCCTTCCTTATCGGCATCGAGAATTGCCACCAGTGAGACCTCGGGAAGATCCAAGCCCTCGCGGAGCAGGTTGATGCCAACGAGAACATCGATCTTGCCCTCGCGCAGCGTTCGCAGGATCTCGACACGGTCCATTGTCGCCGTATCAGAGTGCATGTAATTGACCTTAATGCCCGCATCAAGTAGATGGTCGGTCAGGTCCTCGGCCATGCGTTTGGTCAACGTGGTCACCAGCACGCGCTCCTTGCGGGCAACGCGCTCGCGAATCTCGTCCTCAAGATCGTCAATCTGACCGCGAACTGGACGCACGTCAATCTTGGGGTCGAGCAGGCCGGTCGGACGAATAATCTGCTCCACGTCGTTTTGGCTCACCCGCAGCTCGTAGTCGCCCGGCGTGGCCGAAACATAGATAAACTGGGGGATCCTTGCCTCAAACTCATCGAAACGAAGCGGGCGGTTATCGAGCGCCGAGGGCAGGCGAAAACCGTGTTCCACCAGCGTCACCTTACGCGAGCGGTCACCTTCGTGCATGCCGCGAATCTGCGGCACCGTCACATGGCTCTCATCGATGATGCAGAGCATATCCTTGGGAAAGTAATCGATTAGGGTAAACGGCGGCTCACCCGGCTTGCGACCGTCCAGATGACGCGAGTAGTTCTCGATGCCGTTGCAAAAGCCCATCGTCTCGAGCATCTCAAGATCATAATCGGTACGCTGCTGCAGACGCTGCGCCTCGAGCAACTTGTCGGTCGCCTTGAGCTCCGCCACGCGCTTCTCGCATTCTTCGCTGATCGATTTCAGAGCCGCCTTGACCTTCGGCTTCTCGGTCACGTAGTGCGATGCCGGCCATACGGGAATGGCCTCGTACTCACGAAGCATCTCACCGGTGACCTCATCGATCTCGGCAATCAGCTCGACCTCGTCGCCAAAGAACTCAAACCGCAACGGATGCTCGGCATAAGGCGGATACACGTCAACAACATCGCCGCGCACGCGGAACGTGCCACGTGCCAGGTCATAGTCATTGCGATCATATTGAATGTCGATAAGTGCATGGATAAAGTCATCGCGCTCGAGCGGCACCTTCTTGTCGACGTTTGGAGCCAGACCCGCATAGTCCTCAGGAGAGCCAATGCCATAGATACACGAGACCGATGCGACAACGATCACATCACGTCGAGAGAGCAGTGACGCGGTCGCCTGATGGCGCAGCATCTCGACCTCTTCGTTAATCGAGGAGTCTTTCTCGATATATGTATCGCTTTGCGGCACATACGCCTCGGGCTGATAGTAGTCGTAGTACGAGACGAAGTAGACCACAGCGTTGTTGGGAAAGAACTCTTTGAGCTCGCTCGCAAGCTGAGCAGCGAGCGTTTTATTGGGGGCCATGACCAGCGTCGGCTTTCCCAGGGCCTCAATAGTCTTTGCCATCGTGAAGGTCTTGCCCGAACCAGTCACGCCCAGCAAAACCTGATAGCGGTCTCCGTCCCTCACGCCCCGCACAAGTGACTCAATGGCCTTAGGCTGGGAACCAGCGGGCTCGTATGGAGACACGACCTTAAACGGCACATCAGCGCCCTCAACGCCAAAGCGCTTAAGTTCACCACCAACGCGTTCTACTTCAAATTCCGCCATGGATACTCCTAACTCGTACATCTGCAGTATACGCAGGCGGTGGGCTTAGTCCTATACGAACCGATCGGGATAGAGAGTCTTATATCGAACCCAGGCATTATTGACGCGAATCAGATAAGCCTGAGTTTCAGGGAAGGTAATCGCATTATGGAGCGACGTGTTCTGCTGCGCCCATCCGTCGACATTGCCCATACCGGCGTTATAGGCGGCGATGGCACTATCCGTCGACCCGTTGAAATAGGCGAGAAGATACGAGAGGTATGCGCAGCCAAACTCGATATTCGTAGCCGGATCGTTAAGATTGTCGACCGAATACTCCCCTCCGTCGACAAGGCCCTTGGCGATCATGTCCTGGGCAGTCTCGGGCATCAGCTGCATCAATCCCTGAGCACCCTGATTCGACTCGGCCTCGGGATCCCAATTCGATTCCGACTTAATGACAGCGCACACCAGATACGGATCCAGATTATGCGAAATACTGGATTGCTTTACATACGCCTCGTAGTCAATCGGATACAGCGGCTTAAAGAAAGCGGCAGGAGCACACGAGTAGACGAGCGAAATAAGGCCGAAGACGAACACAACGGCAAGTGGCGCCATGCGATACCACGTAAAGAAACGTGCCTTAGGCATCGGCCTCCTCCTTATCCGGAGTATCTATAAACCCGTGGCATGCAAGCCATGAGTCAAGCTGCTCAAAGAGCGAATTATCGGCTGCCGAATTATCAATCACCGTTGTAGCGAGATTGCACAGCGCAGACTCATCGGGCTGGCAAGCAGAACGGGCATCGAAATCAGATGGCTCCATGCCACGTTGAATAGCGCGCTCGCGACGAACTGACAAAGGGGCGCTAATGACCAGAATTTCATCAGCCAAGCCAAATGCATCCTCAAAACCAGTCGGAGCTGAAACCTCGACCACCGCAAAGGGATAACGGGGAGATGAAACCGTACAACAAACCGGATCGAGAATCCTAAGCGAAAGCTGTTCAATCAGAACGGGATGCACGATGCCATTGAGCCGTGCGACCGAATCAGGAGAAGCGAAAGCTCGAGAAGCGAGGATACTGCGGCGAATGCCGCCTTCCTCATCCAAAATGTCCCAACCGAATTCATCCGCGAGAGCATTGACGATATCAGAGCCCGGCACATACAGCGATTTTGCAAGCTCATCCAGATCGATAAGCATAGCGCCACGAGATTCGAAATAGCGGCAGGCAGTCGACTTACCCGAAGCAATATTGCCCAAGACAAATACGGTAAACATCAAGCCCTCCCTAACGCCAATGCGAGTAATTATCGCTCAAATAAACTAGATGGACTCAAAAAACAGCCAAACAGTAAGAGCGCATACGGGGAAGCTAGGTCCCAAAGCACAACATGTATATAACGCAAAAAGGGGGAGGCCGCGAGGCCTCCCCCTTCTCAGTTCAAGCGTACGGCTCGGTGCCGTCCACCGGTCAGCGGCGCCCTGGCCTCCCACGGGCTGACCCCGCAGTACTCTCGGCGCGATGGGGCTTAGCTTCCGGGTTCGGAACGGGACCGGGCGTGCCCCCCATGCTCTGGCCGCTGACCGGTGGGCGGCGCCCACCGTTACGGTGTCCGGTGTCTACTCACGTGCCCTGGGGGCCGCATGGCGCATAGGGGAGGTGACTCGGGGGCATCCTCGTGCCCGGACCGCGCCTAAGAGCGCATGTCCCGCGGGCCGCGAGGTGCGGTTCCGGAAGAGCTCGGGCGATTAGTGCGGCTCGGCTGAGGACGTCGCCGTCCTTGCACCTGCCGTCTATCGACCAGGTAGTCTACCTGGGCCCTTACCGGAAGGAGAACTAATCCCTGGAACGGCTTCCCGCTTAGATGCCTTCAGCGGTTATCCGCGCCGCACGCGGCTACCCGGCCGTGCCGTTGGTCGACAACCGGTTCACCGGAGGTGCGTCCACCCCGGTCCTCTCGTACTGGGGGCAGCCTCCATCGATTCTCCTGCGCCCACGGAGGATAGGGACCGAACTGTCTCACGACGTTCTGAACCCAGCTCGCGTACCGC